>NZ_JARWBG010000024.1:0-127268 GCF_029846775.1 Streptomyces chengmaiensis
CCGGCCGCGCGGCCGGGTCCGCCGCCCCGGCCGGACCGGGCTGCCGGGCCTGCCCGGCCCGCCCGCCCGGCGCGGGGACGTCCTCCGCCTGCGCCCGACCGGGCCGGGACAGCGGCCGCCCGGGATCCGACGAGACCGACGCCAGGAGATCCGCGAAGGACCGCAGCAGCCGCCGCGCACCAGCCTCGTCGAGCCGGCCCCGGTCGTACTGCACCAGGCAGCGCGGCGCTTCGGGAACGGCCTCGAGATAGAAACCCAGACCGAACTTGGCCCGGCCCAGGTCGATCTCCACAGGCTCCGCCCGTGTCCCCGCCAGCCGCAGCGCGAGGGGCTCCGGCAGCACATCGGCGGTGACCGCGACCAGCGCGTCGCCGCTCTCACCGCGCGCTGTCTCACCCAGCCGCTCCACGATCAGGTCGAAGGGCGCCTCGCGGTGCTGCTGAGCTTCCAGCAGCCCGTCCCGCACCCGGGTCAGCAGCGTGCCGAAGTCCGGCGCGCCGGCCAGATCCGCCCGTATCGGCAGGGTGTTGACGCACAGCCCGACCAGATCGCGCAGCCCCGCCCGCTCCCGGTGGCTGCTCGCGCAGCCGACCACGAGGTCCTCCCGGCCCGTGGCCTCCAGGAGCGTGGCGAACGCCCCGGCGAGGACCACCGTGAACAGCGTGGCCCGATGGTCGCGGCCCACGGCCCGCAGCCCGTCGACGGCCTCGGGCGTCAGCTCCGCGGACAGCACCCGCGACCGACCGCGCAGCGCGGGGTCGCCGCCGGGCAGCGGCACCGGCCCCGCACCCGCCAGCCGCTTCGACCAGTAGGCGAGCCCGGCGTCCAGGGACGCGGTGTCCGCGCGCTCGCGGCGGGCGAAGTCCGCGTACTGCGGGGCCGGTTCGGCGAGCCCGGGGGAGCGGCCCTCGCGTACCGCCGCGTACAGCTCCGCGAGCTCCCCGGCCAGCACACCCAGCGATCCGCCGTCGACCGCGATGTGATGCAGCGTCAGCAGCACCGTCGCGTCCTGGGGCCCGTGCCGCACGACCAGGGCGCGCAGCACCGGACCCGCCGTCAGGTCGAAGGGGGCCTCGGCCTCCTCGCGCAGCGCGGCGGGGTCGTCTGCCACGCGCACCGGCACCGGGCAGACCGGCCCGACCTCCTGGTACGGCTCGCCGTCCCGCTGTCCGTACCGGGTACGCAGCACCTCGTGGCGGCGCACCAGGGCCGTCAGCGCACTGCCGAGCGCCTCCAGGTCGAGGGGGCCGCGCAGCCGGGTCGCGAACGGCACATTGTAGGCGGCCGGGTCATGGCCCAGGCGCTCCATCAGCCACATGCGGCGCTGGGCCCGGGAGAGCGGCGCCGGGCCCGCCGCGCCCGCGGCGTGCGCAGCCGCCGTCAGGCCGGCCTTGGCGCGGCGCTCGCGGGCACGGCGCAGCAGTTCGTGCTGCGTGCCGGCGTGCCCGTCGTCCGGCGCGCCGTGCCGGGACACGTTCCCCGCAGTGCTCACCCGTCCTCCCCGAGCATGTCGCGCAGCGCCTGTTCGACCAGCTGGGCCTGGCCCGCCACCGTGGGGTCCGCGAAGAACTCCGGGAGCGTCAACTCCACCCCGAGCTCCTCGCGCAGGTCGTCGACGATCACCAGGGCGAGCAGCGAGTGCCCGCCGAGGTCAAAGAAGTCCGCGTCCGCCCGGTCGACTTCCTGCTCCAGCGCCCGGCCCCACAGTTCGGCCACCGCCCGCTCGATGGGGGACAGCGCGGGGCCGACGCCCTCCGGGGCCGTCTGGGCCGCGCCCGCAGGCCGTTCGGCGAGCGCGCGCCGGTCGACCTTGCCGCTGCCGGTGAGCGGCAGCGCATCGAGGAACGCCCACGCGCCTGGCGCCATGTGCGCGGGAAGCAGCCCGATGGCGTGGTCGCGCAGCGCGACGGGATCGGGGCGCCGCGCGCCGGGCACGACGAACGCGGTCAGCCGGGCGTCGTCCTCCGAGCGCCGCTGCACCACCACGGCGGCGTCCGCCACATCCGGATGGGTGCGCAGGGCGTGCTCCACCTCCCCCGGCTCGATGCGGAAGCCGCGCACCTTGAGCTGGTCGTCGGCCCGGCCGTGGAAGTCGAGCACGCCGTCGGCGCGTACGGAGACGAGGTCGCCGCTGCGGTACAGCCGCCCGTGCACCGGGTGCTCGGCAAAGCACTCGGCCGTGCGCTCGGGCTGTCCGAGATAGCCCAGGGCGAGACGGGGCCCGCCGATCCACAGTTCGCCGACGGCCCCCGGGGACACCGGCTCGCCCTGCGCGTCGAGCACATGCGCCGTCGCGCCCTGAACGGGCCGCCCGATGGGCGGCGGCCCCGCGCAGTCCGCCTCGCGGACCCGGTGCGCGGTGGCGAACACCGTGGCCTCGGTGGGCCCGTAGACGTTGACCAGCTCCAGCCAGGGATGGGCCCGCAGCACGGTGCGGGCGTGCTGGGCCGACAGGGCCTCGCCGCCGACCAGCACGCCGCGCAACACGGAGAACAGCGGCGACTGCCGGGCGGCGAGATGGTGGAAGAGCGCCGTGGTGAACAGCGCCACCGTCGCCCCCAGCCGCTCCACGTCCCGGGAGAGGTCGTCGAGCGAGCGCCGGTCGGCGGTGGAGACCGCCACCGCCGCGCCGTTGGCCAGCGGCGCCCACACCTCGAAGACGGAGGCGTCGAAGGTGAGGGGCGAGTGGAACAGGACGCGGTCGCGCGCCGTGAGCGTCGTGAAACCGGGCGCGGCCGCCAGCGCGGCCACCGCGCGGTGCGGGACGGCCACCCCCTTGGGGCGACCCGTCGAACCGGAGGTGTAGAGCACATAGGCGGGGGCCGAGGGCTCGTACGCGGCCGGTTCGGGCGTCTCGCCCCTGGGGAGCTCCGCCACATCGCGCGGCAGCGCGAGTGCCCGCTCGGCCGGGATGCCCGCGGCCTCCAGCAGATTCTTGTCGCCGACCGTCAGCACGGCATCGGTGTCGGCGAGCATCGCCTGCGTGCGCGAGCGCGGATACCCCGCGTCAAGCGGCACATAGGAGCCGCCCGCCCACCAGACGGCGAGCTGGGCGACGACCGTGCGCACCGAGTGCGGCAGCAGCATGCCGACCGCTGCACCCGGGCGGACCCCGCGCTCGCGCAGCGCTCCGGCCAGCCGTCCCGCGGCGGCCGTCAGCTGTTCGTACGTCAGAAAGGCCGTGCCGTCGGATACGGCCAGCGACCGCGGCGCGGACCGCGCCCGGTCGGTGATGAGGGCGAGCATGCCGTCGCCCTGGTCGGCGGTGAACACCGCGGGGACTCCTTCGGTTCCGGACATCTCACACCCCTGCCGACACGGTGGCCCGCCGGGCGTCGACCAGCGCGGCGAGGCTGCGCAGATCTGGCTGGCGCAGTACCTCGGGCGCGCGCAGGCGAACCCCGCAGGACGACTCCAGAGCGGCCAGCAGCCGGGCCGCGGCGAGCGACGTTCCGCCCGCCGCGCGGAAGTTGTCCAGCGGGCCGAGCGCCACACCGCCCAGGAGCCCGCCGCACAGCCGGACGACCAGTTCCTCGGTGCTCTCGACGGCGACTGCCGCGCCGCCTCCGGCGGACGGGGCCGGCGACCGCTGCTCCTCGGCGTCCAGGAGTGCGGTGCGGTCCACCTTGCCGTTGGCGTCCAGGGGGAACGCGTCGACGTGGTGCAGACGTGCGGGTACCGCCTGTTCGGGCAGCCAGGCGCGCACGGCGTCCAGCAGCTCGGCGGCGGGCGCGGCCTCCCGCCCGGGCGCCCGCTGTGCGAACGCGATGAGTTGAAGGTCGCCGGCGGGCCCGGGGCGGGCGACGACGGCGGCCCTGCGGACGCGGGGGTCGCGTTCGAGCGCGGTTTCCACTTCGGCGGGTTCGATGCGTACGCCGCTGACCTTGACCTGGTCGTCGATGCGGCCCAGGAACTCCAGGACGCCGTCGGCGCGCATCCGCACCCGGTCCCCGGTGCGGTAGACGCGCTGACCGTCGGCGTCGGCGCCGGGCGGCGCGGGGACGAAGCGCCGGGCGGTGAGTTCCTCGTCGAGATAGCCCAGGGCCAGACAGCCGCCGCCGATGCGCAGTTCGCCGGCTTCGCCGCGGGGCACGATCCGGCCCGCGGCGTCCGTCACGCACACGGCCGCGCCGCCGACCGGAAGCCCGATCGGAGGCGCAACGGCGGTGTCCTCCCGCACGGGGTCGAGAGTGTGGACGGTGGTCGACACGGTCGCCTCCGCGGGCCCGTACACATTGTGCACCCGCGCGGTGACCTCCGGCGCGGGCCAGCGCCGCAGCCGGTCGCCCCCCACCACGAGGTGACGCAGGTCCTCAAGGCCGGGCCAGGGCCGCTCGAGCACCAGTTCCGCGAGCGGAGTCGGCAGGATCGCGCAGCTCACCCGGGCCCGCCGCCACCAGCCGGTGAGCGCCTCGGGGTCCCAGCGCACCTCCTCGGGCGGCACGGCCAGCGCGGCCCCGGTGGTGAGCGCCGCCCACAGCTCCATGATGTGCGGGTCGAAGGCGACGCCGATCAGCAGACTGTGCCGGTCGCCGGGGCCGGATCCGGTGTGTCCGGCGTACCAGGAGAGCAGCGCGCCGAGCGAGGCCCCGCCGACCGCGACCGCCTTGGGCACGCCGGTCGAACCCGAGGTGAGGACCGCGTAGAACGCCCCCTCGGGCGCGCCCGCCCGCCCGTCCCGCGCGGGCGGGAACACGGCCACGGCGTCGGCCGCGGCGTTCGCGCCGGCGGCCGGCAGGGGCAGCGGCAGCCGCTCTCCGTCCTCGTGCGAGACCCGGTCCCCGTGCGACGCCCCGTCCTCGTGCGGCACGGGCAGCAGCGCCGGGTCGCCGACCAGGCAGGCCATGTGCAGCCGTTCGGCCACCGCGGCGAGACGCCGCTCGCCCGGCCGGGGGCCCAGCGGCAGATAGACGGCGTCGAGCCGGGCGACGGCCACCGCGAGGGCGACCAGCGCCGCCGACCGGTCCAGGCACACGCCGACCAGGTCGCCGGGGCGCACCCGGTCGCGCAGGGCGTCCGCAGTGCGGTCGGCGAGCGCGTCCAGCTCGGCGTAGGTCCAGCGCAGTTCGCCGTCCTCGACGGCGGGCGCGTGCGGCGCGGTGCGGACCCAGTGGTCGAACCGGCCGAGCACGTCGAAGGGTTCCGCGGCCGCGCCCTGCTCGATGCTGAGCCGCTGCTCACAAGTGCTGTTCATCAGTGTTCCGTTCGTCGTCGGGTGCGGCTCAGCCCAGGCCCATGGCCCGGGCGACGATGACCTTCTGGATCTCGGACGTTCCCTCGATGATCGTCATCATCCGGACGTACCGGTACAGGAACTCCAGCGGATGTCCGCGCACCCAGCCCGTCGCACCGTGCACCTGAAGCGCCCGGTCCACGACCCGGACCGCAGTCTCGGACGAGGTCAGCTTGGCCAGCGCCGCGTTCTCCGGCGCCTCGGCGCCCGCGTCGACGAGCTGGGCGCAGGCGAGCGTGAGCAGCTTGGCCGACTCCACCTCGGCACGGCTGCTGACCAGGTGTTCCTGCACATGCTGGTACGAGCCGATGCGCTCGCCGAATGCGCGGCGCTCCCGCGCGTAGGCGACGCCCTGCGCCAGAGCGTGCTCGGCGATGCCGTTGCACATGGCGGCGACGACCAGGCGTCCCCGGGACAGGCTGTCGATGCCGTTGCCCATCGCCGCGCCGACGCCGTCCTCGCCGCCGATGACGGCGTCGGCCAGCAGCCGGAGCTCGTCCAGGATCAGCTCGAACATCGGCTCGCCCGACATGCCTTCGTAGCGCTGGCCGATCCGCAGCCCCGGGTTGTCCATGTCCACGATGAACGCGGTCGCCTCGCCGTCGACGGAGACCACCGCCAGGGCGAAGTCCGCGCGGTCGGCGTTGCTGACGAAGGTCTTGCGGCCGGACAGAACCCACTCGCCGGTGGCGGTGTCGCGCTGGCCGGTGCTGGTGAGGCGGAACGCGTCGGACCCGGCGTGCGGCTCGGTGAGCGCGAGGCAGCGTGTCGCCTCACCGCGCACCAGAGGCGCCAGATACCGCGCGATCTGCTCCTCGGTGCCCTGCAGCAGCAGCGGGCTCGGCCCGTCGGAGCCGGCCAGCGCGTAGGGGGCGAGCGGGCAGCCGCTGCGGCCCGCGGCGTGGTGCAGCAGCACGACGGCCGTGAACGGCATGCCGGCCCCGCCGAGTTCCTCCGGATAGTCGCCGGCGTAGAAGCCCAGCGCCGCCGAACGGCGGCGCACATAGTCGCGCAGGTCGGCCGGCGGCAGATCGGCGGTCTCCGGCAACTCGGCCGCCAGCGGCGCCAGCTCGCGGCGGATGAACGACTCGAAGGAGTCGACGAGTTCACGGCAGCCGTTCTCCAGCACCGAAGACGGAGTCGTCCCGGACCTCACCGCGGGCCCGGCGGGCGCAGCGCTCATCATGCGGCCACCTCGCGCACCGCGCGGGCCTGCTCGGCCAGGACCGGGTTCTGGAACAGCACACGCAGCGGCGGCCTGCCCCCGATCCGGGGCTCCAGCCAGGCGGCGAGCTGCGCGGCCAGCAGGGAGTGCCCGCCCACCTGGAAGAAGTGCGAGGACGGCGTGAAGTCCGCGTGCCCCAGCACTTCCCGCCAGCCCTCCGCCAGCAGCGCGACATCACGGTCCGCCGGCTCGTCGGCGGCCTCCGCGTCCTGCGGCAGATCGGCGAGCATACGGGTCAGCACATGCCGGTTCGCCTTGCCGCCGGGCAGCGCCGGCATGGCGTCCAGCCGCACCCAGCGGCCCGGGACCAGGGCCGTGGGCAGGCGCTTGGCCAGCGCCGCGTGCAGCGCGGACTGGTCCGGCTCCGCCTCCGCCTGGACGAACCCGACCAGCCGGGGACCCGCAGGACCCTCGCGGTCGAGGACCACCGCGCAGGACGCGCCCCCGAGTTCGGCCGAGGCAGCCGCTTCGACCTCCTCCAGCTCGATGCGGTAGCCGCGCAGCTTCACCTGGTTGTCGCGACGGCCCAGGAAGCACACCCGGCCCTCTCCGTCGCGGTAGCCGACGTCGCCGGTGAGATAGACCCGCGCGCCGCCGAGAGCGGGCACGTGCGTGAACCGGGTGTGCGTCGCCTCCTCGTTGCGGAGATAGCCGTCCGCGAGTCCGGCGCCGGAGATCGCGAGCTCGCCCACCGCTCCCTCGGGCAGGGGGCGCAGCCCGGCATCGAGGACGTGGACGCGTACACCGGGCAACTCCACGCCCAGCGGCGCCTCGGCGCCGTCGGCGAGATCGCCGGAGGTGATGTGGTGGACGGTAGAGGTCACGGCGGCCTCGGTGACGCCGTAGGCGTTGAGCACGGTCGCATCGGTGCTGTCGAGCAGCTCACGCAGTGCCTCGGCAGGCAGCCGTTCGCCGCCGACGACGATCAGACGTGGTGTGAAGCGTCCGTCGGCCAGCGCCTGGCACAGCTCCGTGCGCACCGCGAGCAGATAGCTCGTTGGCAGGTTGACCGTCGTGACCCGGCGTGCGGACACCACGGCGACCAGCTCGGCCGCGGTCGGCACCTCCCGCCGCGGAACCACCAGACAGGCCCCGGCGGCCAGCGAGGGCAGCACCTCCTCCAGCGCCACGTCGAACGACGGCTGCGCGAACAGCAGCACCCGGTCCTCGCCGCTCAGGCCGTAGCGCTCCGCGACGCCCGCCACATGGCCGGCCAGCGCCGCCCGGCCCACCGCCACCGGCTTCGGCAGCCCGGTGGAACCGGAGGTGTGAATGACGTACGCCGCGCCCTCGATCCGCTCGGCCTGCTGCGCGGCCGGGAAGTCCCCGCCGTCCAGCAGCGCCGGCGCCGGGCCCTCGGCGGGCAGTGCCAGCGCGCTCTCCCGCGTCGCCAGCACCAGCGCGGGACCCAGCCTGTCCAGCAGCGTCCCAAGCCGGGCCGCCGGGTCGTTGGGGGAGAGCGGACAGTACACCGCGCCCATGCGCAGACACGCCAGCAGCGTCACCACGCTCTCCACCCCGCGCGGCAGCACCGCCGCCACCGGCTGCCCCTCGGCCACCCCCGCCGCCCGCAGCCGGGCGACCAGCTCCTCGACCTGCCGGTCGAGTTCGCCGTAGGTCAGCTGGTGCGCACCGCTGACGAGCGCGGGCCGGGCCGGGTCCCGCCCGGGCAGCGCGTCCAGCACCTCAAGGTCCACGGCGTGCGGCTGCGCCGGAGCGTCGCCCCGGTGGGCGCCCAGCGCCGCCAGCGGCACGGTCGGAGCGTCCAGATAGGCCCGTACGAGCGCTTCGAAGCGCTCCATGAGGAGCCGTACGGTCCGCTCCTCGAACAGGTCGCGGTCGTAGTCCCACACCAGCGTCATCCCGGCGGCGCCGCGGCGCGGGCCGACCGTGCGCCGGTCGTCGGGCATGAGCACGACGTCGAGGTCGAAGCGGGTGGTGCCCGTGTTGAAGCCCTCGAACAGCGACACCTCCAGACCCGGGGTTTCGATCTCCGGCAGCAGCGCGTCGTGGGCGCTGAACATCACACTGAACAGCGGATTGTCCGCGCCGCCGGTGTGCAGGCCGAGCGCCCGCGTCAGCTCCTGGACCGGCGCTTCCTGGTGCGGCAGGGCCCGGATGAGGGTGTCGGTCACATCGTCGACGGCCGTGCCCGCCTCCTCCTGCGGGGTCAGCCGCAGCCGCAGCGGGACGGTGTTGACGAACATGCCCACGGTCTGCTCGAAACCCTCCGGCCGGTTGCCGACGGCCGTGCCCACGACCAGGTCGGACCGCCCGCTGTGGCGGCGCAGCAGTTCGGCGTAGAGCGTCAGAAGCGTGGAGAAGGGGGTGTGGCCCTGGGCGTCGCAGTGCGCGCGCAGTCGCTCGGCGAGGTCCGCGGGGATCGTCTGGCGCAGCTGGGCGCCCGCGTGGCGCCGCTGCACCCCCGGCCGTGCCAGACCCGGCAGCGGCAGGTCAAAGGCGGCGTCCTCCAGCTCGGCCGTCCAGTGCGCCAGGCTCGCCGCGCGCTCGCGTCCCGCGGCGGCGCGCGCGTGCTCCTCGTACGAGCGGGCAGCGGTCAGTTCGACCTTCTCGCCGCGCACCCGGGCGCCGTAGACCGTGAACACGTCGCGCAGCAGGATCGCGAAGGAGTGCCCGTCGTGGATGAGGTGGTGCTCGACATGGACGAGCCGGTGATGCGCGTCGCCGAGCTTGACCAGGCGCCAGCGCAGCAGCGGGGCCTCGAAGGTGTCGAGAGGCGCCTCGGCCTCAGCGCGCAGCAGCGCCGCGAACGCGGACTCGGGGTCCGTCTCGCCGGTCAGGTCGACCGTCCGCAGCCGTGGCGCGCACTCCTCGCGCACCCGCTGCCCGGGTATCCCGCCCGGCTGTTCGACCAGTTCGAGGCGCAGCCCCGGGTGCCGGTCGAGGGCGGCGGCCAGCCCGTCGCGCAGCGCCGCCTCGTCGAGTGAACCGCGTAGATCGACGGTGGCGGTGAAGTTGTAGGCGCGACTGCCGGGCAGCATCTGCTCGTGCAGCCAGACGATCTCCTGCGACGGAGAGAGTCCGAACATGATCAGTCCTTTGGGTGGTGGCTGAACAACGGCCGGCCGCCGCGCGCCGTTCGGGCGCGCCCGGGCCGGAGGGGGACGCGGACCGGCCCTATCGGGCCAGCGCGTCGAGAAGGCGGGCGAAGGCCTCTTGGGCGAGGCCGTCGGCGACGGCGGCGCGGTCCCAGGTCATACGGACGAGGAGGTCGGCCCCGTAGGAGACCGATACCGCGAACGGGCCCTGGACCGGGCGGCCGTCGATATGCGTCTCGCGCCCGGTGACGCCGCCGAGCACCAGTTCGGGGCGGTGTCCCAGGTCCTCGAAGGTCAGCAGCCCGTCGAGCGCCCCGGACCACTCGCACCCGGCGGCGCGGGCCGCCCTGGTCACCTCGTCGAACGGGGTGTCGGCGTGATCGAGGTCGTCCCACCAGGCGGCGGGGTCGGCTCCCGGCGCGGCAGGGTGGACGACGGTGTTGAGGAAGCAGCCGAGCACCGGCGGCGCGGCGGCGGGCCGCCCGCCCCACGGATAGCCCAGCGGGGGCAGGCAGTCGGGGCCGTACAGGACGCGAGCCGCGTCGGCGCAGGCGTCCAGCAGGACGGGGAAGGCCGCGGCCCGGCGGTCGCCGTCCGCGACCGGCAGCCGCGCCTGTGCGGTCCCGGCGGCCTGCCCGGCGCCCGGACGGCGGGCAGGGGCCGCGGGCCGGAGCGGGGCCAGGCGCTGCGCCCAGTAGGCGAGGGCTTCGCCGGAGGACGCCCGCGCTTCGGCGTCGAGTTGGAGATGCACGGCGTCGCGGTAGCCCTGGAGCGCCTCGGCGGCGGCCCGCGGTTCGACGTCTTCGGGGCGGAGGCGGTCGCGGTAGGCGGCGGACAGGTCGGCCAGGACCGCGCCGAGGGACTGCTCGTCGCACACGGCGTGGTCCATGGCGACGGCCAGGATCTCCTCGGGTCCGTCGTCGGCCAGGTACAGCCGCAGCGGCGGGCCCTCGGCGGACCAGGCGGTCAGGGTGCGCAGCAGCGCGTCGGCCGCGCTCTCGCCGGGCTGCCGCGGGGCTCTGCGCACCTCGGCGACCGGGTCGCCCATGCGCTGGACGGGTGTGCCGCGCAGCGTCTCGGGACGGGCCCGCAGCGCAGGATGGGCGGCGGCCAGCCGGTCCGCCGCCGTCCGCAGCCGCGCCAGGTCGAGCGTTCCGGAGGGGAACGCGAAGAACAGCGGCACCACGGCCGGGCGGCCGGACGGGTCCATGCGGCGTGCGAGCAGGAAGCGCCGCTGGGCGCCGGTGACCGGCAGGAGCGCGTCCGTGCCGAGCCGTCGATAGCGGGTCAGGTAGAGCGAGGTGATGTTGCTGGACTGCACAGCGGCCTTTCGTGTCCCGTGCGGTACTTCAGGAGTGCGTGTGAACCGGGTCGGAGGAGTGCGGTGCGGTCGGCAGGTCGCGCATCCGGCGCAGCGGGGAGAGCAGCAGCGGCAGCGGCACCAGCAGATACCCGGCCGCGCACGCCCACAGCGCGGCACGAGGCCCCGCGGCCTGGGCGACGGCCCCGCCCGCCAGCGCGCCCAGCGGCATGGTGCCCCACACCATGAAGCGCAGGGTGGCGTTCATCCGCCCCAGCAGCTTGTCGGGGCAGAGCATCTGGCGGAAGCTCACCTGGGCCACGTTGTAGACGACCCCGCCGAAGAACACCGCCGCGGAGGCGACCGCGAACCAGATCGCCGCACGGCCCGGACCGGCCAGCGGCCACAGCACGGCGAAGGGCCCGGTCACGAGGGTGGAGAGCCAGATCACCCGGGCCTGCCCCACCAGGCGCGCCAGGGCGCCCGCGCACACGGCCCCGGCCAGACCGCCCACGGCCTCGGCGGAGAGCATCAGCCCCAGCACGCCGGGCGGCAGGTCGAGCACCCGGATCAGAAAGACCGTCTGGACGGCCAGGAGCATCGCCGTGAAGAAGTTCGCCACCGCGGTGGACACTGCGATCATCCGCAGGATCGGATGGCGGAGGACGAACGCCAGCCCCTCGCCGACCTGCGCGCGCAGGGACGTTCCGGAGGGGGCCTCGGGCCGAGGTTCGGCCACCCGCATGCGGCTCAGGAAGCACGCCGACACCAGATAGCTCAGCGCGTCCGCTGCCACCGCGAGCGGGGCCCCGAGCAGCTGCACCAGCCCGCCGCCGAGGCCCGGGCCCGCCACGTGTGCGGAGGAACGCACCGTCTCCAGCGCCCCGTTGCCCGCCACCAGCTGGTCCCGGCCCAGGACCCGCGGCAGGAAGCTCTGGTGGGCGACGTCGAAGAAGACCGTCGCCACCCCGGTCACCAGAGCCACCGCGTACAGCTGCGCCATCGTCAGCACCCCGGCCAGGGCGGCCGCCGGCACGCTGCCGATGGCCGCTGCCCGCACGAGGTCGGCGCGGATCAGCAGCGGAAGCCGCCGCATCCGGTCCACCCAGGCCCCGGCGGGCAGGCCGATCAGCAGGAACGCTGCGGTCTCCGCCGCGGTCAGCAACCCGACCTCAAAAGCGGACGCCTTGAGCTGCAGTACGGCCACGAGCGGCAGGGCGACCAGCGTCACCTGCGCCCCGACCTGGCTCGCGGCGGCCCCGGAGAGCAGCAGCCGGAAGTCGCGGTGATGTAAGGGCCCCGCCTTCGCGGCCCGTTGAGACGAGTACACGCGCCGACATTTGACGATGAAGATGTTTCGGGTCAAAGAGTGGGAGAGGATTCCGGACATTCTCTGCTTCATCACCCGGCGTCGCAGCCGACGCCCCGGCGACCCCCCGGTGTCGCGCGGCCGAACCGCGCACGTCGCAAGGCCCGCCCGGCCGCCGCTCACCCGGCCCGCGGTGGGCGTCGGTCAAGTGGGCGAGAAACAGATGTTGTGTTCGATCGCGAGTGGATCAGCTGATGATGGCCGGTGACAACGGCACCGCGATCTGCTAAAAGCGCACCCGGGTGCGCGCGGTCGGCCCGGGTGCGCGCGGTCGGATCGGCTCCGTCGGTTCACACGGCCGAACGGCTGTCGTCGCAGAAGCTGCGGAGGTCGTCGATGAGCCCCGGACGGGTCGGCTCCCAGCCCAGCAGTTCACGGGTCAGCCTGTTCGAGGCCGGCATGTCGAGCCCGACGAGGCGGGCCAGGAAACCGAAGTGAGCACCGGCGTCCTCGGCGGCCACGGCGGCCACCGGCACGTTCACACGCAGGCCGACGGCCTCGGCGATGGCGCGGATGGCCACACCCTCCTCGCCGACGCCGTGCAGCACCGATCCCGCAGGTGCCTTCTCCACCGCCAGACGGAACAGCCGCGCGGCATCGAGCCGGTGCACCGAAGGCCAGCGGTTGGACCCGTCGCCGAGATAGCCGGAGACGCCCTTCTCGCGGGCCACACCGGCCAGTTGCGCGACCAAAGCACATGTGATCCGGTCGTGGACCGTCGGCGCGAGCCGCACGACGCACGAGCGCACGCCGCGCTCCGCGAGCGCGAGCGCCGCCCGGACGCCGGCGTTCCGTGGGCTCGGCGAGGCAGGCGGCGCATCCCGCTCGGACCCCACAGGCCCACCGGAGGCGATGACCAGCGGCCGGCCCGAACCCTCGAGGACGTCGCCGAACGTCTCGACGGCGCGCAGCTCGGCGCGCGCCGCGGCCTCGTGCTGCGAGAAGTCGTGGTCGAAGGCCAGGTGGACGACCCCGTCGGACCCGGCGGCGCCCCCACGCAGGCCGTCGAGATCCTCCACCGCGCCGCGACGCACCTCCGCGCCGACGGCGGCCAGCGCGGCCGCCGCGGCATCCGAGCGGGCGAGCCCGACGACCTGATGCCCGGCGGTGACCAAATCGGATACAAGGGCGGAACCGATGAACCCGGACGCGCCAGTGACGAACACACGCATGGTGGTTCACTCCTTGAACAGAGCAGTCGATGACCGGCCCGATGGGACGCTCGAACGGCGTCCGGCCGGTTGATCCCACTCTGAGGCGACCGCGCAGTACAGGTCCAATGAATCCTTCGCATGGGGCGATGCCACCGGTGCATCGCCCCCCGGCGACGGCGCCCGCCCGGGCCTTGACGGGACCCGCGAGCGCTACGCTGGAACGGTGCCCGACCCGCCCCCGCCCCCAGCGACCCTCGATCTGCGGCTGGTGTGGTGCTTCACCGTCGTGGCCGAACACCGGCACTTCGGCCGGGCCGCCGAAGCCCTGCACACCACCCAGCCGTCCCTGAGCCGGCAGATCCACCGCCTCGAACGGCAACTGGGCGCCCGCCTGTTCGCACGCACGCCCCACGGCAATCACCTCACCGAAGCCGGCGAGGTCTTCCTGCCGCTCGCCACCGCCCTGCTGCGCTCCGCCGACCGGGCCGCGGCGCGTACCCGGGCCGCCGCCCTGCCCAGCCGCATCACCATCGGCTACACGCCCGGCATCATCATCACCCCGGCCGTGCGCGAACTGCGCCGCGAGCACCCCGAGGCCGAGGTGCGAACCCTGCACCTGGCCGCGGACGCGCCGCGCCCGGCTCTGCTGGACCACCGCGTGGACGCCGTGGTCACCCGGCTGCCGCTTCGGACCGAAGGCCTGGACGTGACAGCGCTCCACGACGAGCCCCGGGTCCTGGTCGTGCCGCGCGACCACCGGCTGGCCGGCAGGGAATCGGTCACCCTCGACGACATCGCCGACGAACCCCTGCCCAAGGTACGGGGGGCCGATCCGCTCCTGAGCGCCTTCTGGCGCATAGACCCCAGGCCCGACGGAAGCCCGGCCCCCGACGGCCCGCTCGTCGAAGCCGACGAGGACAAGTATGAACTCGTCGCCGCGGGCCAGGCCGTGACCGTCTCCGCCGGCGTCCGCGCCCGCACCCTGCGCCCCGACCTCACGACCGTCCCGCTGGAAGGCGTCGAGCCCAGCCACGTCATACTGGCGACCCGCGACCGCGACCGCAACCGCCTCGTGGCGGCCTTTCGCCGCCACGCCCGAGCCCACCTCGCCGGCCAGCCCGGCGGCTCCGGCGACCCCCGCGGTTCCGGCACGCAGACTCCGCGGCTTGTCGGCGACGGCCAGGGCAGGATCGCCGATTTCAGAGAAGGCATCGTCACGGCGTTGGCGGCCGCCGGGGAACTGCGTCACACCGAGGATCCTCTCAAAGGCCCGTGAGAAGCGGGACGTCCATGCTGCTGCTGACCTGAGCGCCGGTGATGGCCACGGCAACTCGGCACGGCCCGGCCGAGTGGCTGCTCCGAGCCGGTGCACCAGGGCAGCCGACTCGGCGCAGGGCAGCCGGCTCGGCGAGATCGGCGATGTGGGAGGCTGCGTACGTTTGTGCGGACGCCGTGGAGGCGGGATACGGGTGGGCAGGGAAGCGGGGGAACACGTGGAAAGCTGGGCGACGCGGCACCGCAGGGGTCTTCGGGGCTCTGCCTGTGCGGTACTCGTCCTGGTCGTCGTCGGCTTCTCGGTCCGGGCTCCGGTGATGGACTGGTGGCTGTCACGCGAGGCGTGCGGGGGCGAGCTGCCCGGCGGCGATCTGGAGACCGTGCGCCCGGACACGCGGCTCGGGACGGAGCGGGAGTCCTTCGACGAGGACCGCGGCGAGTACCACTGCGTGCTGGAGACCGACCATGGCAAGGTCGTGGTCGCCGTCGACGCCTATCTGGACGAAGCGGACCGGGAAGAGGAACTGTCCTTTGCCGGGAGGTCCTACCCGCCCCACGCCGTGCTGCCCGGCGGACTGCCCGGCTTCGAGGCCCAGGACAGCCTTGTCTACCTCATGCCCGAATGCCCGAGCGGCGGCCCGGAACCCCATGGGGAACGCCGCAGGCTGCTCGTGGGCACCTGGACGTACTTCGCCGAGAGCCGCGAGGAGAAGGCGGCCATGCTGCGGCTCGCGGTGCGGATGACGAACGCGGTGTCCGAGAAGCTCGGCTGCGGCGGCGAGCCGCTTCCCGAGCCGGAGGACGGGGCGGTGCCGGACACCGGCACGTATGTGCTCCGTGCGGAAGCAGAAGGCACAGCCTGCGGCGCTCTCGCCACCACCCGCGTCCCGGCGGAAGGACGCGACGGCGTGGTACGCATCGCCGTCGCCGACGGCGGTGTCGTCGGGCGCTGCACCCTGCGCGCGCCGGGGGAGACGGGCGGCCACGCGGACCGGAACGACGGCGCGGACCTGGGCAGACCGCTCGTCGAACTCACCAGCTGGCGTGGCGACTGGGGCACGAAGGCGCGCGAGATGGGCTCGGGGCCCGACCCGCTGCCGATGGGCGACGGGACGTGGAAGCCCGCGCTGACGGAGCACAGGGCGTGGGCCGTCGCCCGGTGCGACGGCGAGAACGCCGGTTTCGCCGCGCACTGGGGCTACGACTACCCCTACCGGGAGAGGGGCGAAGAGGGGAAGTACGAGCCTCCGACGGAGGCCGAGCTGAAGGAGCGTCGTGCCCTGTTGCGCGAGTACGTAGCCGCGTTCGCGGAGGACCAGGTACGGCGCGGGAACTGCACGGAGTTGCAGCTGCCGGCAAACCCGTGAGACCTGCGGCCCCGGGCCGGCGCGGACCGGCCGATGCCCGCGGCCCCGTCTCCTCCCCGAGAACCGTGACTCCCGCACCGCGGCGCCGCCGCTGGAAGGACCGACCCCACGCAGACCCGGTGTCGAACCGTCCTGCGGGGCCTGTGGGCGTGGCGTCGGGCGAACCCCAGGGTGGAGTGTGACTGAGCGCTTCGGTCTGCCGCCGAGTGCTTCATATGCAGGCTCGTGCGGAAGGACCGCGCCGTGGCGGACAGGATCCTGAGCGGCTGCTCGGGATCCGTGAACCTTTCTGCTCCGAATGCCGACTGTATCGGTGACACATGGCGTGGCATTGGGAGGTGCGGTGAGCAGCGACGGGCGACGTGACGGGCTGCTGGTGGTGCGCTGCCAGCTCGGGGAGCGGGAAGCGTTCCGCGAGCTGGTGCGGGCCTGGCATGCCCCGTTGTGGCGGTACGTGCGGGGCATGGTCGGCTCGCCGCACCTCGCGGACGATCTCGTCCAGGAGGCGTGGGTCGCCGTGGTGCGCGGGCTGCCGCGTCTGCGGCAGCCGGAGCGGTTCGCCCCGTGGCTGTTCACCATCGCCCGGCGTGCGGTCGCCGATCATCTGCGGCAGGCGTACCAGGCTGCGGAGACGTGCGTGGAAGAGGCGGGCGTCGTCACCGAGGACGACGACTCTCTCGACGGCGTGCTGACGACGATGCAGGTGGAAGCCGGGCTCCAGGAGCTGCCGCCCCTGGAGCGTGAAGTGCTGATCCTGTTCCACCTGCAGGATCTGCCTCTGGCCGCCTGCGCGGAGGTGCTCGGCGTACCGCCCGGCACGGTCAAGAGCAGGCTGCACCGCGCGCGCCGCATGCTGCGCAGAGTCCTTGCCGAGAGGGGATACGAGTCATGACGGAGCATAACGCCGCAGCTCAGCGGGATGTCCCTGAGGAACTTGAACGGGCCCTGGCCGCGGAGGTCTCACTGGTCTCCCGGATGCGTCACATGGCCGTAGGACTGGCGGGAGGGTGCATCGCGGCACTGATCGCGGTGCTGTGGGCCACTGAGCCGCATCCGCTTCCCGCGCGCACTCAGGCCGCCTTCGCCGGACTGATCGCCATCGGGCTGGCCTGGGCCGTATTCGCCGGCTGGGCGCTGAGCAGGCGTCGGCCGCTCTTCGCGTGGGACCGGGTTCTGGGAGCCCGGATCGCGTTTGTGACCACCCTGGTGACCGGCGTGGCCGGGACGGCACTGGCCGCGGCACGCGCCGGCGTGGCGGAGGCACTGGCCACCGCGCTGGCCGGTGTCGTCCTCGTCGCCGCCGCGGGGCTTGTCCTGATCCGGGCGCAGTCCCGCCGCCGTGAACTTCTGAGGCTGCGGGACGCCCTGCGACAGGACGCGTCCTGAACCTCCGAAGAACAACCATCCGGATTCAACCAGATCGTGAAGGAGACAGTCTTGAACAACAAGATCACCCCAGTCGGCCCGCTGGCCCTCGCTCTGCGCCTCCGGGGCGCAGGAAGGCGCACCGTCGTCCTGGTCGCCGCGCTGGCGTGCTCAGCACTGCTGGTCGGGGTCGGCCTGCTGCTCACCTGAGTGCTCACCTGAGCCTTCGGCCGGGCCCATGCGCCGACGCCAGGACCCGCACGCATCGGCGCGGGCGCCGCAGAGCGATGCGGCCGACCGAAGAACCGCCGGTCGGGGCGCTGGCGACGGGGTCCGGCCGGGTGGGCCGGTCACGGCAGGGGGTTGCCCCGCGCAGCGACCCAGAGGGCGTACCACTCCTCGTGGGTGAGGTCGGGCCGGCCTTCGGCGGCCGGGCGGCAGGCGTGGATCCGCTCGGGGTCCGTCGTCCCGATCACCGGGGCGATGCGTGCGGGGTGGCGCTGGAGCCACCACAGCACGACGGTTTCCGGCGTCACGCCCTTGCGCGCGGCGAGGGCGGAGACGAGTTGCGCGGCAGCGTGCTGCTCCGGGGTGTTCTGGCGACCCGTGAAGCGCCCCTGCGCCAGTGCGCCCCAGGCCTGGAGCCGGATGCCGTTGTCCCGGCAGTACTCCAGGGTTCCGTAGGGAAAGCCGTTCGCCGCCGCGGCACCCGTGTTCAGCACGACTCCGGCCTCCAGCCAGTCACGCTGCTCCAGGCTCATCTCCAGCTGGTTGGCGACGAGCGGCACATCCAGCCGTGCCGCCAGGGACGCGATCTGAGCCGCCCCCATGTTGGACACGCCGAACCGGCGTACCAGGCCCTGCCGGTGCAGGGAGGTCAGCGCCCCGGCGACGTCGTCGGGGTCGGCCAGCGGGTCCGGCCGGTGCAGCAGCAGGACGTCGATCACGTCGGTGCGCAGCCGCTTGAGGCTCTCCTCGACCCGCTGCACGATGCTCGGGCCGCGCAGATCGTAGATGCCGGGGTGGTCGCCGTCGGCGAGGCGGATGCCGCACTTGGTCTGGAGGACGATCCTCTCGCGCAGCCCCGCGCTGCGGGCGAGGACCTCGCCGAAGACGGCCTCGGACTTGCCGTGCCGGTAGATGTCCGCATGGTCGAACACGGTGATCCCGACGTCCAGCGCGGTGGCCACGGCCGCCTCGGCGGCCTCGATCTCCGCCGGCCCGTACGGTTCGGGACCCCAGGTCCCGCCCAGTCCCATACAGCCGTACAGCAGTGCTCCGCCGCCCGCGTCCCCTCCCGGGGTCGTGCGGGTGTTCGTGCTCGTCGTCATCCGACGACCCTACGCCGCGCCCGGCCGTCCGGGTGGCCCCGAGTCCGCCCCGGCCGCTTCCCCGGGCCGATGACCGGATGCGCTCCGACGCACGGTGCTGGAAGACTCCACGCATGCCCCGCCCGGATGCGGCGCGGTCGCCGGATCGGCCAGCAGCATCTCCAGGCGGCGGGCATTGACCAGCTCGTGGTCCCAGCGGGACTCCGACAGGAAGAACTGCAGACGCTGCACCGCAGCGTCCTGGGCCCCGGCCACCGGCTCCGCCCCGGCCAGACAGGTCAGCGTCTTGTTCCGATCCCGCGGCAGCAGCAACCCGGCCAGGTACTCACGGAAGCCCCGCCGCTGCGCGAGCGAGCGAAACAGATCGTCGAACCGGGCCGCGAACCCCTCCAACGGCCCCGGAGCAGGCGGACAAGGACGCCTCGCGGTCACCACCACGACCACCCCCGAACAGCGTCAACTACCCTTGCTCAACGGCCTACTGCGGCATCAGCCCCATGTCAACAAACCACCGCTAGGAATCGTGGTTCCATGCCGCTGGCGGCTTCACGGCAAGCCTGCCCTCGTCCATCCGCAGCAACAACAACGGGACGCCACTCTCTTCCAGCCACTGGTCCACCGCTCGCCTGGCCCCCTCCCACCAGCCGTAGTCGTCCAGCAGGAGCACACCGCCCGGCACCAGTCGCGGCCAGAGATGCGCCAGTTCGTGCCGCGTCGACTCGAACCAGTCGGTGTCGAGCCGCAGAACGCTGATCCGGTCCGGAACATGCTTCGGGATCGTGTCCTCCACCTTGCCGCGGTGGTAGTGGATCAGTTCAGTGGGGTAGTCCGTCTTGCCCATCGCCTGCTGTACGTCCTCCAGCGACGCATACGCCCACACTCCCGAACTGCGGGGGGAGGCCGCAAGCATCTCCGCGGCACTGCGGCCGTCATGGCGCCGGTCGTGATCGCTCGGCTCGCTCATCCCCTCGAACGTGTCGTAGAGATGTAGATGACGGCTCGTGTCGTCGGCCTCGAGCAGCGTCCTGGCGACCGCCATCATGCTGCCGCCGCGCCACACGCCGCACTCGACGACATCACCGGGGATCCGGTGTTGGGCGACGTACCGGACGGAATGGATGAGGGCGTTCAACTTCTCCGCGGAAGTCATGGTGAACGGCTTGACGGCGCGGATAGTCCCCCTGGCAGCGTCGTCGTAGTCGTGCGGGAACTCCGGATTGGGTTTCGCCTTGGCCTGGGAAGGCTGAGGCTGGGGTGGCGCACTCCTTTCGTGACCGCCGGCTGCCCGCGGTGGCTGCACGCGGCGCAGCTCGTAACCGGTGACAGCTCGCAAAATGCCATTGGTGGCCCGGCGCAAAGTCATAGTGGTCACTGTACTGACCTGAATGAGAAAGCTCAGGACTACCGCTCAGTAACTGTTTGCGTGGAGCGATGTTGACTGTCAGTCGAACGAAGATTCCCGGCGGAGCCCTCGCCGAAGACGCCCATTCGTCCGGCATGGCACGTCCGTTCCTCG
Source organism: Streptomyces chengmaiensis (assembly GCF_029846775.1). NCBI lineage: Bacteria > Bacillati > Actinomycetota > Actinomycetes > Kitasatosporales > Streptomycetaceae > Streptomyces > Streptomyces chengmaiensis. The sequence goes on from NZ_JARWBG010000024.1 coordinate 20,195, forward strand.
TCCTGCCGACCGATTATGCCTCCCGCAGGGCGTGTGTGAGCAGTGAAAGTGCCACGAGGCTCGGACGCCGAGGCCGAGCAGACCCATCCGCCCGGCTCGGGAAAGCTCTGTCGCGAATTGCACGAGAATCCGGGCCACATACCAGGGATGAAGGACTAGCGCCATCCAGTTCTGCTTCGGCGGGCGGATTCACCTGTCCCGAAGGGCTGCATGTTCAAGAAGGTTCATTCCCTGGACAACCGCGGGACCCGGGTAGAATTCGCGTCCATCCAGGGTGGACGCGGCGGCGAACCCCCTCAGCGTGAGATTGGCGAACGCCGACTTCAAAAGGAAAGCCCCTCCCCTTGGACGCGATGCTCCCCCCGTTATGTTCTTCGCGGTACTGCAAGAGGACCGCTGGCCTCCGGGCTCGGCATGACTGTTCCCCCCTGTCGAAGGAATGACAATACCGTTGCCTTTGGAGGGGCGGGCGGTTGAAGCGGTGTGCTGATATCCCGACTGGAGCAACTGGGGCTGGGAGTCCTGACTCGGTCGTGTCCGCCTGAGCTGGTGGACCGGGTGGTGGGTGAGGCGGGGCGATCGGAGAAGCGCCGACGTCTGCTGTCCGCCCGGTTCACGGTGTACTTCGTGCTGGCGATGTGCTTGTTCTCGCAGGCTGATTATCTGGAGGTCTTCCGGCTGGTGAAGACCGGCGACAAGGGGCTGCGGTCATGCTCCGGGGTGAACAAGTCGTCGTTGACCAGGGCCCGGCAGCGGCTCGGCTGGCCGGTGATGCGGGAACTCTTCCGGTCCGTGGCCCGGCCGCTCGGTACGGACGACGAGCTGTTCCACGGGCTGCGGGTACTGGCTCTGGACGGAACGCTGCTGGCGGTGCCGGACTCCGCGGGCAACAACGACGCTTTCGGTAAATCCGGCTCTCAGCGCAGTCCCATGGGATATCCGCAGGCCAGAGTGGTCGCGGTTGCCGAGTGTTCCTCGCACGCGCTCCTGGACGCCGCGATCGGCGGGTTCAAGGACTCCGAGCGCATCGTCTCCGATGCCCTGGATGCCCATGTCGCGACCGGCACGCTGTTGCTGGCCGACCGAGGGTTATGGGTTCTGGCTCGCTGGCACCGGCTCCGGGATCAAGGTACTCACCTGCTGTGGAGGATCGAGCGGCGCAAGGCCCGCCGGGTTCAGGATGTTCTGCCCGACGGCAGCTACCTTGCCCGGATCGAAGCGAACAAGCACAGCAAAGCGGCCGGAACCGTAAAGGCGCCGTCGGCACTGGTCCGGGTGATCGAGTATCGGGTCGACGGGCAGGCCGACGTCGTCCGGCTCATCACCAGCCTGACCAACCACGAGCAGTATCCAGCCGAGGAACTCGCTGTTCTCTACGCCCGGCGCTGGGAGATCGGGCTGGTCTTCGACGAGATCAAGACTCATCAGCGCGGTCGTCCGGTCCTCAGGTCACAGACCCCGGACGGTGTCCGGCGGGAGATCTACGCGCACTTGATCGTGCACCATGCCGCCCGGGATCTGCTGGACGAGGCAGCCCGCCTTCACCGCAGCACCGCCGAGAGGACCTCGTTCACACGGGCTCTGTATGTCGTGCGCCGCTCGGTGATCTCACCGAGCGGCTTTTTTCCCCCTCGGCCCGAAAGCGGGACCGGTGCCTCGGACTCGCCGAGATCGGCCGGAGTCTGTTGCCCCGCCGAAGATCTCGCGACTGCCCGCGCATGATCCGCTCCTGCCTCACCGGGTACGGCAGCAAAGCCCCAGGCGAACCCGCCAGCAGCCGACGGCCACCAGTAGTGGTGGCCTTGAACCACCGGTGGCACGACCACTGAAGCAACGGCATTGGAAGGCATGACCTGAGGGGAGGTGTCACCGGGCCCGAGGGGGGCCGTCGGAGACGCTGACGAGAGGTCCGAGTACCGCCTGGCCTGGCGCAATGCCCGGCCACTCGCGGCGGCAAGTCTGCATAACGTGGATGCGCGTGTACGGCGCCGACTCCTTGGCCAGCACCACACGAACCCCAGTCGGGAGGACGGGTTGTACGACATCGACGACGTGGGTGTGTTCCTCGGCCTGGAGTCGGCAAGACGGCTCACCACGGGCACGGCCTCACCCCGGCCGGCAAGAAGGTCTTCGACAAGCAGCTGCCCAACAGCGAGCCGAAGTTGCGGGCCGTCTTCGACAGGCTCGCCGCGAAGTTCGGCACTGTCCTCGTGATCGTCGACCAGCCCGCCTCCATCGGTGCCCTGCCGCTGACCGTAGGCCGGGATGCGGGCTGCAAGGTCGCCTACCTGCCGGGACTGGCCATGCGAAGGAGACGACGCCTCAGCCAAGGCCGCCTCCAACCCACTCATCATCTCTGGCACGACCAGACAGTCTCATGCCACAGAGAGAAGATCGAACCCCGGGCAGACGCTGCCCACGCGCTTGACGACGAACATAGAGGCACCCCCCCCGCGAAGCGACCCCTGAAGCCAAGCAGAATGTCAAAGAGTTCAACGCCAGTGCGGGGCTGCGCGAGAGGATCGTCCTCCAGACCAAGTGCGGCATCCGCCTCGCCGACGGCGACCACCCCGGCATCTACGATCTGCGCGGCCCGAGCATCGTGCAGCGGGTCGAGGAGAGCCTCAAGCGGCTGCGCACCGACGTGATCGACGTCCTGCTGCTGCACCGGCCGGACCCGCTGGCCGACCCCGACGACGTCGCCGGGGCGCTGACCTCCCTGCACCGGCAGGGCCTGGTACGCAGGTTCGGCGTGTCCAACATGGGGGCGGCCCAGATCGCGTCCCTGGCGGCACGGCTGGATGTGCCGCTCGTCGCCAACCAGCTGGAGATGAGCCTGGAGCAGCGGTTCTGCTGGTGATGGGTTTCGGGGCCACGCCCCCCCCGGGAACTCCGGTCAGAGATCGTCGACGCCTTGGAGGCGCACACCGACTGAGCGCCGCCTGCCCTGCGCATCAGGTGCCCGGCCGCGGACTCCGAGAGCGCTGGTGAAGCAGACGGGCAGTCCGTCGGGGCCGTGCGGGACCGCCTGAGGGGTACGGCGGGTGAAGCCGTCGGCCTGAGTCCGGATGTGGGCGGGGCTATGAGCCGGGAGGCGGCGTGAGTCCCGGCTCGATCGTGGACCGGAAGTAGATCCGGGTGGTGCCGGGTTTGAACTCGTGAGAGAACACCTGCTGGCAGTACGCGAGGTGCTCGGCGTCGGGCGAGTCCACGTTGTCGGGGCAGAACCCTCCCATGAGCAGCCCGTCGACGAGTGTCTCGGGCTCCGGCAGCCCGAGGTGCCCGAACCCGGCCGCGGGCCGGTAGTCCGCCGGTTCGGGCTCGAGGTTGCTGATCAGGCGGGTGCCTTTGGGCGTCAGCGGAGCCAGGTAGGCCCTTGCCTCGGGGGTCGGGAGGGTGAAACTCAGCAGCCCTGTGTCGTACCGCTCGCCGACCTTGTATCCGGCCCGCCGGTCCGCAGCGTCCTCGGGGATGCGCAGACCGATCTGCTCGCTCATCCATGCGGGTGTCGCTCCGCCCTCCCAGCAGCACTCGTTCTCCTTCTTGACGGAGTCCGACAGCCACTTGTCCGAGAGGAGGAAAAACGCCCCGACGGCCACGGCAGCACCCCCCACGAGCCCCGCAGCCGCGACGAGCAGCCGACGCCTCAGACGCGTATCTCTCGGCCGCGCACCGTCCATATCACTCACCTGCCCGTACCTGCCCGTCCTTCGCGTGTCTCCCGGCCGTTGTCCGTGCGGCCCCCCTCACGGCCCGGCTCGTCGGGTGCCGGCAGCGGATCGTCATTCGGGGTGACGGACCCGAGATCGTAGTGCTTGACGGAGCTGCTCCCTGACATGTCGAACTCCCGCGCGAGGCCCGTGGTGTGCAGTCGCGCCATCTGACCGTCGGGGATGTCCAACACACCGAAGATGTCAACGCCTTTGTTCTCGTCCCAGTTGTAGCGGTCCCAGGCGTTGGCCTGGTAATCGAGGCCGACCTCGGGGTTGCCGTCGGCTTCTGGATGCTGACGAGCTCCGTGTGGGCGTCCGCGAGGACGGCGTGGATGCCGACGGCCTCGGACTTGAAATCTGCGACCTCCTTCACGGCGGCGGCCGCGAACTGTCAGTGGACGGATGTGCGTGCCGTCGACGAGCCGGCGCGGCGCATGCCGGGAACGGGGGATTCAGCTCGCCGGCTGGTGTCATGCCGGGCCGGGGGTGGTCCGGCCCGGACCGGGCGTACGGGCGTCGTCGGGTACGGCCTCACCGCTGTCCGTCTTGTGTACGGCCTGCTCGCAGGGGTGTCGCCCGGTGTTCGGGCGTGCCGCCGGGGATCGGCCGGGCCGCTGCCGGGCCGGCGCCGAGCCGGGCCGCGGCGCTGTTCAGCAGGAGTTCCAGGGCCGTGGGGTAGGCGCTGAGGTTCATGTCGGCGACCAGCAGCGGAGCGACCGCCGCGATGTGGGGGTGGGTTTCGGCCGGGAGACGGGCGTAGGTGGCCTGCCAGACCTCCTCGTCGGCACTGCGTGCTTCGTCGGGCAGTGCGAGGGACGCCGCGTCCAGGGCGGCGAAGGCCAGCGTCTGGTCGATGAAGGCGTGGTAGAAGCGGACGGCGTCGGCGTCCCGGAAGCCCGCATCCCTGAGGATCCCGAGGATCAGCTCGTCCGCGTCGATCTCATGCCGCCGGCCGCTCACCCGGTTGGCGGTCAGCACCGCGGCCTGAGGGTGTTCGAGGTAGGCGGAGTGGATGCGCAGGCCGAGGTCGCGCAGGTCGGCGTGCCAGTCGCCGGTGCCCCGCCACCCCTGGACCGCCCGGCCGATCAGGGCGTCGCCGATGGCGAGCGTCAGGTCGTCCATGCCGCGGAAGTACCGGTAGAGCGTGCTGGGGTCCGCTCCCAGCGCCGTGCCCAGACGCCGCGCGGTGAGCCCGGCGGAGCCGTGGACGCGCAGCATGCGCAGGGCGGTTTCCACGATCAGGGATTCGGACAGGACGGCGCCGTTCTTCGTGGGGCGGCGTCGGCGGCGTGCCGGTTCCGGTACGACCCGCTTGGGCATGCGGTTCCCTCCCGCTCTCCGTCTGATCCGGGCTGATCCAGTCTGGTCCGGTCACTCAGGTCCAGTCGAGTCCGGTCGAGCCCAGTCCAGCCCGGGGAACTTATGCCAACGCCATTGACCTATGGAAGGGGGGCGTCGTTGGATCGCCTCAGAGGCAGCCGATGCCGGAGGAAAGGGAGATTTCGGTTATGCGTATTCTGCTCGTGGGCGCCGGTGGTGTGGGCACGGCGATCACCCGTATCGCGGCCCGCCGGTCCTTCTTCGACCACATGGTGGTCGCCGACTACGACCGCTCACGCGCCGAGGCCGCGGTGAGCGCGGCGGGCGCGGCGGGCGGCGCTCGCGGCCGCTTCAGCGCCGCGCAGATCGACGCGGGAGACGAGGCGGCGGTGGCGGCGCTGCTGGCCGAGCACCGCTGCGACGTGCTGCTCAACGCCACCGACCCGCGCTTCGTGATGCCGCTCTTCCGGGCCGCGCTGGGCGCCGGAGCGCACTACCTGGACATGGCGATGTCGCTGTCCCGCCCGCACCCCGAGCGCCCGTACGAGGAGTGCGGAGTGAAGCTGGGCGACGCCCAGTTCGAGCGGGCCGCTGACTGGGAGAAGTCCGGCAGGCTCGCACTGGTCGGCATGGGAGTGGAGCCGGGGCTCTCCGACGTGTTCTCCCGGTACGCGGCCGACGAGCTCTTCGACGAGATCGATGAGATCGGCATCCGCGACGGCGCGAACCTCACCGTCGACGGATACGACTTCGCGCCGTCGTTCAACATCTGGACCACCATCGAAGAGTGCCTCAACCCGCCGGTCGTCTACGAGGGGGGCCGGGGCTGGTTCACCACCCCGCCCTTCAGCGAGCCGGAGGTGTTCGACTTCCCCGAGGGCATCGGGCCGGTCGAGTGCGTCAACGTCGAGCACGAGGAGGTCCTGCTGGTTCCGCGCTGGGTGGACGCCCGCCGGGTGACCTTCAAGTACGGGCTGGGCGAGGAGTTCATCCAGACCCTGAAGACCCTGCACCTGCTCGGGCTGGACCGCACCGACCCTGTGCGGGTCACCGCCGAGGACGGCACAGGCGTCGACGTCTCCCCGCGCGACGTCGTCGCCGCCTGCCTGCCCGACCCGGCCACGCTCGGGGAGCGTATGCGGGGCAAGACCTGCGCGGGCACCTGGATCAAGGGCGCCAAGGACGGCCGTCCGCGAGAGGTGTACCTCTACCACGTCGTCGACAACCAGTGGTCCATGGCCGAGTACGGCTCTCAGGCCGTGGTGTGGCAGACCGCCGTCAACCCGGTGGTGGCTCTCGAGCTGATGGCGAACGGCGCCTGGTCCGGCGCCGGTGTCCTGGGTCCCGAGGCGCTCCCGCCGCGCCCGTTCCTCGACCTGCTGACCGAGTACGGTTCCCCGTGGGGCATGCGTGAGCAGTGACGGCGGCCCCGGGGCCCGGGCCGCATCGCTTCGGGCCGGGTCCGGGCCCCGAAGCGGCCGCGGCCCTGAAGCGGCTCTGCGTGCGGCAAGGGCGACCGGCGGCGCGGCGGCGTCGGCGTCCCGGTGCTCATCGCAGCCGTCGTCCCGGCCTTGACCGCCGGGCACCCGAGGGAACGCCTTCGGGCTGAACCGCCGGGGCTGCGGGTGGCCGCTCACGGCTGCCCGCCGCGGGACGGACACCCGCCGTCCCGGCTCCACCCGGGAGGCGCGGAGCCGCCGCTCCGGCCCTGACGCGGGCGCCCGTCGGCTCCGGTCCGGCGACACGCGCCCGGGTCGACCGCCGCATACCGCGCTGGGCCTCCATTGTGACGGACGATCAACTGGGCCTCCCCCGAGCACGACGGGGCGGCGGATGGCGAGGACGAGACGAGGACGACGAGTGCGGGAGGTCGTGGTGGCGGAACATCCGGTGATCGGGTACCTGGTCTGGGCGATTCTGTTCGGGGCCCTGTTCGCCTGGGAGGGGCTCGCCCTCGTCCGAACCGGCGACGGCTTCCCCACGCTCAGCGACGCTCTGGGGGCGGTCATGCGCTATCCGGCGGGGCGCTGGGCGCTGTTCGCGCTGTGGCTGTGGTTCGGCTGGCACACCTTCGTCCGCGGCTGGCACTTCCTGCTCCGGGACCCGCAGTGACGCTCCGCTGACCGTAGGGCCCGTACGGTGCTCCCCACCGCGCTGAACGCCACCATCATGCTGGCCGGCTATCTGCTGGTCATAGGGTCTCTGGCCCTCGGCCTGCGCATTCTGCGCCGCAGTCCGCCACCGCCCGAGGACAGTGCCCGGCGGAGCGACGGCCGGCTGGCCGCGCAACTCGCCCGCGCCACTGTCGCGCGTCGCGGCCGCGCCGGGCTGATCTGCCAGGTGGCCGGCACCGCCGTCGGCGGGTACGTGCTGCTCATGGCGGTGGTGGTGGGCTACTACTACGGGGTGGCGGGGCTGAGCGGGAAGTTCGTCATGAGCGCGGTCACCGGGTCGGCGAGCCTGGTCGGGCTGGCCGCGCCGGTGTTCGCCGCCCTGACGCTGCTGTCCGAGCGGCGGCGCGGGCGTCACGGGCGGCGCTGACGTACCCGTTCAGGCTCTGCCGTGCGCTTGCTGGGTCCGTCGCGACAGGGAGTCGATGACCACGGCGGCGAGCAGCACCCCGCCGGTGATCATGAACTGCACGGCGGCCTGGATGCCCAGCAGGGCCATGCCGGAGGCGATCGACTGGATGACCAGTATGCCGAGGAGCGCGGACCAGGTCGTGCCGTGTCCGCCGAACAGGCTGGTGCCGCCGATGACGGCCGCGGCGATGGCGTTCAGCAGCAGGAGGCCGGTGCCCGACGTCTGGCTCGCCGAGGTGATGCGCGAGGCCAGGAACAGGCCGCCGACCACGGCCATCGACGCGGACACCATGAACACCGAGACCCGCACTCGCGCCACGTTGACGCCGGCCCGGCGGGCCGCCTCGGCGCCCCCGCCGACTGCATAGACCCGCCGTCCGTACGGTGTGCGGCGCAGCACGAAGTCCAGGCCCGCGACGACGACGAGGAAGATCAGAAGGGCGAGCGGCAGGCCCCGGAACTGGTTGAGCACATGAGCGGCCGAGAACGCGATCACTCCCACCACACCCGTGCGCAGCCCGATCTCGCCGAGGGGCCGGTACGGCATGCCGGCGGCCCTGCGGTGCCGCCTGTCCCGGTACGAGGCAAGGAAGAACACGGCCGTGCCGAGCGCCGCCACGCCGTACGCCGCGGCGATGTCGCTGAAGTAGTGGTTGGTCAGCGTGGCGACCAGGCCCTCGTCGTCGAGGTTGACCGTGCCGCTGGTCCCCAGCACGTACAGCATCAGGCCGTTCCAGCCCAGCAGCCCCGCCAGGGTCACCACGAACGCGGGCACGCCGACCTTGGCGAAGAAGAACCCCTGCACCAGCCCGATCGCCGCGCCGCAGAGCACTGCCACGATGACGGCGAGCCACTCCGCCATGCCGTTCTGCACGTTCAGCACGGCGAACAGGGCCGCTCCGAAGCCGCTGACGGAGCCGACCGACAGGTCGATCTCGCCGATCAGCAGCACGAAGACGAGGCCGACCGCGATCAGCCCGGTGCCGACGATGTCGACGCTCAGGTTGGACAGGTTGCGCGGCGAGAGGAAGTTGCCGTTGAGGCTCTGGAAGATCACCCAGATCAGGACGAGCCCCAGGACGACCGGGGCCGAGCCGAACTCGCCGCTGTCCATCCGGCGTCGGAAGGTCTCGGCGTAAGCCTTGAGATCGGGGCGGCGCCCGCTCACCGCTCCGCCTCCCCCGGGAGTGGGCTGCGGCGGGTCACGGCGTCCCCCGTGGCGCCGGTGATGGAGGCGATGATCTGCTCGTGGGATGTGGTGTTCACGTCGAAGAGGCCGTTGTTGCGGCCCAGGCGGAGTACCGCGGCCATGTCGGCCACGGCCTTGACGTCGCCCATGTTGTGGCTGATGAGGAGCACGCCCAGGCCGTGATCGCGGAGCCGCTCGACCAGGTCGAGGACCTGGGCGGTCTGCTGGACGCCGAGAGAGGCGGTCGGCTCGTCCAGGAGCAGGACCTTGGGGTCGCCGAGGAGGGAGCGGGCGATGGCCACCGTCTGCCGCTGGCCGCCTGAGAGGGCGGCCACGGGGACGCGCACGTTGGGGATGCGGATGGCCAGGGTGTGCAGCAGGTCACGGGTGCGGCGCTCCATCTCCACCTCGTCGAGGACACCGATCCGCCGGATCTCGTGGCCGAGGAAGAGGTTGCCGACGACGTCGAGGTTGTCGCACAGGGCGAGGTCCTGGTAGACGGTCGCGATGCCCAGGTCCGCGGCGTCGCGCGGGCGCTTGACGTGCACGGGCTGGCCCTGCCACTCGATGGCGCCCCGGTCGGCCGGGCCGACTCCCGCGATCACCTTGACGAGGGTCGACTTGCCGGCGCCGTTGTCGCCCAGCAGGGCGACCACCTCGCCGGCGCGGATCGCCAGATCGACGTCCGCAAGGGCCTGGACGGCGCCGAAGTGCTTGGAGATGCCGCGCAGCGCCAGGAGGGGAGGAACTGCCACGGATACCCACCTCCTTCCCGCCCGATTACGTCGTGAGTCCGGCCCTCTCGCAAGCCGAGGCGTACTTTGGGGTGCAGATCTGATCGATCGTGTACATACCATCCTTCACGAGGGTGTCCACGATGTTGTCGACGGTCACGGCTATTGGAGTGAGCAGGACGGCCGGGATCTCCTCGGCGGTCATGTTGTCGATCTCGTCTTCCGCGACGGTGTCGACGGGCTCGCCGCGACCCAGCGCCACGGCTATCGCCGCGGCTGCCTCGGCCTGCGGTTTGAAGGGCTTGTACACGGTCATGGTCTGCTCGCCCTCGACAATGCGCTGCACGGCGGCGAGCTCGGCGTCCTGACCGGTGACGGGGGGCAGCGGGCTGATGTAGTTGGCCTTGAGGGCCGAGATGATGCCGAACGCGAGGGCGTCGTTGGCCGAGTACACGCCGTCGATGTTGTCCGCCCCGAGGGCGGCGATGGCGCCGGCCATGTTGACGTGGGCGTTCTCGGACCGCCAGCCGACGGTGTCGTACGACTTGCCGATCTTCACTCTCCCCTCCAGGACGGACCGCGCGCCCTCCTCGAACCAGGCCGAGTTGGGGTCGGAAGGGTCCCCGTTCATCATGACGATCTGCCCGCCGTCGGCCTTGTCGCCCATGGCCTCGAGCAGTCCCTCGCCCTGGAGCCTGCCGACCTCCGCGCCGTCGAACGAGACATACGCCGCTATCGGGCCCTCCGCGAGCCGGTCGTAGGCGACGACCGGCAGGTTCACCTCGGCCGCGTTCCGGACCGAGTTCTCCAGCGCCTGCGGGTCGACGGCGTCAAGGATCAGCACATCCACCCCCTGAGTGATCATGCTTTCCATCTGCCGCTGCTGGGTGGACACATTGCCCTGGGCGTTGGCGTACTCCACGGTGCAGTCGGGGCAGAGCTCCTCGATGCGGTTCTCGATCAGGGGCCGGTCGAAGTTCTCCCAGCGGGCGGTGTAGGTGTCGGGCAGGAGCAGGCCGATCTTCACGGCCCCCCTCGCCCCTCCGCCCTGGTCGGGAGCGGTGTTCGAGTCCGCCGCCTGCCCGCAGGCGGTCAGTCCCGCGGCCAGCGTGAGTGCGGCCACGAGGACGGCGGCCCTGCCCGGACGGCTCTTCATATGAGGGTTCCGCATGCTGACCACTTCCTCACCCGGCCCGTCTATCCCGCCGCGGCTCCGGCTTCCGCGTGGCGCGGATCCCCCGGCGGAACGACGATCTCGCTCCACACCTGCTTGCCTCCGCTGACCGGCACCGAGCCCCAGGCCGCCGACATCGCCTCGACGAGCAGGATGCCGCGCCCCCCGGTCGCCTCCCAGTCCACGATCACCGGCTTGGCTGGCGCCCGCGGCGACGAGTCGGCCACCGCGACCCGCAGCCGGCCCCCGGCAAGGGTGAGGTCCAAGCGCACCGCGCCGTGGGTGTGCACCAGGGCGTTGGTGACCAACTCCGAGACGACCAGCAGGACGACGTCGGCATCCTGCGTCACGTCCCATGACCGCAGGGTGCGCGCGGTGAAGCGGCGCGCGTGCATGACTGCGTCCGGCAGCCGCCACACCGTCCAGCTGGCCCTGATCGGCCGTACCTTCATCCCGTCGTAGCGCAGCAGCAGCAGCGCCACGTCGTCGTCGCGCCGGCCGGGGTCGCCGAGCAGCGCGTCGGCCACCCGGCCGGCGTCGGACGGGTCGGTGGCGGCGAGCGCGTCGCACACCCGGCGGGTGCCCTCCTCCAGATGGAGGGTCGCGGACTCGACCAGGCCGTCGGTCATCATGGCGACGACCGTGCCCGGGGCGAGTCCGACCGAGGTGATGGGGAAGTCGGCCTCGCCGAGCACCCCCAGCGGCGGCCCGCCCTCGGCCTCCACCTCCTCGGTGGCGCCGTCCGGATGGCGCAGCAGCGGCGGCAGATGCCCGGCCCGCACGATCCAGGCGTCGCCCTCCTCCATGTCCAGTTCGACATAGCAGCAGGTGGCGAACAGGTCGGTCTCCATGCCGACGAGCAGGCGGTTGGCGTGGGAGACGACCACGTCGGGCGGGTGGCCCTCCACCGCGTAGGCCCGGATGGCCGTGCGCATCTGGCCCATGATCGTCGCGGCTCCGGCGCTGTGCCCCTGTACGTCCCCGATGACCAGGGCCACCCGGCCGTCGGTCAGGGGGATGACGTCATACCAGTCCCCGCCCACCTCGAGCCCCGTCATCGCGGGCAGATAGCGGGCCACGGCCACCCCGCCGGGGAGCGCGGGCAGCCTGCGCGGCAGCAGGCTGCGCTGCAGCATGGTGGCCAGCTCGTGCTGGGCGTCGTAGGCGTGCGCGCGCATCAGGGCCTGGCCCACCAGGCCCGCGGTCGCGGTCAGCAGGGACCGCTCCTCCGGGCTGAACGCGTGTTCCCGGTCCCAGCCGACCAGGCACACGCCGACCACCCGCCCCTGAGCAGGCAGCGGCAGAACGGCGAGGCCGCCGGGCCCGACGCCCGCGAGCTCGGGCTCGAGGGCGGTACCCGCGGCCCACAGGCTCGTACGGCCCTCGCGCAGCGCGGTCTCCAGGGTGGGCAGGGAGCGGGTCGGGGCGTCCGGCCACTCGCCGCGCCATTCGGACCTCCAGGCCTCCGGCCAGGCCCTGGGGTCCGCAGGGTCGAGGATGGTGACCACCATCCGGTCGGCCTCGACTTCCGCGAGCGCCATCCGGTCGGCGCCGAGCGGCTCGCGCAGCGCGGCGACCACCGCCCGGCTGACGTCCCGGATGGTCATCGCGTTGGCGAGCGTGGCGGACAGCCACTGCACCCGGGAGACCTCATCGGCCCGGGGCCGCAGGTGCGAGGCGTCGGCGACCACGCCGAGCACTCGCTCCGGCCTGCCGGTGGCGTCGGCCAGCACCCGGCAGCGCAGCCGCAGCCAGCGCAGCTCACCGTTCGGCCGACGGATGCGGAACTCCAGCTCGCGGCTGCCGGAAGCCATCTGTCCGGGCTCGACGACTGACATCAGGGCGGGCAGGTCGTCCGGGACGGTGTGCGCGAGCAGGGTCGCCACCTGGCCGTCGAACTCGTCCGGGGCGATGTCGACCAGTTCGAGCATCTGTTCGTCGGCGTCGATCCGGCCGACGCTCAGGGTCAGGGTGAACGAGCCGATGCCGAGATGGTCCAGGGCCGACCGCGGCCCGGACGACGGTGCCGGGCCGGGGCCCCCGGTCTCTTCCGGCTCGCCGTCCAGCCGGTCTTGCGGGTGGTCACCCGGTCGCCCGTCCGGTCCGCCGCCCGCTTGGAGCCGCGCGGCGACCTGGTCGGCGTACAGCTCCAGGAAGCCGCGCCGGTCGTCGCCGAAGCCGTCGGCGCCGTCGTCCACGACGAGCAGGCAGCCCAGCCGCCTGCCGACCGACCCCAGCGGCAGCACACCCAGTGAGACGCCGGGCGGCAGGGCCCCGGGTCCGCTGTCGCGGTAGGCGGCGAGCTCCGCGGAGCCCAGCCACAGCGGCCGGCCCTGCTGGAAGGCCTCGGCGACGGGAGTACGTCCCGACACGGCGTAGCTCGGCGGCAGCCCGTACCGGGTGACGGGTCCGCCGGCGGTCTCGGCCAGCCGCAGCTCGTCCCCTTCGCCCACAATGTAGACAGCCGCCAGCGCCGCCCCGGCGAAGGCCAGAACCTGCCCGGTCACGGCCGGCTCCGCCGCCCGCGCCCGGGCGGCATCGGCGTCGCGCGGCCCGACCGCCAGGTCCGACCGGGGCCCGGGGACGTCGACACCGGCGCCGCCATCACTCGACATCTCGCAATCCCACCTCCAGTCCGTGCCGCGCGTCCTGGCAGGCAGGGGCGTGGAAGGCGCTCACACCTCTCAGAATGGCACAGCCGCGGGGACCCGTCAGGGCTCGTGCGCCGCCGCAGGAGCTGCGGCGAGAGATGCCCGGGGTGGCACGTCCCGGCACATGTGCCAAGGCTCGCAGAGGGCGTCGGCCCCTGCGGACGTGAGCGCGCCCATCGGCTGTCGCGGTGGGTCGCAGTCCGCGTGCTTCCGCCGCGGAACGCGACAGACCCGGTCGCAGGTCACCGGCGGCTCCCGTGCGAGCCGGGGCGGGTGCCGAAGGCGCCGGTCCGGGGACAACGCCGCGGCTCCCGGCTTCCGGCGGCCCGGCTCCCGGCTCCCGGCTCCCGGCTTCCGGCTTCCGGCTTCCGGCGGCCGACAGACCCGCTCGACGACGGGCCGCGGATGTCCGGCATCCCGCCGAAATCCCCGCCCACCTGGTGCGAGTCCAGCCCCAGGCCGCCGCGCGACGCGGCTCCGCATCCGAAACGGGACGGGCACTCCCGACGGACGCCGCGGCGGAAGACGCGGCTTCCTGACCGAGGGGACCCTCCCTCCCGTTGTTCGTTCCCGGGAACGAAACACCGGCGTATTCTCGTATCCAGGCACTAAGTCGCAGCGGCTGTGTGAGCCCTAACCTGCGGAGATGAACAGGCACATGCCGACGCGCCCCACCCGGAGCCTGCGCCGGGTGCTCGACACCCTCGGCCACACCCTCCTGGATCTGCTCTACGGCGACCCCGGCGAGGCGGGGGAGATCGGCGGCGTCGGCATCCACGATCCGCACGACGACGAACAGCACTACCCGGAGCGCGCCATTGTGCTCGGGGTCGGCGTCCACGGCGCCGGGGAGATCGGCGGGCTCCTGCGCGGCCTCACCGCGCACAGCGCCGCCGCTCTCGTCGTCCGCGGCCCCGTGGACGACGTGGACGAGCTGGAGGCGGTCGTCGCCGAGACCGGCGTCGCCCTGCTCGCTCTGACCCGCGGAGCCTCCTGGGCGCAGCTGGCGGCGATGCTGCGTACCCTGCTCTCCGAAGGGGACGTGGGGGAGGCCGGGGAGCAGACCCTGGGCGGTGTGCCGTCCGGCGACCTCTTCGCCCTCGCCAACGCCATCGCCACGCTGCTGGACGCACCCGTCACCATCGAGGACCGCCGCTCGCGCATTCTGGCCTTCTCCGGTCGGCAGGACGAGGCGGACGCCCCCCGGGTGGCGAGCATCCTGGCTCGCCAGGTGCCCGAGCGCTACCTGCGCATCCACGAGAAGCGCGGGGTCTTCAAGGAACTGCACACCGGTGCGGGTCTGGTGCACATTCCCGCACTGACCTTCGGCGACGAGGCGGCGCTGCCCCGGGTCGCCGTGGCGGTGCGCGCCGGCGACGAGTTCCTGGGGTCCGTGTGGGCGGCGCTGCGCAAGCCGCTCACCCCCGAGCGGGAGAAGGCGTTGCTGGAGGCGGCCAAGCTCGTCGCCCTTCATGTGCTGCGCTTCCGGGCCGGCGCCGACGCGGAGAACCGGCTGCGTGCCGACCTCGTCGCGACCGTGCTGGAAGGCGGGGCGGGGGCGGTCGAGGCGCTCCGCCGGCTGGGGCTGGTCGACGAACCCACGCTCGTCATGGCCATGGGCCTGGCGCCCGAACACCGTGAGGACCACGCCCACCTCACCGCCGAGCGCCAGCGCCTGGCCGCCGCGCTGGCCGTGCACCTGACCGCCGTGCAGCCGCGTTCGGCCGTGGCTCTGCTGGGCGACGTGGCATACGCGCTCTTCCCGGTGCCGGGTGACACCGCCCACACCCGGGAACGCGCCCTGCAGGTGGCGTCGAACTTCCTCCAGCGCACCGGCGACCGCGCCGGCGCCGTCATCGGGCTCGGAACGGTCGCCGGGGAACCCGCCGCCCTCCCTCGCTCGCGGACCAACGCCGATCGTGCCCTGCGCGTGCTGTTCGGCGGCCAGACGTCCAGGCGCGTCGCTTCGATCGCGGACGTGTATGTGGACGCCCTGCTCGTCGAGATGAGGGACCTGGCCGCGGCCAACCGGGACGAGCCGTCGGGCCCGCTCGCCCGGCTGATGGCGTACGACGCCAAGCACAACGCTCACCTGGTGGAGACGCTGCGGGCATGGCTGGACGCCTTCGGGGACGTGATCGCAGCCTCGGCGAGCGTGTTCGTCCACCCCAACACCTTCCGCTACCGGATCCGCCGGGTGGCCGAGGTGGGGCAGCTGGACCTCCAGGACCCCTCCGCCCGGTTCGCCGCAATGCTGGAGCTGCGCCTGATGGGGACGCCGAGCGGCCGCGGGGCCGGGCCCCGCGGCGGGGCCCCCTCCGCATAGCCTCGCCCGCGGTCCGATGCGCGGCCGCGGCGGCCGGGGAGGACGACGCGGCCGGTGTGCACTCGTGCCGGAGTCCCTCACCGGCGAGCAGGCGCGAGCGATCGTCGAGCGGATCGCCGGCCACTGCGTCCTCCGCGGCTTGGGTCCCCGGCACGAAACGGACTCCCCATGTCGTCACCGGGCCACCAACCAGTGCCTCTCGAGCCGACCTAGCGTGGCGGTCATCCCACTTCTGGAGGACTCACCCGTGCCGGTCGACAACCCATCCTTCCCCCTGCGAGGGGACCGTACGGCGGGCCTCGACGCCATGCTCGCCGACCTCGAAACACTCGTGACCTGCGAGTCGTACTCCACCGACCACGCCGCCGTGGCACGCAGCGCGCGGGTCGTCGCCGAACAGGGCAGCCGCCTGCTCGGCGCCTCGCCCCGGACACTGGTGAACGGCGGTGTCAGCCACGTCCAGTGGACCTTCGGCACCCCGCGCGTCCTGCTGCTGGGCCACCACGACACCGTGTGGCCGATCGGCTCCCTCAAGACCCACCCGTGGTCGGTACGCCAGGGCATCGCCCGCGGCCCGGGCGTCTTCGACATGAAAGCCGGACTCGTCCAGATGTTCCACGCCCTGGCGTCCCTGCCCACTCTCGACGGCGTGTGCGTTCTGGTCACGGGCGATGAAGAGACCGGCTCCGGCACCTCCCGCGCACTGATCGAGGACCTCGCGCGCCGGTGCGCGGCCACCTTCGTCCTGGAGCCCTCGGCTCCCGGCGGAGCACTCAAGACCAGCCGCAAAGGCGTGTCGCTGTACGACATCACGGTCCGCGGACGAGCCGCCCACTCCGGACTGGAACCCGACAACGGCGTCAACGCGGCGACCGAACTCGCCCACCAGATCCTGGCCCTCCAGCACATCGCCGATGCCGTCACCGCGCGCACCGGGCCCGGGACCACGGTCACGCCGACCCTGATGTCGGCCGGGACCACGGCCAACACCGTTCCCGCCCGGGCCGACCTGAGCGTCGACGTACGCGTCCCGGGCGCCGACGCTCAGGAGGCCGTCGACCGCCTCGTCCGGTCCCTGCAGCCGCACGTCCCGGACGCCGAGCTGAAGATCGCCGGAGGCCCCAACCGCCCGCCCCTGGACCCCGCCGCCTCCGCGGAGCTCTTCGCTCTGGCCACCGAACTCGCCGCTCGACACGGTCTCGGTCCTCTGCAACAGGCGGCCGTCGGCGGAGCATCGGACGGCAACTACACCGCGGGAGCCGGCTGCCCCACCCTCGACGGCCTCGGCGCCGTCGGCGACGGCGCCCACGCCGACCACGAACACATCGTCACCGCCGCCATGCCGGCCCGCGCCCGGCTGCTGGCCCACCTCGTCGGAGCCGTGCAATGAGCGGACTCGAACTTCGCGAACTCCACACCATGGAGGAGTTCGACACCGCCAGCCGTCTCTTCGCCGATCTCTGGGGCACCGCCCCCGCCGGCTCGCCCGCCCCCGCCCAGCTGATGCGAGCCCTGTCCCACGCAGGCAACTACGTGGCCGGAGCCTACGAGAACGGTCGGCTGGCCGGGGCGTCCGTCGCCTTCCACGGCGAGCCCACAGGCACCACCCTGCACTCCCACATCACCGGTGCTTCCGTGGGGCGCGGCATCGGCCTGGCCCTCAAACTGCACCAGCGCCAGTGGGCACTCGCCCGCGGACTGAAGCGCATCACATGGACCTACGATCCGCTGATCCGCCGCAACGCCTACTTCAACCTGGTCAAGCTCGGCGCGCGCCCCGAGGAGTACCTGCAGTCCTTCTACGGGGCCATGGACGACGCCATCAACGGCGGCGACGACTCCGACCGGGTCCTGGCCGCATGGGATCTGACCGCACCGGCCCGGGCGCCCGAGAGGTACGGCGCTTCCCGGCCATCACCCGCCGACGCCGCATACGGCGTGCGCAACCACGGCGGCCGCCCCGAGACCGGCCCGACCGATGCCGACATCGTCCTCATCGACCTCCCCGACGACATCGAGACCCTTCGCCGTACGGACCCCGCCGCCGCCCGCGCCTGGCGACTGGCCGTCCGTCACACCCTGCGCGGACTGCTCGCCGAAGGAGCCCGCGTCACCGGGTTCCACGACCGCCGCACCTACGTCTGCCGCCGCACCCCCACCCCTGTCGACTGAACACCCGCCCAGGAGCCCTCCACCATGAAGACCAGGATTTCCGGTGTCGAACTGCGCCGTGTCGCGATGCCGCTCGTCACCCCCTTCCGCACCTCCTTCGGCGTCCAGACCAGCCGTGACGTCCTGCTGCTCCGCGTGGTCACCTCCGCCGGAACGGAAGGCTGGGCGGAATGCGCGGCCATGTCCGAGCCCCGCTACTGCTCGGAGTACGCCGACGGAGCCCAGGACGTGCTGCGCAGGTTCCTCATCCCCGCCCTGCCCAAGGACGGCGTGGACGCGGTCGCGGTGGGACGGATCCTGGAGCCCTTCACCGGCCACCGCATGGCGAAGGCCGCCCTGGAGACAGCGGTGCTCGACGCCCAGCTCCGCACCTCCGGCGAATCCTTCGCATCCCACCTCGGCGCCGCCCGCGACCGCGTCCCCTGCGGAGTCTCCGTCGGCATCATGGATTCCGTTCCCGAGCTCCTGGACGCCGTGGAGGGCTACCTCGCCGAGGGCTACGCCCGGATCAAGCTGAAGATCGAACCCGGCTGGGACGTGGAGCCGGTCCGCGCCGTGCGCGAGCAGTTCGGTGACGACCTGCTCCTCCAGGTCGACGCCAACGCCGCCTACACCCTGGTGGACGCCCAACAGCTCGCGAAGCTCGACGCCTTCGGGCTGCTGCTCATCGAACAGCCCCTCGCCAACGACGACATGGTGCAGCACGCCCAGCTGGCCAGGCTCCTGCGCACCCCCGTCTGCCTGGACGAGTCCATCGAGTCCGCAGCCGACGCCGCGGCTGCCATCTCCCTCGGCGCCTGCTCTGTGATCAACGTCAAGCCGGCCCGGGTCGGCGGCTACCTGGAGGCCCGCCGTATCCACGATCTCGCCCGCGCCCATGGTGTGCCGGTCTGGTGCGGGGGCATGCTGGAGACCGGCATAGGCCGCGCCGCCAACGTCGCCCTCGCGGCCCTGCCCGGCTTCACCCTCCCCGGCGACACCTCGGCTTCCCGCCGCTACTTCGCCACGGACATCACCCCGCCGTTCGTCCTCCGTGACGGCCACATCGACGTCCCCACCGGACCCGGCCTCGGGGTCGAGCCGCTTCCCGCCGCCCTCGACGAGGTCACCACCGCCAGCGAATGGATCGCGATCTAGCAGCCGGTGAAGGTCCCGTTGCCATGGGGCCGTCCGGTCGCAGGCCGGGCGGTCCTGTGCGGTCGTGCGTCTGGTCCGAAAGCCCAGACGGGGCCGAGTGCGCGGTCGACTCGGCGGGCGAAGCGTGCTCACTGCCGGCGGCCGGATCCGACATCACGGCGGGCGGCAGGGACACGTTGGCCGCCGCCCCTGGGCCAGGACACGGAACCAGCCGGCACCGCGGTTCAGCGGTCGATGGACCACCCTGGCTCGAGGCGGCATGCCTCTTGACTTCGGCAGCAGCCGGAGCGAAAGGCCTGACGGATACTCGTCGGATGGACGGATCAAGGGCTACTTGGGTCAACACCACGCATGACTGGGACGGCGTCGTGGACGCGGACCATCTCGGTCAGATCCGCCGGGAACCCGCAGAGTTCGCTCCGGGTGGGCCGCGGCACCTCGTTCTTGAGACCGTTGCCTATGCCGCTGACGAGGCAGCGAGCCGCGGCGGCGGACGGTGCGTGGTCACGCTTCATGCTGACGGCTCCGTATCGGTGGGAGACGACGGGCGGGGCACCGACACCCGGGTCGACGAGCATGGCCGGGTGGTGAGGAAGCCGGTCATGGCCACGAAGGACCTTCGGTTCTTCGACCTCCCAGAGGCGGAACGGCTACCCGACGGACACCCGCGTCGCGGTATGTCCGTCGTCGCAGCCCTCAGCGAGTGGCTGGTTCATACCAACCGCCGTCTCAACGGATCCTGGACCCAGCGCTACGAGCACGGCGTCCCGGTAACCGATCTGGAACCCGTCGAGGCCGACGGAACCACGGGGACCTGCGTCCGCTTCCTGCCGGACGAAAGGCTGCGTTCGCGGTGGTCGTTGACGGCGGGCGATCTGGCGCGATGGTCCGAGCACTGGCCCGCTCTGACTGTCCGCCTCAAGGATCAGCGCGACGTCGCGGCCCCTCGGGTCCGTGACCGCGAGGCACCACGACCGGATCACGCTGGGGAAAGCTTGGTCAGGTGTCCTTCTTCTGCCGGGTGGGTCCACTCGCTTCCCGCCGGCGCGGGAGTAGACGCACATGAAGCTATGGGCGGTACGCACGCGCACGGAAGTTCCGGTGCGCACACCTGACCCGCGCGACCGGTGGCGCCTCGCACAGCGGAACGTCACCGTCGGTTCAGTGCCGTGAACCTCCGCCGGCGACGGCGCGACCGCGAACATCAACGCGCCCAGGGACCGCTCGACCTCGGCTGACCCCGACGACACCGGGGCCTGACCGAGGCTTTCCCCACTGCCTGGCGGCGTCTGAGCTCAGCCGGTGGCGTGCTGTCCGGTCCGGATGGTGTGGACGCTCAGGACGGGGTCGAGTTCGGGGACGAGGGCCTTGGTGGAGATCTCCACGAGATGGGCCGGTGGTGAGCCGGTCTGAAGAGCATTGACGTATTCGATGACCTCGGCATGAGCGAGTGCCGGGACCATCTGCCGCAGCATGTGCATAGCGAAGATCCGTCCGCGAGTTGCTGTCGTCCGGCGCATCGCGTCGTGTAGGTCGTCCACCGCCGTTCGTGTAGGCGTCTTTCGGATGCGGGTCCGGTAGTCCGTTTCCCACGCACCGGTGACCGCAGAAACCGCACCGATCGAGTGCAGTCCGCCGTCAACGCGATCGACGAGAAACGGGCCATTGCCCACCGACAACTGGGAGGGCTCTCCGGTCCGCACGTACTCCGCGGACTGGTAGGAGACAATCCACGCCAGTTCGTGCTCCTCGACATGCGTCACTGTCAGTCGCCCCGGCGACTCACGCTCCAGCTGCGCTTCCACCAGCCGGACGGCGAATTCACGGTCGATCATTCCCGCAGCATCCCTCACCTGCGAGGGAACGCCCAGCGCTTTTCCTTCTTTCCTCAGGGCGGAGTGCGGCGTGGCGATCACGGACATGCCGAGGTCGGTCACGAGTGCCCGTGCCGGCAGGTGGTTCCACAGCCGTGCGCAGTCGCCGAACCCAGGCTTGCGGGTGCGGAAGTGTCCCTGGAACCCGCGCCGTTCATCCGTGGTGGCTTCGCGGCACTCCTCCGCGGGTCGTGTCGCCCGCCGCCGGCCCCAGGGGCCGCAGCCTCCCGTCGATCGGGCCGGCAGCCCCGACGCCGCATCACGGCCGCTCAGCAGACTCAAGGACGGTGCGCGCTCCAGCCGGGTGAAGACCTTCCGCCCCCGGCGGCTTCTCCCAACTCCTTTCTGCAGACGAGTCGCATGCAAGGATGTCGCGGTGACCGGATCGTCTTCCTCGCCTGCCGCCCCGGGCACGCCTGGCGGCTACGGCCTGAGCCAACGTGCCGCTGTCGTTCTGGTGTTCGGGTCCTCGGCTGCGGTCCTGGTGGTCGAGATCGCCGCTTTGCGACTGCTGGCTCCCTACCTCGGCCTCACCCTTGAGACCAGCACCATGGTGATCGGCATCGCCCTCACCGCCATCGCCCTCGGCTCCTGGTTGGGCGGGCGCATCGCCGACCAGGTCAATCCACGCCGGCTCGTAGGCCCCTCGCTCGGGGTGTCGGGAGCTGTTGTGGCGCTCACCCCTGCCGTACTGCGCACCACTGCCGAATGGGCGCCGGCGATGCTTGTGTTGATCGCGTCGCTGACCATCCTCGTGCCTGGCGCGCTGCTCTCTGCGGTGACGCCGATCGTGACCAAGTTGCGCCTTACCCGCCTCGCCGAGACCGGGACGGTTGTCGGCCGACTGTCCGGGGTGGGCGCCGTCGGCGCAATCGTCGGCACCGTCCTCACCGGTTTCGTCCTCGTATCGCGGTTGCCGGTCAGCGGCATCCTGATCGGCCTCGGAACACTGCTGGTGGTCGGCGCGGCGCTGGTTGAGTGGCGCACGCGCGGGCGGAGCAGCGCCCCGGCCCTCGCACTCGTGGTCGTTGCCGGCGGCCTTGCCACCGTGGTCGCGCCCGGTGGCTGCGACACGGAGACGAGGTACCACTGTGTACGGGTCGTTGCAGACCCCGATCGGGGCAGTGGTCGCACGCTTGTTCTGGACGGCTTGCGGCACTCCTACGTGGATGTCGACGACCCCACCTTCCTGGAGTTCACCTATGTGCGCGCCATCGCGGCGGTGGTCGATGCCGCCTTCCCCGAAGGCAGGCCGCTTGCCGCGCACCACCTGGGCGCCGGTGGGCTCACCCTTCCCCGTTACCTCTCGGCCACGCGGCCAGGGACCCGCAGCCTCGTATCCGAGATCGACGGCGGCGTCGTGCGGATCAACCGCGCCCAACTCGGCCTGAGATCGGAAGCCGGCATCGACGTACGCGCCGAGGACGGCAGGCTCGGCCTGCGGCGACTGGACGCCGGCAGCCGTGACCTCGTCGTCGGTGACGCCTTCGGGGGCGTCAGCGTGCCGTGGCACCTCACCACGGTGGAAGCGATGACTGACGTACGGCGGGTGCTCAACGAGGACGGCCTGTACGTTGCCAACCTCATCGACCATGGTGGTCTGGCCTTCGCACGTGCCGAAGTGGCCACCCTCAGCAAGACCTTCGAGCACGTCGCCCTCGTCGGCGAACCCACCGACATCGGCCTCGACCCGACCGCCGCCCCCGACGGCGGCAATCTGGTCGTGCTCGCCGCCGACCGGCCAGTCGACCTACGCGCGACCCAGAAAACGCTGGACGCCCGGCAAACCGGCTGGAAGATCGCCGCCGGCGACGACCTCATCTCCTGGATCGGCGACGCCCGAGTGCTCACCGACGACTACGCACCCGTCGACCAGCTCCTCCAGCCCTACAGCCCACAGAGCAGCCAGTGACACGAACACCTCCAAGCCCTCCCGCTGTACCTGAACAAGCTGTCCCCCGCTTACACCTCCTGGGGGCCACGTGCGAAGCCGGGGAGCACGGCCAAGCGGGCAGCGCGAGCCCCGAAGTCTTCGACGCCCGCTGGCTTCTGACCACGACTCCCTTGCGGCCGCCCGGCGCGAACCGCCGGGCGGCCACGGCGCTCAGTGGTGCGCCTGGGTGTCGAAGCGGTGCGTGGGCGTGGGGGTGGACGTGTACGGGGCGGCCCGGAGTGGTCGTTCGACGGGTGTGCGCCTCCGTCCGTCGTCGTGCTCTCACACCGGGGTGCGCGCGGTGCGGTGTCGGCGCCCCCGGGCGGAGCGTGGAGCCCCGCCGCCGTGGACGGCGGCGCGGACACCGGTGAGGGTGTAGGCCAGGGCTGCGGCGGCCACGATCGCCAGCAGAGCGAGGCCGGCGGCGTACGTTCCGTACTCGCCGTACAGCGCGCCCATCACCAGCGGTGGCAAGAAGCCGCCCAGGCCGCCTGCGGCGCCGACCACGCCGGTGACAGAGCCGACCTGGCTGGCCGGGGTCAGCAGGGCCACCAGGGCGAAGGTCGCTCCGCTGCCGGCGCCGAGCGCGGCGGCCATGGTGAGGAAGGCGACGGTGCCCACCGGTGCCAGGGGCGGGGTGAACGACTGCACGACCGCTCCGGCGACGACCACGGCCAGCGATCCGGCCAGGACCCGGACCGGGCCCAGCCGGTCGGACAGCCAGCCCCCGACCGGGCGCATCGCCACCGCGAGCAGCACGAATCCGGCCATCCGGTTCGCGGCGTCCGCCTGGGTCAGGCCGTATCCGGTCTTGAGGTAGGCGGGCAGGTAGACGGAGAAGGCCACATAGCCGCCGAAGGCCACCGCGTACAGCGCGGACGCCTGCCAGGTGATACCCAGCTGCGCGCTCGCGGCCAGCCGGCGGACCAGCGGCTCGGTGGGCACGGTGCGGCCGGGCGCGTCGCGCAGCAGCAGCGCAGCCACGACGGCGTACGCGGCGAGCACCGCGGCGGTGATGAGGAACGGGGTGGCCGTGCTGTTCGCGTCGACCAGCTTCACGGTGGTCAGGGCGCTGATGGCGGTGCCGCCCATTCCGGCACCGAAGACACCGATCGCGAGGCCCCGCCGCTGTGGGGGAAACCAGGCATTGACGAACGGTACGCCGACGGCGAAGGCGGTGCCGCCGATGCCGAGGAAGAATCCGCCGAGCAGGAGGGCGGCGAGGGAGGAGTGGCCTGCCAGGCCGAGGTAGAGCACCGGCACGGTGGTGGCCGCCGACACGATCGGGAACATCGCCCGTCCACCGAACCGGTCCGTCAGCGCCCCCACCGGGATGCGGCCCAGGGATCCGACGACGACCGGCACCGCCACCAGCAGCGACTGCTCGAACGACGACAGGTCGAGGCCGTCCTTGAACCGCGGGCCCAGCGGGCTCAGCAGCGCCCACGCCCAGAAGTTCACGGCGAAACCGACCGTGGCCAGAGCCAGCATCAGCCACGCCTGGCGGGTCACCGGAGCACCCGACGGTGAGCTGTCACCCTTCGACTTCACCTGCTGGACCATGTTGTCCGTCCCTTTCGTACGCACGGTGGTACGGAGCCGCCGGAATCGCATGCACCGGCAGGCACCTCGCCCGCCCGACGGCGTTCCGCAATCACTCTCCGCATCCGGACTCGCCGACGGGATGGGCCATCAGTCCCTGCCAGGGGCCTGACGGGCCCCGAGCTGTCCGCGGTCTTCCCCGTCAACGTCCGCCTGGACGCAGACGCCTGAGAACCTGCTCGTCAGCTGCGCCCCGAAGGAGTCCCGCTTCTTCTGCCCAGGCGCCCGCACCAAGAGCGTCCGGCCGACGCAGACCATGCTGGTGGCGGTCGCAGACCATGCTGGTGCCGGTGCTGATCGCGCTCACCGTGTTCGCCGCGAAGCACCCGGCGCAGGCACGGGTGCCGTCCGGGTGCGACCCATATGGTCGGCACTGTGCCCGTACCGCTGTGGCCAAGAGGTACAGCGCCGAGCCGTGCCTCAGCCGACCGGACCTGGCACCGGGGCCACTGGTCCCTGCCGCGAGCGCCCCGGACCGGGCCGGAAGGCCATCCGGCAGGGACCGTCTGCCCCAGGTGCGCCAAGGGCCGCACCATCTAGCGTTTCCGGCCATGGAGAACGACCAGCGCGCACGGCGTCGGGCGTCAAGTGCCGGTGAGAACTGGCCACTGGCCGCCCGCAGACTGCTCACTCGCAGCGAGGTGTCCGCCGACGGACGTGCCGTGTTCGGCGCAGCCGACGGCAGGTGGGAGGACTTCTACCGGGACCGGTGGGCTCATGACAAGGTCGTGCGCTCCACGCACGGCGTGAACTGCACCGGTTCCTGTTCGTGGATGGTGTACGTCAAGGACGGCATCATCACCTGGGAGCACCAGGCCACCGACTACCCGTCGATCGGCGCGGACTGCCCCGAGTACGAGCCGCGCGGCTGCCCGCGCGGGGCGTCGTTCTCCTGGTACACGTACTCGCCCAGCCGGGTCCGCTATCCGTACGTGCGCGGCGCGCTGCTGAAGCTGTGGCGCGAGGCCCGCGAGCGTCTCGGTGATCCGGTGGCGGCCTGGGCCGAGATCACCTCCGATCCGGCGAAGGCGCGGGCATACAAGCAGGCCCGCGGCAAGGGCGGCCTGGTGCGCGCCGACTGGGAGGAGGTGAGCGAGCTGATCGCGGCCGCCCATGTGCACACGGTCAAGACCTACGGCCCCGACCGCGTCGCCGGCTTCTCGCCGATCCCGGCGATGTCGATGGCGTCGTTCGCGGCGGGTGCGCGCTTCATGTCGCTGATCGGTGGGACGCTGCTGTCGTTCTACGACTGGTACGCCGATCTGCCGATCGCCTCCCCGCAGGTCTTCGGCGACCAGACGGACGTTCCGGAGGCGGCGGACTGGTGGAACGCCGGCTATCTGATCATGTGGGGATCCAATATCCCGGTCACCCGCACCCCGGACGCGCACTTCCTGACCGAGACTCGTTACAACGGTACGAAGGTCGTCGCGGTCAGCCCCGACTACGCCGACAACGTCAAGCACGCCGACGAGTGGCTGGCCCCGCACCCCGGCACGGACGGCGCGCTGGCCATGGCCATGGGGCATGTGATCCTGCGCGAGTTCCTCGTCGACCGCGAAGTGCCCTACTTCCAGGGCTACCTGCGCACGTTCACCGACGCGCCGTTCCTGGTGGCCCTGCGGGAACACGACCGCGGTCTCGTCCCGGACGGGTTTCTGACCGCCGCCGACCTCGGACACGTCGAGGAGCACGCCGAGTCCAAGACGGTCGTCCTCGATGGGGTCACCGGCGAACCCGTCGTCCCGAACGGTTCGCTCGGCTTCCGCTGGGCGAAGGAGGAACAGGGCCGCTGGAATCTCGACCTGGGCGATGTCGTGCCCGAGTTGAGCCTGCTGGAGTCGGCCCAGGACACCGTGACCGTCGCACTGCCCCGATTCGACGAGGGGAGTACCGAGGGCGGATCGGTGATGCGGCGCGGCGTTCCGGTCCGCCGGGTCGGCGGCCGTCTGGTCACCACGGTCTTCGACCTGATGCTCGCCCAGTACGGGGTGCGGCGGCCGGGCCTTCCGGGCAGCTGGCCGTCGTCGTACGACGACGCGTCGGAGCCGTGCACCCCCGCCTGGCAGGAGACGATCACCTCGGTGCCGGCCGGGCAGGCGGCCCGGATCGCCCGGGAGTTCGCCCGCAACGCGGAGCGGACACGCGGCCGGTCGATGATCGCGCTGGGTGCCGGCACCAACCACTGGTTCCACTCCGACACCATCTACCGCTCGTTCCTGGCGCTGCTGACGATGACCGGCTGCCAGGGCGTCAACGGGGGCGGCTGGGCGCACTACGTCGGCCAGGAGAAGGTCCGGCCGGTCACCGGGCAGCAGCATCTGTCGTTCGCCTTCGACTGGCAGCGGCCCACCCGGCACATGGCGGGCACCTCCTACTGGTACCTGAACTCCGACCAGTGGCGCTACGAGGCCTTCGGGCCCGACGAACTGGCCTCCCCACTCGGCAAGGGGCGGTTTGCGGGCAAGGGGTTCGCCGACTGCCTGGCGCAGGCCGTGCGACTGGGCTGGACGCCCGGGCACCCGGGCTTCAACCGCAACCCGCTCGATCTGACGGACGAGGCGGCAGCCCGGGGCAGGCAGGTGTCCGAGCACGTCGTCGAGGAGCTCAAGTCGGGGCGGCTGCGGTTCGCCGCCGAGGACCCGGACGATCCGGCCAACTTCCCGCGCGTGCTGACCGTGTGGCGGGCGAACCTCCTGGGCTCGTCCGGCAAGGGCAACGAGTACTTCCTGCGCCACCTGCTGGGCGCCGACGCGGCCGTGCGCTCCGAGGAGACTGCGCCCGAGCACCGGCCGAAAGACGTGGTGTGGCGGGAGGAGGCTCCCGAGGGCAAGCTCGATCTGCTGGTCACCGTGGACTTCCGGATGACCTCCACCGGCCTGCTCGCCGACGTCGTCCTGCCGGCCGCCACCTGGTACGAGAAGGACGATCTGTCCAGCACGGACATGCACCCCTTCGTGCACGCGTTCACCCCGGCCATCGCACCGCCCTGGCGGGCCCGCACCGACTACGACACCTTCCTGACCATCGCCGACAAGTTCAGCGAACTTGCCGCCGAGCACCTCGGCACGCGCACCGATGTCCTCGCGGTACCGCTGCTGCACGACACCCCCGACGAACTCGCCCAGCCGGGCGGGGGCGTACGGGACTGGAAGGCGGGCGAGTGCGAGCCGGTCCCCGGGCGGACCATGCCGAAACTCGTCGTCATCGAACGGGACTACGCCGTCATCGGGCAGAAGATGCGC
Source organism: Streptomyces chengmaiensis (assembly GCF_029846775.1). Taxonomy (NCBI): domain Bacteria; kingdom Bacillati; phylum Actinomycetota; class Actinomycetes; order Kitasatosporales; family Streptomycetaceae; genus Streptomyces; species Streptomyces chengmaiensis. The sequence goes on from NZ_JARWBG010000024.1 coordinate 47,847, forward strand.
GCCGTGGGCCCTCTGCTGGACACCCTGGGCACCACCACCAAGGGCGTCACCCTCCACCCGAACCAGGAGATCGACGACCTGAGGCGCCGCAACGGCACCGTCAGGGACGGAGTCGCCGCTGGGCGGCCCTCCCTGGCCACCGCCTCCCGGATGTGCGAGGCGATCCTCGCCCTGTCCGGCACCACCAACGGACGCCTGGCCACCGAGGGCTTCCGGGAGCTGGAGCGGCAGACCGGCAGTGAGGGGCTGGTGGAGCTGGCTTCCGAACGTGAGGCGGAGCGGATCACGTTCGCCGACACCCGCACCCAGCCCCGCTCGGTGATGACATCGTACGAGTGGTCGGGCTCGGAGACGGGTGGGCGCCGCTACTCGCCGTTCGTCATCAACACAGAGCACAAGAAGCCCTGGCACACCCTCACCGGCCGGCAGCACTTCTTCGTCCAGCACGACTGGATGGCCGAACTCGGCGAGCAGCTCCCCGTCTACCGGCCTCCGTTGAACACACCTCGGCACTACGGCGACGAGTACCTGCGTGACGGGGAGCGGGCCGAGGTCACCGTCCGCTATCTGACCCCGCACTCGAAGTGGTCCATCCACTCGAACTACCAGGACAACAAGTACATGCTCGACCTGTCCCGCGGCGGACCCGCGATCTGGATGTCCACCGCCGACGCCGACAAGATCGGTGTCAAGGACAACGAGTGGATCGAGGCGTACAACCGCAACGGCGTCGTCGCCGCCCGCGCCGTGGTCACCCACCGCATGCCCGAGGGCACGGTGTACATGTACCACGCCCAGGACCGCAATGTGAACGTCCCGAAGACCGAGGTCAGCGGCAAGCGGGGCGGCATCCACAACTCCCTGACGAGGCTGCTGCTCAAGCCCACCCACCTCGCCGGCGGCTACGCCCAGTTCACCTACGCCTTCAACTACTACGGACCGACCGGCAACCAGCGTGACGAGGTCACCGTCATCCGCCGTCGCAGCCAGGATGTGGAGTACTGACATGCGCGTCATGGCCCAGGTCGCGATGGTGATGAACCTCGACAAGTGCATCGGCTGCCACACCTGCTCGGTCACCTGCAAGCAGACGTGGACCAACCGCACCGGCGTCGAGTACGCCTGGTTCAACAACGTCGAGACCAAGCCCGGCGTCGGCTACCCCCGCCGCTACGAGGACCAGGAGCAGTGGAAGGGCGGCTGGATGCTCGACAAGCGCGGACGTCTCGTCCTGCGCTCCGGCGGCCGGGTCAAGCGCCTGCTGTCCCTGTTCTCCAACCCCGACCTGCCGTCCATCGAGGACTACTACGAGCCGGTCACCTACGACTACGACAACCTCGTCAACGCCCCGGCCGGCCGGGACATACCCGTCGCCCGGCCGCGCTCGGTCCTCACCGGCAGGCCGACCGCCATCACCTGGGGCGCCAACTGGGAGGACGGCCTCGGCGGCGCACCCGAGCACGCCGGCGGCGACCCCAACCTCACCGGCGACTGGGCCCAGAAGGTCAAGTTCGAGTACCAGCAGACCTTCCTCTTCCACCTGCCCCGGCTCTGCGAGCACTGCCTCAACCCGGCCTGCGTCTCCGCCTGCCCGTCGGGCGCGATGTACAAGCGGGTCGAGGACGGCATCGTCCTGGTCGACCAGGACCGCTGCCGCGGCTGGCGGATGTGCGTGACCGCCTGCCCGTACAAGAAGGTGTACGTCAACCACGCCACCGGCAAGGCCGAGAAATGCACCTTCTGCTTCCCGCGCATCGAGGCCGGCCAGCCCACCATCTGCTCCGAGACCTGCGTCGGCCGACTGCGCTACCTCGGCGTGCTTCTCTACGACGCCGACCGTGTCGGCGAGGCCGCCGCCACCCCGGACGACAAGGACCTGCTCGACGCCCAGCGCGGTGTCTTCCTCGACCCGCAGGACCCCGAAGTGCGCGCTGCAGCACGTGAGTCGGGCATCCCGGACGACTGGCTGGACGCCGCCGGCCGCTCCCCCGTCCACGACCTGGTCATGCGCTACAAGGTGGCGTTGCCCCTGCACCCGGAGTACCGGACTATGCCGATGGTCTGGTACGTCCCACCGCTTTCCCCCGTCCTGGACGCCGTCGACGCGGCGGGCGGGAATCAGGACGACCCCGACCACGTCTTCGCGGCCGTCACGCGGCTGCGCATCCCGCTGGAGTACCTGGCGGAGCTGTTCACCGCCGGTGACAGCGATGTGGTCGGCGGGGTGTTGATGAAGCTCACCGCGCTGCGCTCCTACATGCGTGCACGCACCCTGGGCGAGGCCGGCGACGAGGCGGTGCTGAAGGCCGCCGGGCTCAGCGTGCGCGAAGCGGAGGACCTGCACCGGCTCCTCGCCGTCGCCAAGTACGCCGACCGGTACGTCGTCCCCGCCGCGCACAAGGAGGACGCCGCCGCTCTGACCGCGATGGAGAACCGCTGCCCGGTCGAGTCGCCGGGCGAGCCGTCCGAGACCGGTGCCCGGCGCGTCATGCTCGGCATCCCCACGCTGCGCCGCCGTACGTCCGAAGCACCCGCCGGAGGCCACCCGTGAGCCCGCTGCCCGCCACCATTCCCGACCTCGTCCGCACCCGTGTCCGGGCCGCAGTGCGCCGCCCGGGCCGCGCGGCCCGCCCGGGACGTCCGACTCCGCTCACGCCGCAAGAGACTCAGGACCGGGCGCTGCTGCTGCGGCTGCTGTCGCTGCTGCTGCAGTACCCGGACGCCGAGCTCGCCGACTCCCGCCCGGTGCTGACCGCGGCCACCGAAGCGCTGCCGTCCTCGCCCGCCACCGAGCACCTGGCCGCCTTCACCGCCTGGTTCACCGGCCAGGAGCCGGAGGCGCTGCAGCGGCACTACGTCGAGACGTTCGACCTGCGCCGCAAGAGCAGCCTCTACCTCACCTACTACCTGCACGGCGACACCCGCCGCCGCGGAATGGCCCTGCTCACCCTCGCACAGCGCTACCGCGCCACCGGATGGGACACCGACGGCGGCGAACTCCCCGACCACCTCCCCGTCGTCCTGGAGTTCGCCGCACTCACAGGCCCGCGGTCCGGTGAGGCGCCGCTGCGCCGGCACCGACGCGGCCTGGAACTGATCCACCACGCTCTGACCGACGCCGACTCCCCCTACCGGCACGTCCTGGCCGCGCTGCTCACCCTGCTGCCGCCGCCTACCGAGGCGGACCGCGCGGCGGTGGCCCGACTCGTCGCCGAGGGCCCGCCGAACGAGGAGGTCGGCCTCGACCCCTACGGGGCCTATGGAGACGGTGAGTTCGCCCCGCCGGGCACCTTCGCCCCGCCGGGCACCTTCGTGCCGCCGACTCCCGCTCCGCCGACCCGTGTACCGCCCGCCCCGACCATCGGCACGGAAGGCCCCCGATGAACGCGGTGTTCTCCCCGTCGGCCGCCTCTGCGGCGAGCGGCGCCGATCTGCTTCTGTGGGTCGCCGTTCCCTACATCTGCCTCGCCGTGTTCGCCGTCGGACATGTCTGGCGCTATCGGCAGGACCAGTTCGGCTGGACCTCCCGTACCACCCAGCTCCTCGAACACCGCTGGCTGCGCTGGGGCAGCCCGCTGTTCCACATCGGCGCCTTCATGGTGATCGCCGGCCATGTCGTGGGCCTGGCCGTTCCCGACTCGTGGACCGGGGCCGTGGGCATCACCGAGCACGCGTACCACACCACGGCCGTCTGGGCGGGTTCGGTGGCGGGGGTCGCCATGGTCGCCGGCCTGGGCATGCTGTGCGCCCGCCGGCTGCTGACCCGCCGGATCCGCCTCGGCACCGACCGCAGCGACAAGTTCCTCTTCCCCCTGCTGTCCGCCACCGTCCTGCTGGGCATCACCGCCACGGCCGCTCACAACGTCTTCGGCCCCGGCTACGACTACCGCGAAACCGTCTCCGTCTGGTTCCGCGGCCTGTTCCTCCTCCGTCCGCAACCGGAAGCCATCGCCGGGGCTCCGCTGCTGTTCCAGCTGCACGCCCTGACCGCCTGCCTGCTCTTCGCGGCCTGGCCCTTCACCCGGCTGGTACATGTGTGGAGTGCCCCGATCGGATACCTCGCCCGCCCGTACCTGGTCTACCGTCGGCGAGCCGCACCGGCGTCGGCCCGGGCGGCCGGGGACCGGCCCCGACCGGCCCCCGGCTCCCGGCGAGCGGCATGAGCCGCGGATCCGCACTCGCGCAGGACGCCACCCGTCGTCGGCCGCGAGAACGTCAGTGGTTCTCGCCGAACTGCGCCGTGCCCTGGCCAGGACCGACAGGCCGTAGAGGTCGCAGAGGTCGGACCGGCGTGAGGCCGCCAGCGTCAATGACGCTGTGCAGTGACCGGGTCGGCGGAGGAGTCATGTCGAGCTCGTGAGGGTGTCGACCTGGGCGGCGAGATCAGGGTGGGCGGCCGTCAGGTGGGGGCGGGTGGCGGCCAAGGGGCCCAGGAGGGCGGCGGGGTCGTCGCAGGCGAGGGCCGCGTGGAGCTGCCCGACAGCGGTGCGGACGGCGACCGGGAGATCGGTGAGAGCCGTGATCTGACCCGCGAGGCGCCGCAGGTCGGCCGCATTGCGGCGGGCCCGGCTGGCGGCCATGCGGTCGGCGGCGCGGCGTTCGCGCGTGGCCGTCACACGTTGCTCACCGGTGGTTCCGGCGGGGCCGGGGCGGCCGCGCAGGTAGCGGCGCTCGGCGGCCTGGCGGCTGGCCACGCCGAGGGGGAGAGCGAGGTCGGCCCAGCTGGCGCCGGCGTCGCGGGCGGTTTCAATCAGGCCGGTTTCCCATCCGGCGAGCTGCTCACGCACCTGCCGCAGCAGCATCAGGGAGGCCAGCGCCTGCTCCGGGCTGGCTGCCCCCGCGTCGTCGGCGTCCTCGCGCTGAGCGTCGCGTACGGCCGTGTTGATGGCCTCCAGGGCCGCTGCGGCGGCGAGGAAGGAGGCCGGGCCGTGGACGCCGGCGCCGGACGAGGACGGCTGATTGATCGGGGTCACGGACACCTCTCTCGGGTCGTCATCGCATCGGTGACAACCATGTTTGTCATCCATTGGATGACATGTTACAACGGTGTCAGTGAGGCGCATTGGCAGCTACTGCCTGAACCTGCTGGAGGTGTTTTCACAATGTTGATGCGCACCGACCCCTTCCGTGAGCTGGACCGGCTGGCCCAGCAGCTGATGGGCCCGGGCACCTGGTCGAAGCCGTCGGCGATGCCGATGGACGCCTACCGCGAGGGCGACGAGTACGTGGTGGCCTTTGACCTTCCCGGCGTCAGCCCGGACGCGATCGACATCGACGTCGAGCGGAACATGCTCACTGTCAAGGCCGAGCGGCGGCCGGCGGCGAAGGCCGACGACGTGCAGATGGAACTGTCCGAGCGGCCGCTGGGCGTCTTCTCCCGCCAGATCGTGCTCGCCGACACGCTCGACACCGAGCACATCCAGGCCGACTACGACGCGGGCGTGCTGACCCTGCGCATCCCGATCGCCGAGCGTGCCAAGCCCCGCAAGATCTCCATCGGCGTCGGCTCCGGCCGTAAGGAGATCTCCGGCTGACACCGGCCGGACAGGTGCGGAGGACGGGCACCTGCTCTCCCCCCTTATCCCGCCCTCCGCACCCCGCGCCGTCCGAAGAAGAAGGGGCGGCGGCTGGGATGACTCTGCGACCCGAAGCCTGCTGTCCGGCCGCGCCGAACTCCACCCGGCCGCATGGAAGAAGCCGCCTGCGCCCACCTCGGAAGGGCCGCCTCCGGCCGGAATCCCGGGCAGCCGTACCAGCCGAAGGCCCTCTACACGAACCGGCCGGTGAGCACCATCGAGACGGCCTCCTCGGGCGTGGCGGCATGGACGGGGCCAGGGACGGGATTGCCCGTCTGATCGGTCACCCGCCACCCGGTGAGGCAGACCACGGGAATCTCCCCGCGTCGCCCGGCGAGCGCGATCTCGCTGAGGGTGCCCCAGGAGCCGCCGACAGAGATCACCGCGTCGGCGCTGGCGACGATCGCCGCGTTTCTGGCCTCCCCCATGCCGGTGAACACCACGGCGGACAAGGCGTCGGGGGCAGCCGCCCGATCCAGGTCCGGGCGGATCCCGACCACCAGTCCGCCTCTCGAGCGGGCGCCTTCCGCGGCAGCGGCCATGACGCCCCCTCCGCCGCCGCACAGGACGATGGCACCGCGCTCCGCGAGGAGCCCGCCCACCCGGTGGGCATGCAGCCGCTCCTGCTCGGTGCAGCTCCCCGGCCCGCAGACCGCAACCTGAAAACGCACACGATCTCCCACAGCCATCCCGCGCCCGGCCCGTCGACAGCGATCCGGCGAGAAGTCTCCACAGATGCCGGCCGACGCGGTCGCTGACACCCCGCAGATGCCCAGCCCGCAACCCGGCAGGAGCACTGTCGACGCGAGCCGACCGGGCGGCCTCCGCCGGCATGGCCCGGTGACCGCGGCCTTCGACTCCGGCGCGAACGTCCGGCGAGGGCGAACGTCCGGCCGGGGGCGGGGGACCGGGAGCGGTTCCGGGCCGCACTCGTACTCTGCGGCCCGGAACCACCCCTCCGGCTGCCCCGGCATCAGGCCCACCTGGACATGGGTCCCGGAGCGGGACACCCTTGACGCCTCGACGCGATGCCCCGGGCCGTCTCTACGGCCCCGGCTCAGGCGATGAAGTCCCGCACCTTCGCGTAGTTGCCCGCGTTGTCGTTCATGTTGTTGTGGCTGATGCAGCCGACGGACACGTTCGTCGCGCCGTTCAGCTTCGCCGACGAGTCCGGGTTGATCAGGGCGTCGCACGTCGAGTACAGGGCCAGGTAGTCGATGTCGCCGGGGGTCTCGTCCCCGGAGTTCAGGGCGCCGAGGAAGCTGCTGCCGGCGACCATCTCCCAGCACGAGGTGTAGAAGGAGCACAGGACGCTCAGGTCCGTGCCGTGGTTGACGCCGGCCACCGAGACGAAGTCGTCGACGTACGAGGTGCCGCCGTTGAACTTGACGTACCAGCGGGCGTTGAGGGCCCCCATGGAATGGGTGACGATGTCGACCCTCTCGGCACCGGTCGCCGCGCGTACCTGCTCGACCTTGGCGGCGAGTTGGGACGCCGTGGTCTTGTTCGACTGCTTCCAGTCATAGGACCAGGTGAACAGCTCCGAGGAGTCGTAGCCATCGGCCTTGAACTTGCCGATCCATGTGTTCCAGGTGCTGGCCGAACTGCTCAGCCCGTGGACGAAGATGACCGGGTCGCGCGTGTCGGCCTGTGCCGGCGACGCTGCGAGTAGGGGGGTGACGGCGGCGGCCACGGCGCCGAGGGCCACGGTGCGAAGGGAACGCTTCATACGGCTGTCTCCAGCGTTCGGCCACACCTCGTCCCGTGCGGGAGCGCGGTGTGGGTGGGGGATGGGGAAGCAGACACCGGCCGGTGGCGTCGGAAAAGTGGCACAGCGCAACTGGTTACCGCTAGGTAGCCGAATGTTTCATTCAGATGACAACACTCAGCGTGAGTAATTTGGTGACTGCACGTCAGGACAAGTGGTGTGCCAACCGGGCACTCGGGACTCTGCCCGTCACGCCGTCCGAGGCGAGGCCGACCCATCCGGACGCGGTGCCGCGACGCATCCGGGGCCGGCGTCGTTCCCCCGTGCCGACTCGACCCGGCGCCCCCGCCGGGCCGCGCCGGCCACCCCGATCCGGACGGCGCGGGCGACGACGCCGGCGGTGTCCGGTGCCCGCCCCGCCCCGACCGCTCCGCACGCGCTCGCCGCGCCGGCCACCCGACGAAACCGGGACGCCGGTCAGGAGGTGGCCCCGCGCCGCCGGCAGGGGCCGCCAGAGCAGCGGGAGCGCCAGCCCGACCGCGACGGCCACCAGCCCGTCCACCCGGACCGCACCCCCGTCCCCGCCTCCTGCACGCCGAGGACCACGGCCGCGCCGAGCATCGGCGGGATCAGCGGGTCGTCGAACCCGCGCTCCTGCCCCAGCGTGCAGCCGTAGATGAGCAGGAAGAAGGCCACCCCGCTGGGCCTTCCCCGCGGTCGGCCCCCGGGGAGGCCCCTGCGCCGCCGCGCGGTTCCGCGAGCTTGCCGTGCTTGCGCCCGCCGCGCAGACGCGGGTGCGTGATCCCTTGCCCGCGCTCGGGGAGACCTGCCGGGCGGACAATGGCAAGCGGCCGGGGTCTGGTGCCGATGCCGGGCCCCTTGTTCACCGGAAATGGAATCGCGTGACGCACAGACGCCCGTTCTTCGACGCCCACTTCCATGTGATCGACCGTCGGTTCCCGCTGTTCGAGAACGACGGCTACCTGCCGGGGGAATTCACCGTCCGGCAGTACCTCGAACGCACGGCCGCACTGGGGGTCGTCGGCGGAGCCGTCGTCTCGGGCTCGTTCCAGCGCTTCGACCAGACCTATCTGCTGGACGCGCTGGACCGGCTGAGACCGGGCTTCGTCGGAGTCACCCGGATTCCGTACGACCTTCCCGACGAGGAGGTCGCCCGGCTGGCGGAACGGGGAGTGCGAGGCATCCGGTTCAACCTGCGTCGCGACGGGGCCGTCGCCGTGGAGCGTCTCGACGCCCTGGCCCGCCGCGTCCACCAGGTGGCAGGCATGCACACCGAGCTCTACGTCGATGCCCGTGACCTTCCCGAACTCGCCGGGACCCTGGCCGCCCTGCCTGCGGTGAGCGTTGACCACCTGGGCCTGCACGCGGACGGGCTGCCGCACCTCCTGGCGCTCGTCGAGCGCGGTGTCCGCGTCAAGGCCTCCGGGTTCGGCCGGGTCGAACTCGATGTCCTCCACACGATCCGCGCCGTGCTGGAAGTCGACCCGACCGCCCTGATGGTCGGCTCCGACCTGCCCTCCACTCGCGCCCGGCGACCCTTCGCCGACGACGACCTCGACGTCGTGGCGGAGGCGGCCGCAGAGCACCTGGACGGCGTCATGTACGGCAACGCGGCCTCCTTCTACCGACTGTGAGGGCACGCGGCCACCTCCCCGCCGAGGGGAGCGCACGCCACGACCGGACCGCGAGCACCCGTGATCACGCAGAGCCTCACATATGAATGTTGACTTTGCATTCGGCATCGGGTTCGACATGTGATACCAAGTATCGTGGAATAAGTCGACACCGAGTAGAAACGGGGGACGCCCGGTGAGTGGAGCACCGCGTACGAACACCAGGCACATCGCGCGAGCGGCCGTACGTGCCGAGTTGGCCGAGGTGGCCTTCGACCTGTTCCGGCAGAAGGGCTTCGAGAACGTCACGGTGAACGACCTCGCCGCTGCCGCCGGCGTGTCCCGCAGCACGTTCCTGCGCTACTTCGGCACCAAGGAGGACGCGGCCCTCAGCGCGTTCGACGCGCAGGGTGAGCAGATCGCCGAGGCCCTGCGGACGCGCCCAGCCGACGAGGACGACTGGAGAGCGCTGAGGTCCGCGATGGACGTGGTCGTCGGGCCCTACCGCCAGGATCCGGACGGAGCACTGGCGTTGGCCCGCCTCGTCCGGGAAACCCCTGCCCTGTGCGCGCGCCAGCTGGAGCGGCAGCGTACGTGGTACCCGCTGCTGGAGCAGGCCCTCGCAGAGCGGGCGGGGCCCTCGGGGTCCTCGGCCCTGGCGCTGTCGGTGAAGGCCGCCGCGGCGCTGGACTGTCTGAACATCGCTGTCGACCATTGGACCGTGTCGGACGGCAGTCTCGACCTCATCGCGCTGCTCGACGAAGGCTTCGCGGCGCTGTCACCGTGACCGGGGCCGCTCTGCCCGGCGGCGTGCGCTGCGACGGATGCGAAGTCGCCTTGCGCAGATCGCAGCCCGGTCGGCGGGGCGGTCGCCCTCTCGCCTCCTTCCCGGCCGGCGGGATCCGCGGGCCGGCGGGCCGGCCAGGGGCGTCAGGAGCGCGCCCGCGCCGCCTGTCCATCGACCAGACGCCTCTTCGCGGCCGCGGCGCGGTCGGCGTGGTCACCCCCCGGCAGCGGGGCCGCGGTTCTCGGTGCCGCCGGATCGACCACGCCGTCTGCGGGCGAGCCCCCTGGGGTGCCCCCGGCCACTCGCACCTGTGCGTGACCACCGACTTCGGGCGGGAATCCACCCACGGGAGCCGTCCCCCGGCCCCCGGGACGCCATGGCGGAGCGTGGGGCCGGTGCCGTCGTCCCCGCCCCTTTCGTGCCTTCGCATCAGAAAGGGCCGTACCGTCCGTGCCGCAGCGTGTGTCCGGGTGGGCCGGGTTTGCGGTCGTACGGGCTATTTGGCCCGGTCGGCTGCCGCGGTGGAACCACACACCCGATCGCCGCCGTGCCGGCGGTCGCCGCGGCCGGGAGGGTGGGCGCCGGAGGACGTGCGGTGCCTGCGCGTCGGGCGAAGCGGCCGTTCCCGCAGCGGCGACCCGCCCCGCAGCCTGGACCTCGTCACACGGAAGTGGGGGCCGGCAGCCCCGTCAGCTCCGTGGAGCGTTCCCACAGGCGCCGCGCCAGCTCGGGGTCGGTGGCCTGCGAGTTCCGGGGCTCCTCGCGCTCGAGGCGGTCGAAGTACGCGCCGTTGGCGGCGAGGGCGTCCGGCGCGCCGGCCAGGTGAAGCAGCGGCTCAGCACCCTGCTCGGGCGTGGCCATCATGGCCTTGGCCAGGCGCGTCCCCATGAACGCCCGCATCATGGCGTTGTCCCGGGCGACGTCGCTGGCGACGGAGCCGGGGTGGAAGGCCGCGGCGGTCACCCCCGTGCCCTGTGACCGGCGGGCGAGTTCCCGGGTGAAGACGACGGTGGCGAGCTTGGCGGCCGCGTACGCCTCCCGCCAACGGTAGCGGCTGCGGGTGCGGTCCAGGTCGCTCAGGTCCAGATGCCCCTTGCGGTACTCCACGCTGGCGGTGTTCAGCACCCGGGAGCCGTCGGGGGCCTCCGCGAGGCGCTCCAGCAGCAGGTTCGTCAGCAGGAACGGCGCCAGGTGGTTGACCTGGAAGGTCAGCTCGTGGCCGTCCGCGCTTTCCTTGCGGCTGGTGAAGAACCCCCCGGCGTTGTTGGCCAGGACGTCGATGCGGGGGTAGCGGGCGAGGAGTTCCCCTGCGAGGCGGCGTACGTCGTCCAGCCGTCCGTAGTCCGCCAGGTGGGCCTCGGCGCCGATCTCCGCCGCGACGGCCCTTGTCTTCTCATGCGATCGGCCGACGACGGCGACCGTGGCCCCGAGGGCCGCGAAACGCCGTGCCGCCGCTGCGCCGATGCCGGAGCTCGCGCCGGTGACCACCACCGTGCGGCCGGTGAGGTCGGTCTTCGTGTCGTCGCTCATCGTGAACGCTCCTCTGGGCGGTTCGTCCGCCGGCGGGGCCGGACGGCTCTGGGCTGGCGGGCTCGGCCGGGCGGTGGGCATCACGGCTTTGTGACGCCCCGTGCCGGACAAGGTGCTGCATCAAAGAGTCGATGTTGAGTTCTTAACTCATACATGAAACTCAGTGTCACTCTAGATATAGTGACTCACGGATGCAAGCCGTACGCCGGTCCGACTCGCGGGCCCCCGCAACCGGGACGTGCGCGCACCACCGACGAAAGGCCCGATCCGGGATGGACGTACGAAGCGCTCGCGCCACAGCCGAAACAACAACAGTCAGTGACGTCACCTGCCCCCGCGGTGGCGAAGGTCGCCTACGGTGAGCTGCGGGGCGGCGGATAGTGTGCGGGCATGGCGATGATGGGGAAGCGCCGGGTCCTGTACCAGCAGGGCAGCGGGTTCTGGCGGATGACGGCGAAGTGGGTTCTGGTCTTCGGGGCCCTGTACCTGGTGGATGGCGGGCTGCTCCGGTCGTGGGGCGACGCCCTGGTCTGGCCGCTGATCGGGGTGGTGCTGTGGGTGCCGTTCGGGATCGGCGTCGCCTGGTACCCGAGGAAGGACCAGCGGGTCACGCTGACGACGCGTGAACTGCGGATTCGGCGCAGGCGGCTGCCGATGGGCGAGGTGAACCTGCTGCACGTGGCGCGGCTGTGGTTGGAGGGGCAGTCGACCGCGGACGGCCAGCCGGTGCGGCAGTGGCCGCGCGCCGTCCGGGTGGTGTGGGTGCCACTGCGGGACGACCGGGCGTACGGCGTGGAGTTCCGCGACCCTGCGCCGTTCGCGGAGGTCTTCGGCGCGTTCGCGGTCGCGGCGTGCGGCGGGCCGGGCGCCGTCCGTGCGAGGGCCGCAACGGCGACCTACCCGGAGCCGCGCCCGATGCGGGCCAGCTCCGCCGACGGCGGCGGCTCGGGGCTGGACTTCCTGGACATCTTCAACTGACAGCCGGGAATGCCGGCATGGGTCAGCACTCGGTCAGGGACACGGGGAGCCGACACCCCCGCAACCGAGATCCCGCACCCCGGAAGAAGTCCATGACGCATCACCACGCCATCAATGGCACCTGCACCGTCTGTGACGTCAGCGGGCTGCCGTACGTGACGGCCCGCAAGCTCAAGCCCGGAGTCGGGTAGCCGGAGCGCATTGCTGCGCTCCGGCCCCCTCAGAACCGTGCGTGCCACTCGTCGCGGCACACGGCTCAAGCAAGCCGTGACGGCTTCGGTGAAGTGTCCCGTGCCGTTTGGCTCGGGACTGTGGCAGCTCTGCCCGCCTGTTCGGTGGCATGGAGACGCCGGTGACAGTGATCGTGAACGAGGCGGAGGTTGGTTCGCTCATCGCCGCCACCGTGCCGTTTTGAAGATGAGGAAGTGATGCGTGTGCAGCGTCCTCCTCATTGCGTCGAACCAGGCGATCCATTCTCGGACGTTGCCCGGTTCATACTCAGCGCCCCCGATGAGGGGCTGATCGCACAGAGGGCACAGGCCCTTCTGCTTCGCCGCGAGTGCCAGTTCGCTCTTGTTGAGCGGTGGCAGCGGTCTGCGCCGTCGGCGCTCGGCCCAGTAGGAAGCCAGGGCAGGATCATCCGGAGACGACCAACCCTTGACCGCCGCATGGCGGACGATCTTCGTCCAGGAGAACTTGACCAGGAAGACGCCGCTGGCGCGGTGCCCGAACACCCAGTTGTCCTTCCGGTGCGGATTGAACCTTCCGAAGTACCTCCCGCTGACCCAGACGCGCCCCTTACACGGGTGCTGCCGCACCGCCCACCGCCACAACAACCGAAAGGCGTGGTTGTCGAGGTCAGTGAACGTCTCCGCAGAGACCGCGTGCCGGTAGTACCCCGACCAGCCCCGGACGATGGGGGCGAGCCGACGGATCACCGATAGGGCGTCTGTGCCGTGAAGGTTCCTGACTTCTTCGGTCAGGCGGCTCCGGATCCTCTTGACAGCATCCTTGCTCGGCTTGATCAGTAGTACGCCGTTGCGGTAGCGCCGGATGGTGAACCCCAAGAAGTCGAACCCGGTGTCCACGTGGACGACCTTCGTCTTCTCCTCGTTCAGGGACAAGCCCCGGGGAGCCAGCCATTCGACGAGCCGTTGCCGTACCGCTGTTGCCTCTTCCTTCGACGCGCAGAGCGCGACGAAGTCATCGGCGTACCGAACCAGTGCGGGAGAGCTTTCCCGCACCATGGCCTTCCCGGCGTGAACGCCGGTTGAGGGCACGGGGCGGTAGTGCACTCCGGCTGCTGCCTCGATCCCGTGCAGCGCGATGTTCATCAGCAGAGGGCTGATCACGCCCCCTTGAGGAGTACCCTCCTCGGTGGCCGCGAACTTTCCGCGATCGACCACGCCAGCCTTCAACCACTGTCGGATCAGCCCCTTCGCAGGGAAGTCTCCGACAGCCTCCATCAGGTAGTCGTGGTTGATGCGATCGAATGCCGCCGACAGATCCGCGTCGAGGATCCACACGCGTCTGGCCTTGCGCGCCAGCGTCGAGTAGATCGTCTCGATCGCGTCATGTGCCGACCGACCCGGTCTGAACCCATAGGAACGGGGCTCGAACCGGGCCTCCCACTCGGGCTCCAGCGCGTTCTTCACACGGGCCTGGAGCACCCGGTCACGGATGACCGGGATGCCGAGCGGTCGCTGCTTCCCATTCGCCTTCGGGACGTACACCCGCTTGACCGGCTGGGCTCTCCAGGGAGTGGCCTCGGTGTGGACCTTGGCCGCCAGCTGCATCCGCTTGCGCGGGTTCAGCGCGGTTTCCCCGTCCAGTCCTGCCGTCTTGCGGCCGCCGCTCTGCTGCGTGACTCGCCTGGTCGCGACCAGAGTGTTCGAGTACGAGCGCAGCATGAGCTTTTGCAGGTTGCGTACCTGCTTGGTGTCACCCTTCTGCGAAGCCACGAAGATCCGCTGCCTCAAGCGCCGTACCTTCGCCTCGTGCTTGGCCCAGTCGATGCCGTGCCAGCCGAGGGTCTCGTCCTCGGGTCCGTTCACCGCAGAAGCTCCCTCCGGAGCCACGGCAGTTCTAACCGCCACGCTCATCCGGTGCCTCCCAGCGTCTAACTTGTCCTTCGGTTCTTGCGCTCTCGCTGCGGTGACCTCGTCGGCTCACCTGACCCACGTCAGCACCCTTTCGGGTGACGGACCTCTGCCCCCTTGGATCCCCCACGCCACCCGAACGGGTGATGAAGAGGTCGGTGGCAGTCGCCTATCCGGCAGCTTATACATTCCCGAGCGGCGGGGATCCGCGATATCGAGGACGCGTTCACCTGGGCTTTCGCCCCACCGGCATTCGCTTCTTGGGTCATCCTGTCCCGCTACGGAATTGAACCTTTCTCACGATTGGCCTACCCGGCATAATTCGCCCGGACCGTAACGGGGTTTCCACGTTCCGCACGTTCAACGCGCGGCTGGGTTGGGCGCCCTCTTTCCTCCGGGGACGGCGGTGTTCTCCGGCGCGGTAGCAGCACCGTGCCGCGCCTGCGCCACCAGGCCGTACGGCCTGTCTGCGCTGGTCCCTGCACCCTCCTGGCGCGCCGCCAGCGTGAGGGCTCTGGATTACGAAGTGTCAGCGAGGGTTCATTCGCATTCGCCCGTCCAGCCATTTCCCTTGCCCGTAACCCCTGATGGCGCGGGGGCCCTTCGGCGTTCCTCTGGGCTCCACACCCCGCCGTTGCCAGCGGCGCATGCCAGAGTGGGAACAGACTTGAACACGAGTCGGGGACCAGCATCGTCAGAACCATTTATCCAACTCCCCTCGATGCCAGTCCAGTTAAAACGTGCGACTTCGTGTCGCACCTGCTCATCCAGACGGTATTCCGGCCGTGGCTCGGCGAGGAGTACCGAGTCGGCGAGGTCGCGACCGCGGAGGTGGAACCGCTTGAGGTGCCGGCTCGCCACCGTCACCAGTTGCCGCAGCGCGTACGCGGACTCGCAGTCGGCGTGCTCATCGGGTAAGGCGGTGAGGTAGTCGGCCAGCAGCAGCGCGCCGAACTCGCCGATCAGTCGCGCCAGCTCGGGGCCGTCGGCGTGGAACTGCGCGAGCGCGGCCTGCTCTTCCTCGCTGCCCTAATCCCGCCGGACCAGCTCCACGCCGCCCGCGACCGCCGGCCCTCCGAGGACTCCTACCTGTTCCACAGGCCCCCTCCACGGGCCCGCTTCATCGCCGACGGCCTGGAAGTCCTCCAGGCTGCCCCGGCCCCGTGCCCTACGACCTCGTACTGGAGCGGTTAGGGATGTGCGTCGTCGTCTTCGACGCCGACCGTGACCAGGTCCCCGTGTTCACCGTGTTTGGCCGGGTCGGGGTCGGCGAGGCCGCCAACCCCGACGCGATCGCCGACCTCATCGACGTCTGGGAGAACGGCGGCCCCCGATGACCACCACCGCCCACGCGCAGTGCGTCGTCCCGCAGCGGTACGACCGGGCCCTGCGCTACCGCCTCAGGCCGATCCGGCTCATCAACTGACGGCCTGCGGGCCTCGGGGCGGGTTCGCCGGCCTCCTGGGCGGCGGTCCGGGAGGCCGGCGCCCAGGAGGGGCGGCGGTCCGGGAGCGGTTTACGATCGGTGGCCGTAGGTCTGCCCGCCTTGCTCGGCGACAGCGGCTCGATCCGCTCCCACAGGTTCCGTCACCGCCAGCCTTGCTCCACCTTGGCGGGGGCAGTGCTCCAGCTCTTGGGTATGAACGTGATCACGTAGGTTCCGCGGTCGAAGTCGCTGTACCCGGCGGACCAGTTCCGGAACTTGCTCTCGTATACGCGCATGGGGCCCACGTCGCTGTTGGGCGCGTGATAGTGATTGGCGTGAGTCCATATGGTCTTGTCGGCATCGGCCTCGGTTTGCGCCCCGAACCAACCGTAGTCGAAGTTGACCCATCGTTCGCCGGGCTTGGCAGGACTGCGCGAAATGTTCCTGTCCTTCGACATGTCGACCAGGCCCGTGTCCTGGTCGGGGCGGAAAGCGTCCGGGTCGCCGTACTTCCTCTTTTCAGATGAGCTCCACCAGTCCTGCCCGCTCCAGAAGTGCTTCGAGTAGATCACCGCCTTCATCTTGGACGGGTCGTAGTTGCCTCCGTCCCTTTCCTTGAAGGACGGTGTGTTCCTCAAAGCCGAGTAGAAATTCGAGCGGCTGTCCTCGTAGAGCAGAGCGTCATTTTTGTTCGCGAGCTCTCTCTTGAGGTTCTCGATATAGGTTGCCTCGTCGTGGGAGTTTTCCAGGGACTTGTTCATGATGGACGCCACATCGCGCGCCCGCTTGAAACCCTTCCTCTCGTCGAAGCTGTCCTTGGCGATGCGTCCCTCGAACTCCGCCTGTGTTTCGTTGGGGCGGGGCCTGGTGTTCTTGAGGTCGTTCTCGTACTTGTTCTCGTCGAAGAACGCGAAGGCAAGTCTGTTCGTCGGGTAGGGGCCCGAATTGACCCAGGTGATGCCTACGCAACCGTAGGACAGCTTCTCGCGCTGCTCTTCGGTCATCTGCTGCTTCCTGCCGTCGCGATGACTGTAGACCTGCTGCCACTTGCGTATGTAGTTGTTGACGACCGTACTGGCCCTGCCTCCGTAGGCTCGGTACGCGTCAGGCATCCTGTCGAGCGGCTCGGCGGGAGGGGTTTCCCTGCCGGCGTCCCGGGAGAACGCGCCGGTGCTGGGCGACAAGTCTGCCGGGGACTTGCCGGGCCGACTCAGAGACAGAGCTCTTTCGTTTAGTGCGTTGATGTTCTTGACGTCTTCCGCCGTCAGGCCATGCGTTTCGGCATAGGACCCCTTCTTTTCCTTGGCGCCGCTGCTGTCGGCCCCGCTGGCCGACGGCATGAATCCGGTGGTGCACACGACCGCACCCAAAGCAGCGACGGCGAGAAAGCTCTGACGTTTGCTCATGAAAATCGATGACTCCCTTGTGGTGAAACTCATGAAACGGGGGCATGCGAGGGGCACGACCCGATGGAGGGGTTCGGCGAGCTGTCGCTCAGGGCCTTGGACGCACGTCCTGCGTCGGTTGCCCCGAAGGCGGGAGGGGCGGCGCCGCGAGGAGGAAGGAGATGCGATGGACGCGGGAGAAGGCGGCGGCGGTGCGGTTGTGGCATGTCGTCACAGTGGTGGCCGCCGGGCGGCTGAGCACGACTCGGTGTCCGACCACCGGGGCCGGTCGCCCGGGGGAGCGGCCCGCTACATCAAGGTCGTCGCCGTGGCGACGACGCGGGCCCGGTCTGGGCGATCGGGGTCGCCGTAGCGGACCTCGACACATGGGTGGGAGCGGATGAGTCCGGTGTCGACCAGGCGGACCTGGCTGGGGTGATCGACCGTGCGCACGACGATGTCCGAGTCGGGGAAGAAGCCGTACTCACCCGTGGCCGGGGCGTAGACGAAGAACTTGTGGCCCTCGAACTCCTGCTGCATGACGTCGTCCGTCAGGACCAGAGACCGGAAGCCCGCACAGTGGCCCGCGGGGCACATCGACCGGAAGTCGGATTGCAGGCCGTCGAGTTCCATCCAGCGGAAGGGGGTGTTGTCTTCCGCGTTGATCGTGGCGGCGATCGTGGCGGCGGTTTCCGGGGTGGCCGCCTGGGCTCCCTGAGTGAGAGGCAGGGCGAGGGCCGCGGTCACAGCGACGCCAGCGATGGCGCGGAGAGCGGTTCGACGTATCACGTCTCGGCTCCTGGGTGAGTGATCAGCTTGTTACGATTGGTGATCATGTCTGTGTGCTGATTCCCCGGCAACACCATGGCTTCAAAATCAGCCACTCTGGTACGAAGAGCGATATCTAGCCGTTTATCCGAACCGGTCGAAAGGGGAGGTGGCACGATGCGGCAGCGTTTTTTCCGCTCCAGACGTGTGGTTCGTGGCGATGCCGGTGCCGATGTGGTCGGGAGTCCCGCAGCGCGGACGATGACGTCGTCGCCGACCGGTACGAGAAGCGAGCCTCCGCCAACTCGAAATCGCAGGTCAAAGAGTTGGTATGAGTCCGCGGGACAGGTCCTGTGTGTTGCGGTCGGTGCCGGGCCGAAGTGTGTTCGACGAGATCATCTCGTGCAGAGAATCCTGTGTGCAGCGGTCACCTACCGAAGCGGCGGCCGGTGACGCACCGGATCACGCCGTTCTCTGAGCTCGTATCGCGATCATGAGTTGTGTTGTTCGAGCTGTCTCCAGTAGATGAGGCCGCACGGGGGAGGAAGACGCGGGCGTCGTGGAGTGCGGTGTGGCGTTCCCGGCGGGCGGCGAGGAGGTCGAACCGGCGAGGGAGGGCGACGGCTCTGCTTGACGACGTGGCGGAGCTTGCCCGGGCCTCCTCGATGTTCGGGGTGCCCCTGCGGGAGATGACCGGGAAGATCCGGTGCCTCCGCAGTCCGCGGCACGTTGGGGTCGGAGACGTAGCCGAAGGTCGCAGGCCTCACCGCGTGAGGCTTGCGGGTGCCTGACGGTCTTGCCCACGGCATGGCGGCGTGCCTCCCCACCGCGGGGCGTACCGCACCACCCGCACGGCCGTCCCAGCGCACTGGACCGCCAGGACCGCGACGCATTCGCGGTCCCCGGCGTGCACACCATCGTGTCCCGCCGACGTCATCACGACATCCAGCAGCCCCCCGGGCCAGTACGCCCCGCAGGCAATCATGGGCGGTTTCAAGGAAGGGAACAGCGGCAAGGACTACTGGCGGATCGCGGGCTCACCCGTCCTTCAGCGGGCACTGCCCAACTCCTACTGGGAAGACCTTGGCCTGCGCATGCTCAAGCCGACCTGGCAACGGTTGAGATCAGCTCGGTGAACCGCCGGATGCGGGCCCGCGTGTCCGGTGGTGTGAGAGGAGGGCCGGGCGATCCGGCCCTCTTACTCGATCATGCGGACCCCGTTCCAGCCGACGGATTCCGTCATCGAGTCGCGGGCACGTTGACGTGGTCGCACAACCGGGCTACGCGCGCACCCAGCGGACGGGGAGCTTCCGGGGGCCTCGGACGAGCAGGCCGTGGCGCCAGGGCAGGGTCGTGGGGACCGTGTCCAGGGTGAGGCCGGGGCAGCACCTGAGCAGCGCGGTGATGGCGGAGGCGGCCTGAAGACGGGCAAGGGGGGCGCCCAGACAGTAGTGGACGCCGTGCCCGAACGCGAGGTGCCCGCCCGTGGCGCGGCGGATGTCGAAGCGGTCCGGGTCGGCGAAGCGGGCGGGGTCCCGGCCGGCGTCGGCGAGCGCGATCAGCACCAGCTCGCCGCCCCCGGGGACGGTCGTACCGGCGATCTCAACCGGCTCGGTCGTGAAGCGGTACGTCGTCGTCTCGACCGGGGTGTCGTAGCGCAGCATCTCCTCCACGGCGTTGTCGATGAGGCTGAAGTCGGCGCACAGGGCGTTGAGTTGGTCGGGGTGACGGAGCAGGGCGAGGACTCCGGAGGCGATGAGGTTGACGGTGGTCTCGAAGCCGGTGACGAGCAGCAGCCAGGCCATGCCGATGAGTTCGTCGGCGGACAGGCGGTCGCCGTCCTCGTCGGTGGTGCGGATGAGGGCGCTGATCAGGTCGTCGCCGGGGCGGCCGCGCTTCTCGTCGGTGGTGGCGACGAGGTACCGGGTCATCGCGGTGGTGGCGGCGGTGCGGGTGTCGCGATCCGGGCTGCTGAGGGCCTGTTCGGCCCAGGTGCGGAAAGAGTCCCGGTCGAGGGAGGGCACGCCGAGGAGTTCGCAGATGATGCCCATCGCGAGGGGGAAGGCGAGCGCCTCGACGAGGTCGGCTCGTGCATCGGGCGAGGCGAGCATGGCGTCGAGGAGTTCGCCGGTCAGGGCCGCTACGCGCGGGGCGAGGGTCGCCACGCGGCGCGGGGTGAACTCCCTGGAGACCAGCCCGCGCAGGCGGGTGTGGTCCGGCGGGTCGGAGCTGAGCAGGTTTTCGCCGGCGGAGAGGCGGGCCAGCGGCAGGTCGGGGGACGCGTGCTGCCAGTTCTTGGACAGGCCGGGGTCGGTGAGGGCGGCCCGGCACGCCTCGTGCCCCACCACGAGCCAGGCCTCCGCGCCCTCGGGCACCCGGACGCGGTGCACGGGACCCTGGGCGCGCAGTGCGGCGTAGACGGGGTGCGGATTCCGGAAGAAGTCCTCGCCGAGGGCCCCGAAGTCCACGGCGACGTCCGTCGTCATGGGAGCGCCTTCCCTTCGTCGGTACGGGATTCACGGTCAGGCAACGGAACACGACGGTTGTCAGTCCACCGACATGTTCCGCTCCTCGAACACGTCCCGGGCCGCCCTGACGGCGTTGAGCACGCGCGGGAATCCGGCGTAAGCGGCCACATGCGTGAGGGTCTCCACGATCTGGGCCGGGGTCAGTCCGACGTTGAGGGCGGCTCCGATGTGCACACGCAGCTGGGGGGCCGTGTCGCCGAGGGCCGTGAGAGCGGCGACGGTGACCAGCTGCTTGCGCCGCGGCGGGAGCCACGGCCGGTGGTAGACGTCGCCGAAAGCGAACTCGACGATGTAACGTCCCAGGTCAGGGGCGATGTCCTGCAGAGATGCGATGACGTCCGGGCCGTGCTGCCCGTCGATCTCGACCAACTTGTCGGCGCCCCGCTGGTAGCGGTCCCGGTCGTCGTCCATGACCGGCGGCTCGATCGTGACGCCGTGGTCGGCGAAGGCGGCACGGGCCACGCCGATCGCGTTGAGCACGCGGGGGAAGCCCGTGAAGGGGACGAGGTGGATGAGCGCCTCGACGACCTCCACCGGGGTGACACCGACCTGGAGGGCCGCGTCGATGTGGAAGTTCAGCTGGGCTGCGGTGTCCCCGAGGGCGGCGAGCGCGCCGACCGTGACCAGTTCGCGCTCCGGCAGGTCGAGACCGGCGCGGTCGTAGAGGTCGGCGTAGGCCCACTCGACGACGAAGCGGCCGAGGTCCGGAGCGATGTCCGCCAGCGAGTCGACGACGGCGGCGCCACGCGTGCCGGAGATCTCGCCGAGGATGGCGAGGCCGCGCTCGAACCGGGTGCCGCTCTGACCTGCCGAGGAATTCCTTATCGATTCATTCATGTTGCACCAGATTAGTAGTTGGAGTGCACACCAAACAATGTGAGAACTCAGACGGTCCCGACGGCGATGGCATTGCCTTCGCTGATGTATCCGTCCGGATGCCGCAACGGGTTCGCCGGGTCGTCCGGGTCGAGGAAGGGCGCCCAGTCGCCCGGAATCCCGAGACTCCGCGCCTGTCGCGCGAAACGCGCGCACGCGCTGCCGTAGAACCGCAGGGCAGCCGGGGGCAGCGGAGCGTGGTGCTCCATGAGGATCGTGCGCTGCCGCACCGATCGCAGACCGGCTTCGCGCAGCCACCGGTACAGGTCCCGGCCGCGCAGCAGCTGCCGGGCGTACCCCGGCGCTACGGCGGACGCCCGGAAGAAGTCCGTGATCAGGAACGGGTCCGCCGGGCGTACGGTGCTCAGCGTGCCGTCGACGTCCTTGACGGCGACGAGCCCGCCGGGCCGGGTGACCCGGCGGAACTCAGCGAGCGCGCACGCGAGTTCGGCGTCGTCGAGGTACTGGGTGGTGTTCGCGCACCATACGGCGTCGAACGTGTCGTCCGGGTAGGGCAGGTGGAGCACACTGCCCTGCCGCACATCCAGCCGTGCCCGGGCCGGGTGGTCCCGCATCCGCTCGGCGGCGCGTTCGGCGTTCTCCTCGGCCAGGTCGAGCGCCGAGATGCGGCCCTGTTCGCCGACGAGTTCCGCGAGCCGGGGCAGGAAGGCGCCGCTTCCGCAGCCCGCGTCCAGCACATGCCGGCGGTTGCGGATGCCGACGCCCTCCAGGGCGTCCAGGTAGGCCTCGGCACAGGCCTCGAAGTGGGGGTCGACGATCTCCTCGTGTGTGAAGGCCAGGCCGGTGGAGGTCGTGTAGCCGAGGGCGGCGTGATCTTCCG
This sequence comes from Streptomyces chengmaiensis, assembly GCF_029846775.1. Taxonomy (NCBI): domain Bacteria; kingdom Bacillati; phylum Actinomycetota; class Actinomycetes; order Kitasatosporales; family Streptomycetaceae; genus Streptomyces; species Streptomyces chengmaiensis. The sequence goes on from NZ_JARWBG010000024.1 coordinate 69,983, forward strand.
TCAGCATGGGCGCGCCTGCACCGTGGACGCCGTCAGCAGGTCGGCGAGGATCTCCGCGGTCCTCTCCGGCGCCTCCAGCGGGGCGAGGTGGCCGACGCCGGGGAGGGTGACGAGCCGGCCGTTCGGCAGGGCGGCGGCGGTCTCGCGGGCCTCGTCGAGGGCCACGAGTTCGTCCTCCTCGCCCTGGACGACCACGGCGGGTACGTCCGTGGCGCGCAGGGCGGCCAGGGAGTCCGCGCGGGCGGCGATGGCCCGCTGCGCCCACGCGACGGAGTGCGGTGCGGCCGCCTGGGCCAGGTCCGTCACCCGGGTCAGCAGCCGGGGCCGCTGCGCGCGGGTGGTGGCGCCGAGCAGGGAGGCAGCGGTGTCCGTGACGATCCTGGCGCGCAGGGAGTCGTCGAGGATCAGGTGGGCGAAGCGCAGGCGCGCAGCGGCGGCCCGAGGTGTGTCGGCCGTGCCCCGGGCCGCGAACAGGGCCAGTGCCCGGACGCGGTGCGGATGGCGCCGCAGGAACGACATCGCCGTATAGCCGCCCATCGAACAGCCGGCGAGGGCCACCGTGTCCAGGCCGCGGCGGTCGAGTTCACGGGCCAGGTCGTCGGCGACGAGGTCGAGGGAGGGGGCGTCGCCGGCCGGGAGCGGGGTGCCGCCGAAACCGCGCTGGTCGACGGGGAGGACGTCGTGGCCGCGGGCGCGCAGGGCGCGGGCGGTCTCGTCCCACATGGACGACTCGAGGGGCAGGGCGTGCAGGAGGACGACGGGGCTGCTCATCGCCGGGCCGCCCTTTCCGCGTCGGTCATGAACTGCCGTACGCATTCGGATAGTTCGACGTCCCGCAGCCACGCGAAGGCGACCGGGGAGGAGGGCAGGTCGGGCACCGGGATCACCCTGATGTCCGGGGGCAGGACCGCGTCGAGGGACTGGAAGGACACGTGCGTCGCCAGGCTGCTGCGGAGCCGGTCCACCAGGGCGGGGACGGTCGTCATGGTGTGGGTGCGGCGGATGGCCCGGCCCCGCGGGGTGTGCGGGGGTACGACGAGGTCCCAGACGTTCGCCGGGAAGTCGCCGGGGCAGCGGAAGCCGTCGTAGTCGGCGACATCCTCGATGGAGACCGACTCCCGGGCGGCCAGGGGGTGGTGGGCGCCGACCAGTACGGCGCGGCCGTCCCAGCCGACCGGGTCGCCGACCGCGATGTCCGGCTCGAGCGGGTCGTATTTCACGATCATGATGTCCGTCGCTCCGGCGCGCAGCGGGGCGAACGGCTCGGCAACCTCGTAGGGGACGTACTGCACCGCCGTCTCCGGGTGGCCGGCGGCGGCCACGATGCGGGAGGCGAGGTGCGGGGAGCCGTGGACGCCGAGGCGGATGGCTCCACGGGCGGTGGGCGTGCGGGTGGTCATGGGTCAGACCTCCGTGGTCAGTCCGGCGTAGGCCTGGAGCTGGTCCGGGCGGTGGACGTCGGTGTCGACGCGGAGCATGGCGAACGGAGCGGCGAGGCCGGTCAGCCGGGGCACGAACCGCAGAGTCAGACGGTCGCCGGGGGCGATCAGGCCGTCCAGGACGGCCTCGGCGAGCAGGTGGTTGATGTGGATGAGCGCGTCGGCGACGGTCACCTTGGCGGTGGCGATGTACAGGTCGCGGTGGGCGACGCGGCGGGGGCGCGCGGTATCGGCATCCGGGACGGTCACGGTGGCCGCCGGTCGCGCGGGCAGCTCCTGTCCGGCCTCGAAGGTCTTGAGGAGGCGGCGCAGAGTGGCCGTGGCCGCGCCCGGCGCCGGACCGGACCAGGCCATCGAGCCGTCGCCCGCGACATGGTCGAAGGTGAACCGCTCGCGCAGGTTGGCCGGACTGCCCGCCAGATGGACGGTACGGGTGAAGGAACGGCGCCAGGCGTCGCGGGCCTCCGGCGCCAGGGCGAGCGCGAAGGCACAGGTCTCGCGCACCCAGCTGGGCAGGTCGAGGCGGCCCACGACGACCACGGCCAGCACCTGGCTGTCGACGGCCCCGGCGCTGCGGAAGCCGGCCCGCAGGGCGCTCAGGGCCTGGGCGTCGACCAGGTCGAGCCGGTCCGCGAGTTCGGGGCGGGCGTTGCGGACGCGGTCCAGGGCGGAGCGGAGGAGGGCGGCGGCGGAGAAGGGGTGGACAGGGGCGAGGGCCGCGGGTGCTGTGGTGGCGGCTGGAGCCGGGGGAGCCGAGGTGGTTGACGCGGCCGTGGGCGTGGCTGTGGGCGCGAGCGAGGCCGTGGGTTGGGCGACCGTCTGGGCGAGCGCCGTCGGTTCGTGGAAACTGGTCACAGATACACCGCCGACAGGAGTCCGGGATCGGGAGCGGGCCGGCCGCTGCCCAGGAGGGAGCAGGTCAGCCGGTAGGGGTCGACATAGGTGTGGCCCCGCCGGTGCCGGTCGAGGGCGTCGAGCAGATCGCCCGTGCCGCCCGTGACGGCGGCCCGGGAGCGCTTCAGGAGCCGGGCGGCCACGGTCAGGCAGTTGCGCAGCAGGTCGTGACGGAACGACTCGCGCTGACCGGGGCCGAGGGTCGCCACGAAGTACAGGCGCGTGCCGAGCCGCAGCACATCGGTGTCGTCGCCGCATGTCTCGGCGGCCTCGCCGAGCAGCACTCCGGCCGTGTGTCCGCGCCAGCCCCCGTACCGGGCGGAGGTGATCCGCCCGTCGATGGGCACCCGGCCGACGGGCACCCGGCGCACGGTCGGACCGAGCCGGGTCAGGACGCGGTTCAGCAGCTGGTAGTCGGCGTCCAGCTCACGGTCGTAGAGCAGGACGACCTCGTCGTACCAGGGCACGAGCGGGAGCAGCTCCCGCAGGGCGCAGGCGAGGTAGTTGGGGCGGCCGTCGGAGGTGACGATACGGCGTAGGGGCATGCCGTACCGGGTGAGATCGAGGTAGACCGGGCCGCCCCAGGCGCGCTGGTCGAGGACGAGTCCGGCGGCGGAGAGACGCTCGATCATCTCCTCCAGGCCGAGCCCGGGCGGCTGGTGCTCCCGGAGGCCGGGGTCGTGCATGCCGAGCCGCTCGTAGTGCCCGGCCCACAGCTTCAGCAACCGCTCGCTCGCGGGGTGCGTCCAGCCGCTGTGCTCGACGGCGTCCCGGTACGGCCGCAGCACCTCCGCGCTCCGCGGCCGCTCCTCGGCGCGGTGACGGACGTACAGCTCGCCGATCTCCTCCTCGGAGAGCTGCGCGTAGTCGGTCTCACCGTGGGAGCGGTCAAGGTACTCCCAGAAGCCGACGGTCTGCTCGGTGACGTGGTAGGTGGTGTGGCTGTAGCGGTACGTCACCTCGGCGAGGGGGGCCGTGGCCCGGAACATCACGTCCGTCCACAGCAGGCCCTTGAGGTGGCTGGGGGTCAGCGGTTTGGTGGGAGTGACCGTGACCGGGGCCAACAGGACGTTCTTACGCGGCGGCATCATCATGCTCCTTTCCGGACGAGGGCCTGCCGGAGCTCGCTGCGGGTGGGCGGTCGGGCGCCGACGAGGGGGGTCGCCGGGGCGGCTTCCACGCGGGTCAGGAACCCGTCGTCCGCGAAGATCTCGGCGGGGGTGCCCAGGCCCGTCCGGGCTCGGGCGATTCCCCGCCACACGACGGGATCGGTGGCCGCGGCCGTGAGCGCCGCCGCCCACAGGTGCGGGGGTACGGGCGGCGGTGCGGGTGGGCGCTGAGAAGTCGGCGGCATGTCCGTCTCGGCCCGCCATCGCTCGATGCGGGCCCATGAGTCGTGGGCGGCCTGCTCGTACCAGGGGCGGAGCAGTTCGTCGGCGAGGTCGGCGGCGGCGCGGCTCAACTCGTCACTGCCGTAGGGCTGCCGGTCGATCAGTTCCGCGAGGCGGAAGGCGTGGGTGAGGGCCAGGGACAGGCCCCTGCCGAACATCGGGTCGGTGACACAGGCGGCGTCCCCCACCTGGAGAAGGCCCGTCACGGACGGCGTGCCCCGCAGGATGTTCGGGGGCATGCCGATCACCCGCACCGGGCCCAGCGGTGCCGCCGCGGCCTCGTCGACCCATGCGGCCAGATACGGCGAGATCCGGCATGCGGCGGTGAAGGCGGCCGGGTCGCCCAGGGCCGTCGTGGCGTGATCGCCGGGCAGGGTGCCCAGGGTGATGGCGAAGAGGTCGTTGTCCGCCGGGTGCACCACGGCCGAGTAGTGGCCCCAGATGCCGCCGGCCGCGTTGCCCCGGTTGAGCGGGCCGGGTGGCGGGGCATCGGGGTCGCGCAGCCGGTAGAAGCGGCCGAAGGCGCGGAGGCGGGTGGGACCGGTGAGGTCGCGCGGCGCCTTCAGGCCCGCTGCCGCCAGCCAGGAACGGGACGCGGAGCGGCGGCCGGACGCGTCGACGACCAGGTCGGTGGGGATCGTCTCGCCGGTGTCCGCGGCGACACCGGTCACCCGTTGCCCGTGGAGAAGGAGCCCGGTGACCGTCGTGTCGTGGGTGATGGTCACGCCGGGCAGGGCCCGCACGGCGCGGTGGAGGACCAGGTCCAGCACGGAGCGGCGGCAGACCAGGGTGAGGAGGTCCTCGTCGGCGACTTCGCCGGGGGCCGCCGTCCTGAGATCGAGCAACCTGGCCCCCTCTCCCAGCGCCGCGTCCAGTACCCGCGGGGCGTGGCGGCGCAGGGTCCGTACGCCGAGCGCGTTGAGGATGTGGTCGTGCGGGGCCTGCGGGACCGTCGGCCGCTGCCAGACTTCCGCGCTCTTGACGGCCGGTCCGTCCGGGGGCGCCTCGCCCCGCTCCAAGAGCCGTACCCGGTGGCCGCGCGTGCCGAGCGCGAGGGCCAGGGCGAGGCCGGCGGTGCCGCCGCCCGCGATCACGGTGGGCGCCATGGTCAGCGTCGCCGGCCGTGCACGAAGAAGACCCGCCGTACGTCCGCGACGTCGCGCGGCGGCACCGGGTCGGGCCAGCGTCCGTAGTCGGCGTCGGGCTCGCCCGGCTGGACGGCGCGCACGTCGAAGCCGTACTCCGCGAACAGGGCCTCCGGCTCGTCGGTGCCGAACACCCAGGGGCAGCCCCAGCCCGCGAACACATCGAGCAGACCGCGCATGTGCGGGAGCGTCAGGGCTGCGGCGTTGACGATGTCGGCGGCGATCCTGCTGCCGGGCGCGGAGATCGCGGCGACCCGCCCCAGCATGCGGCGGGCGTCTGCCTCGGGGATGTAGTAGAGCAGGCCCTCCAGCAGCCAGGTCGAAGGCGTGGCCGGGTCGTAGCCGGCCGTGGTCAGCCGGTCCTCCCAGTCGTCGCCGGTGAGGTCGACGGCCACCGTGCGGTGGTCGACGCGGGGCTCGACGCCACGTAGCCGCTCGGCCTTGAAGGCGAGCACCGAGGGACGGTCGACCTCGAAGTAGCGGATGTGGGCGGGCCAGTGCAGCCGGTGGGCGCGGGAGTCCATGCCGGCAGGGGCCAGCACGATCTGGGTGGTCTCCGGAGCGCGGGCGGCCTCTTGCAACAGGTCGTCGAGGAAACGGGTGCGGATGGCGTTGTAGTCGGGCGTGCTGGGCAGGGAGCGCGGGCGGTCCGACGGGAAGGTGGCGGCGCGGATCTCGGCCAGCAGGTCCGGGCCGTCGTCCCCGGCGAGTCCGGCGGCGTACGGGTCCTCGTACAGCCGGTCCGGGCGGCGGGTCTCCGCGGCCCGGAGGGCGGCGGTGAGTAGCGCGGTGCGTTCGACCGGGTCGAGTGCGGGCATGGAGGGGGCTCCTTGTCGGGCGGTGGGAGTCGGGCGATCGGCAGCGCCTTGGCCGGGTGGCGCCGTCGCGGGGGGTGCGCGTCGTGTGTGGCTGGTCGGCCCCACGCGGCGGAGCCGCGTACCGGTGCAGCCCCGCGCCCATACGGGTGCGGCGCTCACCCTCCCCCCGCCCCGGTAAGCCGCCGCCACAACGCCTCGTCCTGCCGGAACAGCCGGTCCTTCACCTGGGTCGGCCGGATCCCCGTGCCCACTGCCGTCTGCCAGTCGCGGGTGAACGCCTCGGTGTCCAGCAGCCGTACGGCGGGCCTGCCCAGCTGCCCGGCGGCGCGGGCGTGGCCGTACCCGGCGGACTCGGTCGCCAGGGCGCGGTCGAGTTCGGCGGTGAAGCGGGCGGTCTCGTGCGGGCGCCAGGGGGTGCGGGGCGCGATCGCGAAGACGTAGCGGCGGATGTCGTCGGTCTCCGGCTCCACCCGGCACGCCACGTTGCGCAGCCCGAGTCCGCCGGAGCGCAGGGCGGTGTGCAGGGCCCGTACGACCTGGGCGTCCCGCAGCCGCTCCCCGGCCACGTCGGAGCGCACGCCCCGGCCGGCGTACTCCACCCGCGGCACCCCGCCGACCCGGTCGACGACGCTGACGACGTCACCGACGGCGTACCGGTAGAACCCGCCGACGTGGCTGAATATCACGTGGTAGTCCTGGCCGGCCTCGATCTCGTGCGGCAGCAGGGTCGTGCTGTCGGCGAGGAGGTCCTCGTCGGCGGGCACGAACTCGTACACCGACGCCGACGCGACGAGGCTGCCCGCCGAGCCGTGCCGGTCCAGCGCGACGCCGGTGGGGCCCTCGGAGGCGGCCACCGGCGCGGGCAGCGCGGTGACGTCACCGCCGAACTCCTCGCGCAGCGCGGGGAGATAGAGCGAGGCGACGCCGGTGGTCCAGCAGAACAGCGCGCGGAGCCGGGGCCACACGTGCGCGGGGCGGACGGTCCCGAAGTAGTCGGCGAGTCGCTCCAGCCGGGCCGCCCGCTCGGGGTCGGGCGCGCCGTACGGCAGTCCGCCGAGCGTGCCGTCGCGGACCTCCTTCACGATGCGCGGCCACCACAGGTTCAGCTGGTGCGGCACCGCGGCGATCATCGCAGGGTTGATGCCGATCAGGCAGCGCACCTCGCTCTGCACGGCCAGCCTCAGTCGCAGATAGGCGCGTTCGAGGTGGTCGCCCGGGTCGGTGGGCACGAGCAGGACGGCCCAGGGGGCGCCGGTGCCGGGTTCGGCGGAGAGGGGTTCGCCGAAGCGGGCGCCGAAGTCGACCTGGCTGGCGCCTACATGGGGGCGGCCGTCTCCGGTGGTGGGCAGGGCGGTGAGCGGGTCGTGCTTGAGGTTGAGGACGGCATCGGGCCGCTGGAGCACCTCGGGGAAGTGCTCGATCAGCGGGGCCCAGGCCGCGTAGTAGAACGGCATGAAGGTGGTGCTCATGAAGCGCGGGGTGACGGGCACCTTCTTGTGCGCTCCGGTGCTGCCGCTGCTGGTGAAGTACACCTCGGGCGCGTCGGCGGTGAGCAGACCCCGCTCGCCTGCGGCGGTCCGCTCGATGAGGGGCGCGTGGGCGGCGTAGTCCCGCACCGGGACGGCGGCGCGGAATTCGTCCATCGTGCGGATACGGCCGAACCCGTGCTGCCGGCCGAACTCGGTGCCGGAGTTGAACTCCAGCAGGTCGGCGAGAACCCGCCTTTGAGTGCCCGGCAGGTCGGTGTGCTCGGCGGCGAGCCGCGCGCGTTCGGCGTACACGCGCTCGCGGTAGCGGTCGGCGTGGCCCGGGGTGTGCCAGACGGAGGACGCGTTCACGCGGTGAGCACCTCCCGTACGGCCTCGGCGGCACGGTCGACGCTTGGCTGTTGCGGCAGCACGGTCACCGGCAGGTAGCGCACCTCCTCCAGCAGCAGCTTGCGCAGGTCCCTCTGGTAGCGCTCGAATCCGGCCCGGTCGCCGTCGTCTCCGTCGTACTCGAGAGCGTTGAGTCCGGACCCGTCGCACCGGCGCCGCCAGGCGGCCTCGGGCGAGACGTCGAGGTAGACCACCCGGTCCGGCTGCGGAAACGTCCGCCACCAGTCGTACATCCGGCTGTCCCGGACCCCGGCCATCCGGCACTTCGCGAGGATCTTGTAGTAGTACGAGTCCACGAGCACCGGCACCCGCGGGTCCCGCCCCCGCACCTGGTCCCTGAGGTGTACGACGGCCGTCTGGAGGACGCTGGCCAGGAAGTCCACCGAGTAGGCGACGCCGAGGCCGGGCAGGAGGTGGTCCTGCAGGTCACGGCGGAGCCTGGGGATGAGGGCGTGCTCGGGGGCGACGAAGGCGCTGTCCGTCGACACCAGCCGCCACTCGGGCAGCAGTCCGGCGAGGCGGCCCATCACCGACGACTTTCCGGCCCCGTCGGGACCCAGCAGCACGCAGAACGTGCGCCCGCCCGTCATGCCCGTACACCCAGGGCGCGGTCGGCCAGCCGCTCGCGCAGCTCCGCGTCGTCCCCTACGGCGACGGGGTGGCCCACGAGTTCCAGCATCGGCAGGTCGGAGACGTGGTCGCCGTAGGCCCAGCAGTCACGCGGGTCGATGTCGGGACGCGACTCCAACTGCCGTAGGACGGCGGCGCGTTTGCCCTCGCCGATGACCGGGGTCTCGACCTCGCCGGTATAGCGGCCGTCGGCGACGAGCGGGCGGGTGCACAGGATCGCGTCGGCGCCGACCTCGCGCGCGAGGGGCTCCAGCAGGGACGGGAAGGAGCCGGAGACCAGAACGAGCCCGGCGCCGGCGGCGCGGTGGGCGGCCAGGGCCTCGCGGGTGGAGTCGATGTAGAAGCCTCTGGTGGACACGGTGCGTTCGGTGAACCAGTCGTCGGCGAGCCGCCCGATCGCCTCCACGGACTCGCCGGTGTAGTGGCCGTAGTAGAAGCGGTTGATGTCCGCGCGGGGGGTGCCGTCGGCGGCGCGGCGGCGGATCACGGCCGTGATCCGCTCGTACTCCTCCTCGCCGGCCGCGCCGTGGCGCCGCACCAGCTGGTAGTGGAGGAAGTCGAACATGCTCTTGACGGTGATCAGGGTCTCGTCGACGTCGCTGAAGACGAGGTAGGGGCGGGCCGCATCTGACATGTGGGGGCTCCTTGGTGAGGACGGTTCGGCGGCCCTCCGCACATACGGGCCGCCGTCTGTCACGCCGTACGGACCGCGGCCGGCGTCGGCTGCTGCTCCTCCTGCGCCGCCGCCATAGCCGCCGCGGTGTCCTGGAGCGACCGCCGGGCCGCCCGGGTCTCCTTGGCGTGGGAGACCTGGGTGTCGAAGGCGGTGAACCGGACCTCCATCTCCGCGGTCTGCGATCCACCCTGGAGCACGGCGAGTTCGCAGTGGAACGCCATGCGGGTGCGGTGCGGCGAGCGGTGTGAGACGACGTGGCAGCGGACCGTCGCGGGGAGCGGGAAGAGGAAGTTGCGGTAGCGGGTGGCGAAGGTGTCGATGACGAAGTAGCTGCTGCCGATCGCCTCCCGCGGCAGGTAGTGCTGCTCGGCCACCGCGATGAACATCTGCCGCCCGGCCTCCATGGCCAGCATGCCCTGCATGTGCTGACCGGTGAGGTGGTCGGACATCACCTCGTTGCCGGCGTCCACCAGCAGGTCCGACTCGAACCGGCCGGGGCCGGTCGGACGGGGCCGGGAGATCAGCACGTTCTCCGCCCGGTGCTTGTGCGCGATCTCCCGTCCGGCGCGGGCGTGCAGCGCCCGGTCGTCGATGACGACCCGGTCCGCGAGGCCGCGCCGGTCCAGGGTGTCGCGTACGTACTGGACGTCGAACGCGGACACGCCCTGCCCCAGCGTGACCCGGACCTCGCCGGCGCCGCCCGGGAACGTGCCGTTCCTGACCTCGCGGGCGAGTTGGGAGACCGTCAGGACGCCGTCGTGGTGGGCGAACTCGGCGAAGACGTCGCCCACGAGGAAGAGGGCGTCGAAGTCGGCGTCGGTGAGGCGGGGTACCTCGTGCACGTCAGTGGACCTGTGCGTCTCGGAGGACATCGCTCCCGCCCCTCACTCGGAAAGCCGCCGGCTCAGTTCCGGGAAATCGGGGTCACTGCCGAGGGCGCCGCCCTCCGCCCAGCGGTCGCGCGGCACCTCCTGGACATAGACGGTGATCTTGTCCAGGGGTGCTCCCGTGACGCGCCGGACGGTCCGGGTCAGCTCCTCCATGAGTTCCCGAGCCTGGGCGTCGTCCTGACCGTCCCAGGTGGTGACGGAGATGATGGGCATGGGACCTCTCCTGTGCTTGCTGTGTGCGGGGGTCAGGACTGCGGGGCTGCGGTGGTGCGCAGGTTCTGGAAGGACGCGCCGCGCAGTTTGAGGTGGGCATGGACGTCGCCGCCGAGACCGAACTCGCCGATCGCGCCGCCGTAGCTGCGCTGGTAGCTCATCCACAGCACGATCACGTTGATGATCCGGTTGGACCCGGGCAGCTCCGGGTCCGGGAAGGGGTTCGGCAGGGCGGTGTGGTAGCGGCCGCCGCCGTCGGCGTCGGTGACGAAGACGTTCGGCACCCCGAGCGGGCCAGGCCGGGTCGGCCCGGCGGGGTCCAGGTCATGGGCGCGCAGCGACATGATCGTGTAGACGCTGTTCGGTACGAGCCCGGCGAACTCGAAGTCGAACGTCCCGCAGTGTCCGTCGGAGGTGACCCCGGCCCGGAGCATCCCGCTCGCTCGCATCCACGCGCCGAAGGTGACCGGTGTGGTGATCTTGGGCCCGTCCTCGGGGCGCAGGTCCGGGATGGGCACCTTGTGGAAGGCGTGGCTGGGCCGCTTGACCCGGTCGGCGTCCGGCAGCTGCTCCGGCGCGAACACCATGGGGTAGTTGTTGCACGGCAGCGGCAGCGGCAGCGTGTACAGGACGAGGTCGCTGTCGGCCCCGTCGGGGTCGGTGTCCAGCTCGCGCACCACGGTGTACGGGGCGAGCGTGCCGAACACCGGCAGCGGGCTGTCCGGGGAGACGACGGCCGCGCCCCACTCGGGCCGGGTCGCGCCGTCCGGGGCGGTCCGGTTGATCATTCCGACGACCACGAAGTCGCCGTCGGCGTCCATGACTTCGCTCGGCGGGTAGAGCGGGCCCTGGGTGGTGCGGCTGAGCTCGTGGGTCTCGGTCGCGCCCGGGGTCGCGGTCCAGGCCGCCGCCGTACGGGTCTCAGACATCGGCGCGCCGGTAGACGCGGGTGTACAGGCCGCTCTCGCCGCCGACGATGAAGCGGTCGCCGGCCTGCTGGACGATGTCCTGGTACTCGGCCGAGGTGAAGACCTTCTGGTACTCCTCCGGCTCGCACTCGAAGCCGGTCACGAACATCACGCCCGGCTGGGTGCTGAGCAGCGTGTGGTAGGCGAGGAACGTGGTGACGGGCTCGGCGCGGCGAACGACGTCAAAGATGGTGTTCTCGCGCCACTCGCGGTACGCCGTGTACTCCTTCGGCTTGACCTCGATATAGCGCAGCTGGACGTACGGCGTCCGCGGCAGCGGGTCGGCGGTGTCCTTGGGCGCCTCGACGAACTCCAGGAGCTGGCGCCGGAAGTCGGTGACGAGGTCCGGCGAGACGGTGTCCCACAGCTTCTGCCAGCCCGCGGAGAGCGCAGCCAGCTCGGAAAAGTCCTGGACGGGCGTGATCTCGAGAACGTTGTCACTCTCGGTGCTGCGCAGCAGGGTGCGGCCGTCGATGGGCTCCTTCTTGTTCCGTTCGCTCCACTCGGCCAGGACCTGGTCCACTTTGCCGGGCGCCACGGTGACTTCGTTGAGAATGAGCAGGGTGGCGGACATCGGTATTCCTCTCGATGAAGTGCATGTGAAACGCGGGTGACGGGGGCGGAGTGCGTTCAGGCGACGGCGACACCCTTGGCCATGAGCACCGCGGCCGCCTCGGCCACGGTCTGCTCGGGGACGAGTTCACCCATCTCGATCTCGATGCCGAAGGACTTCTGCAGACGCAGGGCGAGTTCCTCCAGCAGCAGCGAGTCGATCTCCATGGCCTCGAAAGTGGTGTCCGGTGTGACATCCGCCGTCGGCACGTCCAGTTCCGTCAGGGTCACGACGATGCGACCGACGATCGAATTACCCATTTCTTCCTCCGCGAGTCGCTGGGAACGCCGACTGGGAATTCAGCGGTTTGAATGACGCCGCGTTCCACGGATGCAATCCTGGGATCCGGGCCCGGGCGGAGGAAGTGTCTCCTCGTGCTGGTGGTGAGAACACCACCTGCAGGGCTCGGGCGGGGCCGGGCCGGCGATGTGGAGAATCAGGCCGACTGGGCACGGCAGCGGGCGACCGGAGCCTGCGCCACCTCTTCTGGGTCCGGGTACTTCGCGCGGGTGTCCGGATCGGTGAAGAACCTCGGGCGGGCTCGGCATCGGGACCACTGGTGGTGGCACCCCCCGGTCCGACACACACTCCCTCCACCACGGCAGCGGCGGCAGACTTGCGCCATGGTCCACACGAGGCTGAAGCTGTTCTGCTTCCACCACGCGGGCGGCAGCGCCTGGTCCTTCGCGGGCTGGGGGCAGTGGCTCGGGCGCGCGATCGAGGTGGTGCCGGTGTCCCTGCCCCCGCGGTCGGTGTCCGCCACCGGCGCCCCCGGTGCCGTCAGCACGATGGCTGACCTGGTCCGCGAGGTGACAGGGCGGCTCGCCCCTTCCCTCGACGAGCCCTACGCCTTCTACGGCCACAGCATGGGCTCGCTGGTCGCCTACGGGGTGGCGCAGGCCCAGCTCGCCGCCGGCCGGCGCCCGCCCCTCTGTTTCGTGGCCGGGGCCCACCGCGCGCCGCATCTGCCCGCGCCGGACATGACCGCAGAGCTGTCGGACAGTGGCTCCCTTGAGCTGTTGTCGGGCCTGGGTGGAGCCGGGCGGCTGCTGCGGGAGAACCCCCGGCGGATGCGGGCCGTGGTGGACCGGCTCCGGGAGGACCTGCTGGTCGGCGCCACCTACCGGCATCCGGCGGAGGGTCACCGGCCGCTGCCCTGCCCGGTCCACGTGCTGCACGGCAGCGACGACCCGTTGGTCCCCGCGGCCCACGCGGCGGCCTGGAACCGCCACGCGGATGGGATCTTCTCACTGCGCGCGATGCCCGGTGGCCACTTCTTCCACAAGGAGCACAAGGAGCTGTTCTTCGAGGAGTTGGGGCAGGCGCTGGGCGCGGCCCACGCCGACCGGATGACACCGGCACGCTGAACTCCGGGCGGCCTGCCTTTCGGCTGGCATGGACGCCGCGTACCTTCCGGAGCGACGGCAAGAAGAAGCGGCGCAGCGATCCGACGCACTTCCTTCGCAGCCGCCGCGCCAGGCTCTTTCTTTCCCCTCCGTCGGCGTCGGACCGGCGTCGGAAGACGGTCGCGGCCGGGCGGGGTTGCACCGCGAGGAGGTCGCGGTCCTGGCCGGGGTGGGCGCCGATGTCCGCCCGGGAGGAGTTCGTGCCGACGAGCGCCGAGCCGGACCATCCCGGCGAATGCCGCCATCCCTTCGTGTTGTTCACCATGGACCTCGACGATGGGTCCCGCACCCGCTCTGCCGGTGTATCTGCCGCCGGGCGTCACGGGCCGCAGCAGATCTGGCCCCCCCCCGCAGGACCAGTTCGGTGGTGTTGCCGCCACCACCGGGGCCGGTCACAGCGTCAGCACGGTCTGGTGGAGCCCCGTCGGGCGGCCGGATAATCGTCGTACGTCCTGAGGACGTCCTCGTGACGGCGCGGCAGCCGTGCCGTCCGCACCCGGCCACGCGCGCCGCCCTTCACCCCTGTCCCCNGGCCACGCGCGCCGCCCTTCACCCCTGTCCCCTGACCGGAGGGGCGGCGCGCGTTCCATCGGACCGGCTACGACGTCCAGGCACCGGCAAATAGGGAGGCCCCCTTGGCATGCACGCTGTCTGACAACCGTCTCGTGAGGGAGGCGGCCGTATGAGCAGGGCGGCGGTCCTCACCGGACTCGGGACGTACGTCCCGCCGCGCGTCGTCACGAACGACGAACTCTCCCGGACCATGGACACCTCCGACGAGTGGATCCGCAGCCGCACCGGCATCACCCGGCGCCATTGGGCCGAACCCGGCACCGCCACCGGCGACCTGGCCGTCGAGGCGGGCGAGCGGGCGCTGAAGTCGGCCGGCTCAGGCGACGCCGACCTGGTCGTCCTCGCCACGACGACACCGGACCACCCCTGCCCGGCGACGGCTCCCGACGTCGCCGCCCGGCTGGGCCTGGACGCAGTCGCCGCGTACGACATCGGCGCCGTGTGCAGCGGATTCATCTACGCCATGGCGTCCGCCGCGGGCGCCATCGCGGCCGGCATTGCTGAACGCGCCCTGGTCATCGGGGCGGAGACCTACTCCACGATCCTCAACCCCGAGGACCGCACCACCTCGGTCATCTTCGGCGACGGCGCCGGGGCCGTGGTGCTGCGGGCCGGCGACCCCGCCGAACCGGGCGCGCTGCTCGGGCACGACCTGGGCAGCGACGGCTCGCTCAAGGACCTGATCATCGTCCCGGCCGGCGGCTCCCGGCGGCCGTCCGCCGCGGCCGACGCGTCCGGCGCGCGCCCCGCCGAGACGTACTTCCACATGGAGGGCAAGCCGGTCTTCCGGCACGCCGTGACCCGGATGGCGGCCTCCTCCCGGGCCATGCTCGACCGCGCCGGGTGGGACCCGGAGTCGGTGGACCGGTTCGTCGGCCACCAGGCGAACGTTCGGATCCTGCACGCCGTCGCCGACCAGCTCGGAATGGCCCGCGACCGGACGGTCGTCAATCTCGACCGGGTGGGCAACACCTCGGCGGCCTCCATCCCGCTGGCGCTCGCCGACGCCGTCGCCGGGGGTCTGCTCACACCGGGCGACCGCGTGCTGCTGAGCGCGTTCGGGGGCGGCGTGACCTGGGGGTCCACGGCTCTGGTGTGGCCGGAGATCGTGGCGGACTAGGCGACACGCCTCCACCGTCGCCGGCCGCCGGTCGAGGAGGACCGGCGGCCGGCATCCATGTCCGGCCGCGGCGCGGGGTTCAGCCACTTCCCGGACGAGCTGCTGTGGTCGCGTGGGACGCGGCGGCGGCACTACTGGGAATGGCGGTCGCCGCGGACGGCACCGGCGCCCTGCGCGTCTCGAAGAGGCCGGTGCGTGACGCGGGCTTCGTCCCGGTGCGGCTGGGCGGGCTCGACGAGTCGGGGGCGATGGAGCCCGGGGGTGTGCTCTTCGGGTACTTCTCGACGGCGGCGGGGCTGAGGGCGGTGGCAGGTCCGGCGGGCTGATCGCCGGCGTGAGGAGAAACGAAGCAGCCGCCTGTCCCGCCCGGCCGGAGCCGGAGGGGGCAGGCGGTTCATCGTACGACCGCGCTCTGCGCGACGTAGGTCAGGCCTCTTCGCCGGCCCGCTGCGCGGCGAGCGGACGGTGCTGCTGCACGGGCGCAGGCTTCTTCCTCGGGTTGGACCAGCGCTGGGTGATCGGGCGCTCGATCAGCTCGTACAAAGCCCAGGAGGCGAGGACCGCGATGCCGAGGAAGAGCACCATCAGGGCGGTGGCCTGCGGTGCCGTGTACGACTTGCTGCCGAGCGCCTTCCAGACACCCTCGGTCACGGTGAAGTGCACGAGATAGAACGCGAAGGAGATGTCGCCGAGCCAGACCATCACCTTGTTGCGGAAGAGGGTGAAGCGGCCCTCGTCGTCCGCTATGGCGCCGGCGGCGATGAGGAGGGCGGCCGGGATGACGCAGACGGCGCGCGAGGAGTACAGGTACGGCGTGAAATAGCCGAGGACGTAACTCGCGATGAGCAGCGCGCCGGCCCAGACCATGCCGATGTTGCGCCAGCGCCCCGCCATCACCGAGCGGGCCACGAGGATACCGAGGGCGAAGTCCAGCACGCGCGGCAGCGGCAGGATGTACGAGAAGAAGTACTGGTTGACCGAGGTCTCGGGCTCCATGTCCATGAACACCGTGCCGGCCGGAACGAGTTGGGAGGACAGAAACGGCGTGGCGATGATGCCGAGACCGACGATCGCGACCCAGAGGTTGATGCGGTGCGCGGGGATCTTCTTGGCCAGGTGGAGCAGGAGCGGGAAGGACAGATAGAACACCGCTTCGACAGCCAGGGACCAACCCGCGGGATTCACACCGAAGTTAACGGAGAAGTCCGGGTAGTAGACCTGGAGCATGAAGAGGTTGAGCAGCCCGACCTTTATGTCGGTGTAGGGCGCGGCGAAGACGACCATCGCGAGCGCCCAGACCACGACGTAGTTGGGGACGATCTTCAGGAACCGGCGGCGCCAGAATCGCGGCGCGGTGTCCGTGTTCCGGGCCGACCAGGTCAGCACGAAACCGCTGAGCACGAAGAAGAAGCTGACGCCGAGCGCGCCGGAGTGGCTCACGGCGCGGTAGAAGTCGAGCACGTTCTCGGGGTTGCTGAGCCAGGGGACGCCGAGGAAACCGAGCAGCGCCGCGTGGTAGAGAAACACCATGAAAGCGGCGGGAAATCGTAGCCCGGTGAGAGTGTTGAGGCGGGTCACCCGGGAACGCCCCGTCGCGCTCTTTCGGTCCGTCGACACGTGTGTCACTCCTCAGGAAATGGGGGTCCGGATGACCGCAAGCTACCCGACGTGACCGTGCTTTACAGGGGTGGGTTCATCCGGTTACTGCCAGCACCACCAGGGCTGCCACCAGGAGCTTTCCGGTGAGTGGCGGCTGGGTGGTGGCCTCACCACCATGATGGGGAAACACTTCCGTGACGGGCCGCATGGACGCGATGATGGGCGTATCCACATTCCCTGAGCAATTCTCCTGATGAGCAATTCTCCACATAGTTGTTTACAGGAGTATTTCCCCTTTCCCTGGGAGCATTGATGTCCCACAGCGCGACCGGTCAGTCGACCTCGCAGCGCTCACCCCACGCATCCAGCCCGCCGCAGGCAGAACGCTCGACGCTGCGCGGCTGGCTCGCCGTGGCCGGCCTGGCCCTCGGCGTCTTCTCGTTCGTCACGACGGAGACCCTGCCGATCGGACTGCTCCCGGCCATAGCTGACGGCACGTCAGTATCCGTCGGCACGGCGGGTTTTCTGGTGACGGGCTTCGCGTCGGTGGCGGCGGTGACGGCCGCACCGCTGACCGCCCTGACGGGCTGGATGGACCGCAAGTGGCTGCTGGTGACGCTGATGGTCTTCTACATCGGGGGCAATTTGCTGGCGGCGGCAGCCTCGGCCTACCCCCTCCTGCTGGCCGCACGGATCACGGTGGCGCTGGCCCACGGTGTGTTCTGGTCCATCGCCGCGGCGATCGCCGTACGACTGGTCCCCGAGCGGCACGCGGTCCGTGCGACCTCGGTCGTCCTGGGTGGGATCTCGCTGGCCTCGGTCGCGGGCACCCCGCTGGGCACGGCGATCGGCCAGTCGACGAGCTGGCATGTGGCGTTCGTGTGCGTGGGGCTGCTGGGCGTGCTGGTGCTGGCGGCGGCCCTGCTGTTCATGCCGGCACTGCCGGCGCGGGGCAGCGGGAACCTGGCCGTGCTCCTCCATGTCCTGCGCCACCGCACGCTGCTGGTGGCGATCGGAGTGACCGCTCTGGTGATGAGCGGCCACTTCTTGGCCTTCACCTACGTGACGCCGTATCTGGAGCAGGTCACGGGTGTCCGGTCGTCGCTGATCGGTGTCCTGCTGCTGGTCTTCGGTGTGGCCGGGCTGGTCGGCAACTTCGCGGCGGGCGCCGTGGTGGGGCGTGCGCTGCGGGGCAGCCTGATCGGCAGCAGCGGACTGCTGGCGGTCGTCCTGGCGGTGATGTGGGCCGGCGGCGCGAACACACCGCTCGCCGTGACGATGCTGGTGTGCTGGGGCGTGCTGTACGCGGCCCTGCCGGTGGCCCTCCAGACGTGGGTGCTTCGGGTCGTCCCGGAGGAGAGCGAGGCGGCCTCGTCGTGGTACGTCGCCGCCTTCAACGGGGCGATCGGTGTGGGATCGCTGATCGGCGGGCTGCTCACGGATGCGTCGGGGCCGCGGCCGACGCTGCTGGCGGCGGCGGGGTTCGTGCTGGCGGCGATGGTGCTGACGGTGGTGTGCGGGAGGGGCGGGCCCGAGCGGGTCAGCCGCCCCTGACGACCCGCACCAGGACGGGGCGGCCTGCTCCGGGTGTTCCTCCGGCCACGCGGCGAGGCGCTCCCGGACGGCCTCCCCGACGAAGAGGCGTACGTCGGCGTGCGGCGGAGAACATCCGCACGTTCGACGGCGCGTTGGATCCCGGACGCGGCTCGGACTGCCCACCGCCCTCGAACTGCTGCGGGCCGAGCCGAACGCGGCGCGCCCCTCGGCTTCATGCTGCTCCGGCACCCGCAGCAGCAGGCCTGGGGACACCGCGGCGGCCGAGGTGTCGCGCGAACTGGCAGGGGCAGTGGCAGGGCATGCAGGACGACATCCCTGAACGTCGGAGGGCTGACGGATTTCCGCATCCCCGGACTGTGCTGGAGCGCCGTCGCGTCAAAGGGACCGTCCTCGTCACCGCACGACGCTGTGCGGCAGACCTTTCAAGACCGGTCAGAGCCGGGGAACCCAGCGGCTCGAACCCCGCCGTGGCCCACACCTTCACTCTCGGGCCCGCGGTACTTGTGGGGGAGATGACTCCTGATCGCGGTGGGTACGAACACCATCTGACGGGCGGACCGCATGCCGCACCCGGACAAGCACACGGGCGGACCGAACGCGCCGACGTCCCGAGTCGGCACCGGACGTCAGACCAGCGAAGGGCTCAGTAGAGCCCTGGCATGAGAATGGAGCAGCCCGCGTACCCGCTCGGCCGTGTCCGTCCTGGGCTGGGCGATGTAGACGGTCAGCAGGGACTCCGGAAACGCGGGGGAGCGCATCGTCACCCGGTCGAAGACCATCAGCCCGGCCTGCGGGTGAGTGATCCTCCGCACACGCTGATAGGGGTTGTCGACCTCGTGGCAGTCCCACAGGTCGGCGAAGAGCGGGCTGTGCTCGTGCAGTCGTCCGGCGATCCGGTCGAACTCCGGATCCTCCGGGAAACGGGCTGCCTGCGCGCGGAAGTGGGCGACCAATCCCCGCGCCACCGTGTCCATGTCGGGGTACTTAACACGAACGGTGGGATCGGTGAAGAATTTCACCAGGCAGTTGTCGCCCCGCAGGCCGACATGGAACAGGGAGCGCGCCGAGTTGCTGGCGATCTCGATGCGCCCGTACCTGTCGGTGAGGTAGGCCGGGTTGACGGACCACCCCTCGACGAGCGCGCGCATCCGCACGCCATTGGCGTCCCGGGGACGGCTCCCCCTGGGCCACGGCGGGTTGTGACCGGCCAGGCGGTACAGGTATTCGCGCTCGTAGCCCTTGAGCATCAGGGCGTCGCTGACGGCGTTGACGACCCCTTCGGAGACGTTGATGTCCCGCCCCTGCTCCAGCCAGGTGTACCAGGACACCCCGACCCCGGCCAGCGCCGCCACCTCCTCACGACGCAATCCGGGCGTGCGCCTCCGTTCCACGTGCACCAGCCCGACTTGTTCGGGGGTGACCTGCGCTCTACGGGTCCGCAGGAAATGGCGCAGCTTTGTCCGACGCAAGAGTCCGGATTCTGGGGTGGATGCAGTTGCCTGCATTGTATCGGCCTCTTCTCCATTTGTTTCAGCGGATTCCGACGGTCTCGGGCAATCCCGTCGCAATGCGACCGCCGACACTTCTTCCGGTCGGCGCGTGCGTGGCACGTTTGAGGTCCCACCGGCCGCTCCGTCCACGGAAAGTGCCGCGACGCGGAAGATGCTTGCCGGTTCCATCTGCGGTCTGCTAGTCCCGGTTTCACTGAGTGAACCCGACAGCCGACACG
Organism: Streptomyces chengmaiensis; assembly: GCF_029846775.1. Taxonomy (NCBI): domain Bacteria; kingdom Bacillati; phylum Actinomycetota; class Actinomycetes; order Kitasatosporales; family Streptomycetaceae; genus Streptomyces; species Streptomyces chengmaiensis. The sequence continues at coordinate 89,521 of NZ_JARWBG010000024.1, forward strand.
AACCCGGTGAAGGCACCGCCGGGGTTGCGATGTGGAGGCCGGTGAAGACGCTGGTGGACCTGGCGTTCGCACCGGAACACCGTCGTGGAGATGCGGCCTTGTTTTGACCCGGCGGGCCGCCTGGACCGACCACGGCGGGCCGCTGCCCATCATCGAGGGCGCCGTCATCCGTCTCGTCGTCGAGAAGCTGCCCAGCGGCGGGGGCAACAAGCCGGTCTGGCTGTGGTGGTCGGGCGCCGGCGCCACCACGGCGGAGGTCGACCGCTGCTGGCAGTCCTTCCTCCGGCGCTTCGACGTCGAGCATACATTTCGCCTGTTCAAGCAGACTCCGGGCTGGACCAAGCCACGGCTACGGAGCCCGCAGGCGGCGGACCGCTGGACCTGGCCGGTGATCGCCGCCCACACCCAGCTCCGGCTCGCCCGTCCCCTGGCGACCGACCTCCGGCGGCCGTGGGAGAAACCTGCCCCACCGAACAAGCTCACCCCCGGCCCGGGTTCGGCGCGGGTTCAGGAACCTGCGCACGAAGGCTGGCTCCCCGGCCGGTGCACCCAAACCGACCCGACCCGACCCGACCCGGCCCCGGCCGACCACCGGCCCCGGCCGACCACCGGGCTCGAAGAACCGCCGCTCGGCCATCCGCCATGACGTTGGCAGAGTGCTCGCCACCGGCGAGGCCTACGCCCGCCCCGCCCACCACAAGGTCTCGGGTCGGCCGAGCGGTGACGGACCGGCCCTCATCTCCCTGCACCGGGTGTCGGCCCCGCAAACCGGAACCGTCTGTGATTCGCGCCGCTGACAGTATGTGTTCGCACCCATACATTCGGCTGCCATGGACAGCATCACCTCCCGGACCGGGGGCCAGAAGAAGCGGCGCACGGGGCTGGCCCACTTCCTGCGCAGCCGCCGCGCCGGTCTCTCCCCTGAGGACGTCGGACTGGCGACAACCGACAGACGCGCAAGGGCCGGGCTGCGGCGTGAGGAGGTGGCCGTCCTCGCCGGAGTAAGCGCCTCCTGGTACACATGGCTGGAGCAGGGCCGTCCCATCAGGGTTTCGGACGGGATACTGGACGCGATCAGCCGTGCCCTGCGCCTCAGCGAGCTCGAGCGGGTTCATCTGTACCGGCTGGCGGATGCCAATCCCCCGCTACCGGTGACGAGGACCGCCCTCCCGGACCTCGGCCTGTTCCAGCGCACGGTCGACGCCCAGTTGTCGGGGCCGTCGTGCGTCATCGACCGCTACTGGGAGATCCTCGTGGTCAACCAGCAGGCGGCAAAGACCCTGAGGCTCGGCCGCGACGGCAACAACAACTACCTGACGAGCCTGTTCACCGGATCCCATGGCACGCGTTACCTGAACCGGCAGCAGGTCGCGCGGCGGATGACCGCCCGGTTCCGCGCGCAGGCCTCGTATGTTCCCGACGATCCGCGGTACGACCAGATGGCAGACCAACTGTCCCGGAGCAGCCATGAGTTCGCCGAGTTGTGGGACCGCCACGAGGTCGAGGACTTCGGGCCGACGACCGTCGAGCTGAACCATTCCGACGACGGCCCGCTCACCTTCGAGCTGTTCACCATGGATCTGGACGAGGCCGCCAGCACCCGGCTCCTGGTGTACCTTCCGCCGGGCGTGGACGGCTTCCCGTCGATCTCACGGTAGGCCCGCACTGGTGGTCGCAGGCGCAGGCGCAGGCGCAGTCACATGCGGTGGATTCGTCTGCACACCGGCCACCGCCGCCGGAGCCATCGCCACCGCCGAACGGGCGCTGGTCATCGGTGCGGAGACGTGTTCCGCGACCCTCCATCCCGACGACCGCATCGATTCGGCCATTCTCGGAAACGGCGCCGGAGCCGTGGTGCTGCGGGCCGGTGACGCCACCGAGCCGGGGGGCTCGCGTCACCAGACGGGCCCTGAAGCAGGTCTGGCACCGGCCAGACCTGATCGACGGCTGCCTCACACAGAATGGCCTGCGCTCACCACTCGTAACTTCACTAATTGAAAGCTCGGTGAGCCGCCGCAGAAGCGAGGTGCGCTGCGTGGAGGGGGAGAGAGAACCGGCGCGAAAGATACTCGCCGGTCCGTCGACGACTGCCCACCTCTGGTTTCATTGAGTGAACCCATGATGAGTGATCCGGGGAGTTCGAGTGGACGTCTCGCACGACGGCAAGAGCACGGACAAGGAACGGCCCCGTGCCCGCGGACACCGCACCACCCACGGCGAAGCCCTACTGGACCGGGCCTTTCGCATGCTCACCTGCTTCGGGCCGGACACACCGGTGTTGTCCTTGTCCTCCCTGGCCACGCGGGCCGACCTGCCCAAGGCCACCGCACTGCGCCTCGTCCGCCAACTGGTGGACCAGGCAGCGTTGGAACGTACCCCGTCCGGCCACTACACCATCGGCCTACGGCTGTTGGAGATCGCCTCCCTGGCGCCACGCGGTCACGGCCTCCGCGCCTTGGCCCTGCCCTACATGCAGGATCTGTGGCACGCCACGCGCCAGCACGTACAACTGGTCGTGCGCGAGGGACTGCAGTGCGTCCTGGTCGAGCGGCTGTCCGCGCGGGACTCCACGCGCATCCCCTACCGGGTCGGTGGCCGGATGCCGCTGCACTTCACCGCTCCCGGGCTCGTCCTCCTGGCGTTCGCTCCCACCGAGGTGCAGGAGGAGTTCCACGCCATCGAATGGCCGGACGACGAGGAAGGACTCACCAACACGGGTGACGCGCTGCGGGCCAGGCTCGCCGCCATCCGCCGCGACCGGTTCGCTGTCCTGTCGCGCCCCTTGTGGGGCGTCCCCACGAGCGGCGTCGCCACACCCATTCTCGACCGGAACAGCACCACCATCGCCGCGCTCTCGGTCGTCACCCCGTCCGAGCAGATCCAGCCGGCAGCGCACGTCCCCGCGATGGTGGTGGCGGCACGCGCCATCACCCGCGTGGTGGCCACGGAACTGACGTGGGAGACCCTCCAGTAGTTCGGCGTGCTGGGCGACCTTCGTCATCGGCTCCGAAGGGTCGGATCGGGGCCGACGGGGGGCCGCTCTTCGGCGACGCCGCCTTCGTCGTGGTCGGGGCCGACCGGGACGCGGACGGGCTGACGGCGGAGACACCGAATGAGGTCCCACACCACGATCAGCGGGGCACCGTCCAGCTGCCGCCGGGCACAGCTCAGCAGGTCCTCGAACTCGCGGGCCCGGAAGCCCTTCTTCTCGCCGGTACGGCCTCGGTACGTCTGGGTCCGGTAGAGCAGACGGGTCTCGCGGCCCGGTCTGACGCAGATCATCCCGGCCATCGGGAACCGTCCTCCCTCCAGCCGTGCGCGGCCGGGCCGGCCTCCAACTCGACCTGCAGGCGTTCTGCCTGGCCGTCGCTGAGCTGACACGGAAAGCCGCCGGCCCCCTTGGACGCCAGAGCCGTTGTGCCGCCCTGGCGCCAGGCGGCGTGCCAGGCGTACGCCGACTTCCGCGACACCTGTAACCTGCGGGCCACCTCCGGCGGCCGCACCCCTTGCTCGAACATCTCTGCGGCCTCGAAGCGCACTGCTTCACGCTTCACCCGCCCCACGGGGGTCAGACCGCCGCCATCCGCGTACCTCTTGACGAGGATGTAGCAGGGCCAAGGCCCTCTGTCACCCCACCCTTTCAACCTCAGCGTCAGAGAGGCCCGATGAGGTCGAACGCAGCCTTGCCGTCGAGTCCGGGACCGAGCTGGCCGTGAGTGCGGTCGAAGACGACACCGGGTCCGGACGGGTTCTGATTGAGGACCCACAGGCCGATCAGAATGGCGAGCGCGAAGACGACGGTGATCAGGACGGTGAGGACCAGGCGGCGGCGGCGTTCACGGCGCAGCCAGTCCCCGCGGGCCAGGCGGTAGGCGTCGGGGGTGGCATGCACGTTGCAGGCCAGGGCGCCCAGGGCCTCACGCAGTTGCTGTTCGGTGCGATCGTGGGAGGTGTCGTTCATCGCCGGGCCTCCATCACCTGGGTCAGGGCGGCGATACCGCGCGATGTGTGTGTCTTGACCGAGCCTGCGGAGATGCCCATCGCCGCGGCGATCTCGCTCTCCTTCAGCCCGAGCCAGTGTCTCAGAACGAGGGCCTCACGCTGTCGCGCGGGCAGCTGCTGGAGGGCGCCGATCAGTACGCGCTGATCGGCGCGGAGCAGGGCAGAGCTCTCGGCCGAGGCGACGAAATCGGCGGGCGGGGTCTCGGCGTGCCTGCGCACAACCTGCAGATGGCGTATGCGCATGCGGGTCAGATTGCACACGGTGGAGCGAAGATAGGCTTCCGCCGCCTCGGTGTCCCGCAGCTTGCGCCACTTCCGGTAGATCTGGTAATAGGCTTCGGCGACGATGTTCTCAGGATCGTCGGCGCCGAGCAGTGCGGCGAGACGGAGCATCGAGGCGTAGTGCAGATCGAACAATCGGGATACGGTCACCTCCCGTTCGAGTCCGTCCGGGTCGGTCACGGTCTGCGCAGAGCCACCAGCGGTCACTTCACCGGCGGCGCGTCCGCTGACGGTTCCGCCGTCGGCGGCGGAACCGGCGGATTCCGGTACGGGCGGCTTTGGGACCTGCGCGGCGGGTTGCAGTGTCGCAGGACTGTCGTGTCTGCGTCTCATGAGTTGCTCGTTCCCGTCTCGGGGCGTCGCCTGGCAGTCAGGCGCGACGGCAGTTCGGTGGTGTCGGTCCCGCGAGGCGTGCCGAGGCGTTCGAGCGCCGCGGTGGTGACCAGCGCGACTGTCAGGTTGATCAGGAGAGCGGCCAGTCCGGCATAGATCTCCACGTGGTGGCCGGCGGGCCCGAAAGGCACAGCGGGCGAGAATCCCTCGCGCACAACCATGACCGTCCCGACCGCCATGCCCACCGCCCACCCTGCGAGCAGAGCCCTCGGGTGCAGCCGGCGGGTGAACAGCCCGATGGCCACCGCGGGGAATATTTGCAGAATCCATACGCCACCGAGGAGTTGGAGGTTGATGGCGTCCTGGTCCCGCAGACCGAACACGAACGCGACTGCCCCGACCTTCGCGGTGAGCGACACCAGCCGGGCGACGCGCACCTGCCGTTTCGGAGTGGCCGTCGGATGAACGTATTCGACATAGACGTTGCGTACGAAGGACGTGGCGGCTGCGATCGACATCACGGCGGCCGGGACCAACGCACCCACGGTGATCGCGGCGAACACCAGCGCGGCCAGCGGCGCGGGCATGAGCCGGTCCACCAACATCGGGACGGCCGACTCGGCGCCGCCTGCCGGGGCGCGTACGCCGGCAGCCAGCGCGACGATGCCGAGCAGGCTGAAGAGGGCGAGCAGCGCCGTCCATGCGGGCAATGCGACCGTGGCCTTCCGCAGAGCGTCGGGGCCGGAGGCGGCGAAGCCGGCGACCAGCACGTGCGGGTACATCAGCAGGGCCAGGGCGGAGCCCAGGGCGAGCGTGGCGTACGCGGACTCCTGTCCGGGAGCCAGAAGCAGTGAGGCGTTGCCGGTCTCGGCGGCCCGGAGGGCAGCCGTGTCGAAGACAGCTCCCGGGCCGCCGAGACCTCTCAGGGCCAGCCAGCACACGACGCCGACCGAGGTGAACACGGCCACCGCCTTGAGGGCCGCGATGACCGTGGGAGCGCGCAGCCCGTATCGGTACGTCGTCACTGCGAGCCCGGCGAAGAGCACCACCATCACCAGGTCGCCGGCGCCACCCCGCGGGTAGAGGCCGCCCGCAACGAGCACTGCGCGTATGCCGACCAGTTGCAGCGCCAGGTACGGCATCGTGGCGAGGATGCCGGTCAGTGCGACCGCCAGGGCCAGAGGCGACGATCCGTAGCGCCCGCGGACGAAGTCGGCGACGGTGATGTAACCGTGGCGGCGGGACACCTTCCACAGGCGAGGCAGCAGGACGAAGGCGAGCGGGCAGAGGATCACGGTGTACGGCACCGCGAAGAAGGCAGGGGCGCCGACCCCGTACGCCAGCCCCGGTACGGCGGTGAAGGTGTACGCGGTGAAGATCGTGCCGCCCAGCAGGAACCACGTCCATACCGGCCCGAGGCCGCGGTCGGCCAGTGCCCAGCCCCCCAGGGACGGCAGGCGGTCGGTCGGGTGGAGGCGGCGCGCGGTGACGGCGACGAGTGAGGCCCCGCCGATGACGGCGAGGAACGGAGCGATCATGGCGGCATCCGTCATCGCTCACCTTCCGTGTGTGGATCAGCCTCTGACCGCGAGTTGCGTGGCACGCCGGTCCGGATGACAGAAGCATGCGGAATTCTTCTGGAGATCTGCTGTCAACCGGTTGGGGCCGGTCGGCAACTCTTACACGAACCCATCGATGAAGGCGAGAGGAATGCGTGATGTGACACGGTTTGTCCCGTACCGGCTGCGGCGCGTCACGGCAGCCGTTCTGCTCCTCGCGCCTGCGGCAGGACTGCTGTGGGTCCCCTGATACGGCGGTGCGCGCCCGCGACTGGCAGGAGTGCCGTTCTTCTACTGGTACCAGCTCGCCTGGGTGCCTGGATGCGGTCTCGCCCTGCTCGCCGCATATCTGCTGACCAGGAATGTCCATCGCCGTCCCGACCCTGACTCCGACCGCCGGCGTCACCGGCCCGGCCCCTGATCCGCTGCACAGCGCGTCGTCACGGAACACCCCGAGGTGTGGGACGGCCCTGCCCTGACCCACCGAGCCACAGCACCGGCCAACCCGGTGCACGGTCACCGTGCTCGGCGCGATGGGCAGGGCGGGTGACGGTGTCACACGGAGGGTGTTCGCCGCCGCCGGGTCGGAACGAATCCTCCCGCATCAGGGTGATCTTGCGGCTGGATGCCTCGTGCCAGGCCGCCGGGTCCACGTCGATACGGGGAGCCTGCGCCTGGTCGGCGGCTCGTTCCTGGATGGCGTGGACGGTACTGACCGGTGTTACTGCGGCCGTTGCACGAGGCCAGCGCCGACCCGAGATCCATCAACCTGCGTATGGTCGTGGGGTAGTTGGCGAGGATGGAGCTCTGTGTGAGGTTGGCGGTATCCACGGATGCGCGCAGTGCCGGTAGGCCCTGCAGGACGGAACCTCTCGTGAGTGCTGTCCTGGTGCCCGGCGAGGGCGTTGAGTCTGTGGTCGGCCGTGACCGTGAACGCGGACTGCCGGGAACGGTCGTGCCGCCCTCGCCGGAGGGTCGTCTGCCGTCCACAGCACACCTGACACCGGCCGACCCGTGTTCCGGACCTGCCCGCCGGATGCCGCCGGACGAAGTTGCGTACTGGTCTCCGACGCGGTGAGCGCTGTGGGACGGGGCCGCCCGGCCTCGCCTCATGTCCCGGGCGGCAGGGGGCGAGGCGACGGCGGTGGGGGCTCCTGGCCGTGAAATACCCCGCGATCCGGACGAGGCAAGACGTGTGGAGAACTGCCTGCGGAAGCGATGTTTCCGGCCTTCACGCTCCGAAGCCCACGTGTACCGGGCTCGGCTCGACGATGAGAACAAGATGTGGATCGTTGAACGATCTTTCAAGGGGTGTGAGCCTTTCTCTGTGAACTGGCGTCTTCTCAGGAAACAGCGGCACGTCGGGGTCGTCTTCACCGCACATCGGCGGTGCTTTCCGGCCAAGTCGGCGGCGCTGTCCACACGGCGTGGCCATGGGAGGCCCCCGCTCCCCCTCCGGCCCGAGGGGAGCGCGTCGGCCAAGAAGCGGTGTCGCCTGTTGCGCCGAAGGCTTCCTTGGCCGCGTCCAAGGTGTCCGGCTCGCGGCTCGCCCGGACGTCCAGTCAGAACCTCTGCGACACGCGGCAGGCCGTGGCGGACCGCGGTGTAGCGCGCATGCGGGCGGGTCAGGCCCGGTATCTGCTCGGCATACCTCACTGCCGGGCAGTCCTGCCCAAAGCGCGTGGGCCATCCGGAAACTCAGGAAGAGGAAGGTCCGAGCCGGTCGGCCAGCGCGGCAAGCGCCTCGGTGCCCACTACATCCCCCGGCAGCAGCGGCACATCGAGCAGCGGTACGTCCGGGACCCGCTGCCGCAGCCGGACGAGGTGCTTGTCCTCCTGCCTCCGGCGCCGTGCGAGCAGTTCCCCGGCGTCCGCCGGGGAACGGCGGTTGGCGACGAGTGCGGCCACGTCGACGCCGAGGCCGGTGAGCTTCTCATACACCTCCATGGTCTCGGCGATCGGGAGCAACTCGGCGGTCAGCACGACCACGAACCCGGTCTGCGCCCGGTCCGTCACCACTTCGCGCAGCCGGGAGAAGCGGTTGCGTCGGCGTACGAGGATCCGGCGCAGCTCGGCGTCGCGGTCGGACTCCTCGCTGCCGCCGAGACCGCGCACCGCGGCGCCGAACCGCTCGGACCGGTCACGGTTGGCGAGCAGGGTCTCGGTCCAGGAGGTGAGCTGCTCGGGCAGCGCAAGCAGCCGCAGCGTGTGGCCGGACGGGGCGGTGTCGAAGACGACCAGGTCGTACGCCTCCTCCCCGAGCTCCACCGCCTCGGCGATCCGCTCCAGTACCGCCGACTCGTGGGTGCCGGGCGCCTGCCGGGCCAGTTCCAGGTGCCGGGCGGCCGGTGCGTGCATCCGCTCGGGGAGCAGCCGCCGCATCATCCCGGCGACCGCGGACAGGTGCTGCTCGACCGTGCGCTCCGGGTCGATCTCCAGCCCGTCGACGTAACCCGCCGCCCCGGCGGCGAGGTCCCCGGGGTCGGCGAGGCGCAAGGGCTCGTCGCCCACGGGGCGGTCCCAGAGGTGGCCGAGGTTGTGGGCGGGATCGGTGGAAACCAGCAGCACGCGGGCGCCGGCCGCGGCACGGCCGAGGGCGAGTGCCGCGGCGATGGACGTCTTGCCGACCCCGCCCTTGCCGCCGACGAAGACGACCCTGCGCGAGGTGATGAGGTCTAGCAGCATCCGACGTGCTCCAGTGGTGAGCGGTCCATGCCCATCCGGCGGTGCCAGGCATGGAAGTCCTCGTAGAGGGCGGGCATCAGCTCGGCGGTGTAGTACGCCGCCGGGTCGGGCACGCCCAGTGCCTCCGCGAGGACGACTATCCGGAAGAAGTCGTCCTCCTCGCGCCGGGCGCGGGCGAAGGTACGCCGGTAGGGGCCGGCGTAGAACTCCTCCAACCCGGCTCGGAACGAGGCCCAGCGGGATGTCACCCCTTCAGCTCGACCTTCTCCGCCGCATCGGCGTCAGCGGCCTCCGGCGGCTCCTGGGAGGCCCGCCGCATCGCGGCGACGGCCTCGAAGGCGACCCACACGGCGGCGACGATGATGACGACGTCGATGGCCAGCAGCAGCCAGTCCCCGGAGGCGTAGAGGTTGCCGAGCTGCACGAGCGCGGCCCAGAACGCCATCACGAACACGATCGCGAGCGGCACCAGCGCAGGCGCCGGGTTGCGCCGCTTGCGGATCAGCATGACCGCGACGATGGACAGGGTCAGGGAGGCCAGCAGCTGGTTGCTGGTGCCGAACAGCGGCCAGATGCGGAGGCCGCCGGAGCCGTCGGAGCCCTGGCTGAAGGTGAGTGCCATACCGGCGCCGAGCGCGATGAGGGTACCGACGCCGTTGTTGATCTTCACCTTGACGACATCGCCGGCCTCCTGGACGACGAAGCGCAGCAGGCGCACGCCGGTGTCCATGGTGGTGGCGGCGAACAGGATCGCCATGGTGGCCAGGACCGTCGAGCTCAGCGTGGCCGGCAGGCCCAGGCCGCTGTTGACGATCTGGCCGCCGCCCGCGACGAACGCCCCGACGCCGCCCTGGCCGAAGGCGGTGTAGACGGCCTCCCAGTCGGCCAGGGTGCGGAAGCCCGCGATGGCGGCGATGATCGCGCCGAGCGCGAGCAGGCCCTCGCCGACCGCGCCGAAGTAGCCGACGAAGCGGGCGTCGGTCTCCTTGTCCAGCTGCTTCGAGGTGGTGCCCGAGGAGACCATGCCGTGGAAGCCGGAGATCGCGCCGCACGCGATGGTGACGAAGAGCAGCGGCACGAGGCTCGGGGTGCCCGCGGGCACGGCGTCGTTGAAGGCCGGGGCGACGATCGCCGGGGCGCTCAGCAGCACCGAGACGAACAGGATGCCGAGCCCGACGAAGAGCTGGACGCCGTTGATGTAGTCACGCGGCTGGAGCAGCACCCACACGGGCAGCAGGGAGGCTATGCCGGCGTAGACGAAGAGGGCGACGATCCAGAAGGTCGCCGGGGACATGCCCAGGATCGGGTCGGGCAGCACCACCGGGAAGGCGTCACCGAGAAGGATCAGGCCGTAGAGCGCCGCGACGCCCACCACGGTGACCAGCCCGAGGCTCATCTTGTAGCGGTAGACCGCCTGGCCGACCAGCAGCGCAACCGCGACCGCGCCCCATGCGGGGATCACCGCCGAGGGGGAGGAGATCAGCAGGTTCTTGATGACCACCGCGAAGGCCGCGACCACCATCAGGAGCAGCAGGAAGATCACGACGAGGAACAGGTTCGCGCCCCGGTTGCCGATGTAGCGGCCAGAGAGCGTGCCCATCGAGCGGCCCTTGTTGCGCGCCGAGGCCCACAGAGCGCCCAGGTCGTGCATGCCCGCGAAGAAGACCGTGCCGAGCGTGACCCACAGGAACGCGGGCAGCCAGCCCCAGATCACCGCGACTGCGGGGCCGACGATCGGCGCCGCGCCAGCGACCGAGGTGAAGTGGTGACCCCACAGCACGAACTTGTTGGTCGGGACGTAGTCCACGCCGTCCTGCAGCTCGTGCGCCGGAGTCTTGAAGGAAGCGTCAAGCTTGTATACCCGGTTGCCCAGGAATTTCGAGTAAAGGACATATCCGCCCGCAAATATCGCAAGGCCGATCAATAGCAGCGGAATAGCATTCATACGAGATGCCCTCTGGATTCTGGGAGATGGAGCCGCTGCCCTGCACGAGATGTGACCTGACAGGCAGACAGGAGGGACGGTGGAGCGTGGCCCTCCTCGACCGAGGGGGGCAACGTCCGGAACGGGGAACCGGGCGTTGAAAGGTGCCTCTTGCGTAGCTTGGCGGCGTACCCAGACTCGGTGTGCTGCGCCTGGGCGGCGACTGTGCCGCGGCAGCGGTGGAACTCTCCCGCCACGGCCACACGCGCCGGGTCAAAGCCGTCGGTTAACGTCTGGCTCGGCGTGAGTCCGTACCTGCTGTCTGCCACTGGTGCCCCACCTCCTGCGCGGATGCCGCGAGCTAGCCACCCGGCGGTCTGCCCAAGAGTTGTCGAGGCTTCCGATTCGGTTGACAGGAGATTGCGTCGAAGTTTCGGACGGCGGGCCATGACGGGCGTCATCGTGCCAACTGTCGCTCGGAGCAAGGAGCTTCGGGGTCACCTATCGCGCCACCCTCGATGTACCTGATGCGCTGGCCTCCTGGCTGGAGGATCTGACCGGCACCCGAAGGTGTGAGACCGGCGCCCGATGGCGGAAGCTGACCTCGCACGCGCAGGCCGATGATGCTGCTGGTCTGGCTCGCCAAGGGCGAGACGTTTGCCCAGCTCCCCGCACTTCGGGGGCCAGCCGAACGCCCTCGGCCATTGAGCCATGTGAGGGACCGCCTCCGGCGGCCCTCACATCCTCAGTCGTACACCACGCCCGTGGACGTGACCCGGACGTTGTCCTGGGAACTGGAGAGAGCCTCCTCGGCCCCGCGCATGCGGCGCGGGAAGCGTGGCCTGCCTATAACCGGCGGAACCGGTAAGTGGCGGGCTGTCGAGAGGCAGTCGGAGGGGGTCGTAGTAGTGCTGATCGGCGGGACAACACAACCCGCTGGGAGCGAAGGACTCCTGCTTCATCGATGCGATTCGCGAACAGGGAGGGGCCCGGATGAGTGCCGTTTCGGCTAGATCCATCCGCCGGGAGGAAGGCGCCGCCAGACCGGGTGGCCGTCCCTTGGACAAGGTCCGAGCCTTGCAGCGGACGCTGTACCGCTGTGCCGAGCAAGAACCCGAACGCCGGTTTCATGCCCTATATAGCCATGTCCACCGCATAGACGTTCTTCGGCGGGCGGGCCGGTGTGTGCGCGATCCGAGGAGCCACCGGCGCCGACGGGGTGACCGTCGACGCGGTGGCGGCCTCGGGGTGGACGCATTCCTCCAGGATCTGGCCGAGCGACTGCGGACGCATACGTATTGAGGCGTCCCCCGGGGTGTGGACACGGGGGTTCATGCTGCGAGTGTGAGTGTACGTGCTCTCTGCTGTTGCTGTTCGAATTCGGCTGGTGAGAGGTAGTTGAGGGCGCTGTGGCGTCTGCGGGCGTTGTAGTAGGTGAGCCACTGGAAGATCTCCAGCCGCGCCTGGCGCATCGTCGGGAACAGCCGTTGGTGCATCGTCTCCCTCTTCAGCCCCTGCCAGAAGCTCTCAGCGAGGGCATTGTCGTAGCTCGAGCCGACGCGTCCCATGCTCCTGCGGATCCCGAAACCATCACAGACCTGCGCGAACGCGGCCGACGTGTACTGCGAACCCCTGTCCGCGTGGAAGATCACTCCGTCGACGTTGCCGCCGCGGGTCGCCACCGCCATCTTGAGTGCATCGATGACCAGCTCGGCGCGCATGTGCGAGGCCATCGAGTAGCCGAGCACTCGGCGTGAGCAGATGTCGATGACGCAGGCGAGATACAGCCACGAGCCACCGACCTGCACGTATGTGATGTCGCCGCACCACTTCTCGTCCAGCCGTGCGGCGGTGAAGTCGCGTTGGACGAGGTCCGGGGCGGGCGGTGCGAGCCGGTCGGGGACCGTGGTGCGCTTGCGGCGCCGTAGATGGCGGCCTTCGAGCCGGTTGACGCGCATCAGGCGCTCGACGCGCTTGCGGTTGTCGGCGTACACGTGAACGTGGCTCTGGCAAGATTTTCGTAGCTGGAGATCATCTCGGTGACACGGTCGTCCGGTCCGCNTGTCGGCGTACACGTGAACGTGGCTCTGGCAAGATTTTCGTAGCTGGAGATCATCTCGGTGACACGGTCGTCCGGTCCGCGGTGCGGGCAGCCTGTGGTTGTGCTCTGTTGAACTGGCAAGTCTATTACCGCAGTTGACTGATGTGCTGGTTGTGTCGGTTGATGTCTCTGATGCTGGTGTGGCGGTTCACGCCCGTACGAGGTCCGGTGTTCCCACGGGATGTACGGGATGCGGTCAGCTCAGCGCGTGGTTCCACAGCCGCTACGTACGGCGCCTCGCCGACGTCTGTCTCGGGGGCCGGCCTGTGCGTATCGACTTGTCCGTACGCCGTCTGTACTGCGAGAACGAGACCTGCCCGAAGAGGACCTTCGCCGAGCAAGTACCGGGGCTGACCGTGCGCTATCAGCGGCGGACACCTCAGCTGCAGCGCCTGGTTGAGGATGTCGGTGTGGTGCTGGCCGGCCGGGGCGGTTCCCGGATGCTGCGGATCTTGAACGTCACTCTCTCGCGGTGCACCGTCCTGTCCCAGCTGATGCGGGTGCCGCTTCCGCCGCTGGAGACGCCTCGGGTGCTGGGGGTGGACGACTTCGCGCTCTACGGCGACACCTACGGCACCCTCCTGGTCGACGCCACCACCCGGCTCCCGCTCACGCTCTGGGAAGGACGCGACGCCGACCAGCTCAGCCGGTGGCTCCGCGAGCACCCCGGTGTCGAGGTCGCCTGCCGCGACGGCTCCCTCACCTACCGGCAGGGAATCGCAGGCGGCGCCCCCGATGCGGTGCAGGTCAGCGACCGCTTCCACCTCTGGCAGGGCCTCTCCCGCCGCGTCCAGGACATCGCCTCCGCCCACCGCGGCTGCCTGCCCGCGGCGCTGCCTCCGGCCGGTGAGAGCGGTCCCGCACCGGCCGAGGAGACCCTCGGCAGCACCGCGGCCGACACCCGGGCCGCACGGCACGCCCGCAGGCTGTTCGAGGCCGTTCAGGCCCTGACCCGCACCGGCCGGAGTCACAGCTCCGTGGCCCGCGAGCTCGGCCTGGACCGTCGCACGGTCAGCAAATACGCCCGGGCCCGAACCTGGCAGGAGGTGATGCGCCGCCCGCCCCGCAAGCCCTCCACCCTGGACCCTTACCTCAACTACCTGCAGCAACGCTGGGACGAGGGACAGCACAGCGCGAAGATCCTGCACGAGGAACTCCAGGCCAAGGGCTACCTCGGCCACTACCAGCGCGTGAAGATGGCCGTCGCACCCCTCAGACGGGGCCTGCCCCTGGACGAACCACGCGAGCGACCGCCCTCACCACGTGAAACGGCCCGCTGGATCACCACCCACCCGCACCGACGCAACCTCCACATCAACGACCGCCTGCCCCGGCTCCTAGAGCACTGCCCCGAACTCAGGAAGACTCACGACCTGGTCCGCCGGTTCGCCGCCATGCTCGACAACCACGACGCGACACCCCTCCCGGACTGGCTGGACGACCTCGCAGGCAGCGGCCTGGCCCCTCTCGTCGGCCTCGCCGGAGCCCTTCGCGAAGACCGGCACGCCGTCGCCCAGGGCATCACCACCCCCTACAGCTCCGGCGTCAACGAAGGCCGCATCACCGACGTCAAGCTGCAAAAACGCCTGATGGCCGGTCGCGCCGGCGTCCCTCTCCTCCGCCACCGAGTCGTTCTGATCGCCCACCTCCGCCGCCGCTATGCGGACCGGACGACCGTGTCACCGAGATGATCTCCAGCTACGAAAATCTTGCCAGAGCCNAAGCTGCAAAAACGCCTGATGGCCGGTCGCGCCGGCGTCCCTCTCCTCCGCCACCGAGTCGTTCTGATCGCCCACCTCCGCCGCCGCTATGCGGACCGGACGACCGTGTCACCGAGATGATCTCCAGCTACGAAAATCTTGCCAGAGCCGTGAACGTGCAGGGCCGCGTACGGATGAACGTGCAGGGTTCCTGATGTGCTGAGGTTCAGGGTTCGGCACTCTGTTGCCTGTTGGTCGAGGTCGCAGAGATGGGGTGGCCGTGGTCCTGGATCCGCAGCGCTGGCTGGAGCTACGGCGCTTTCGTGGCCTGGTCGAGTCCGGAGCCATGAGCCTGACCGAGGTCGCCAAGGAGATGGGCCTGAACTGGCGGACGGTCAGCAAGTACCTCGCAGCCGACGGACCCGCCGCACCTCCGCGCCGGTCGCCGAACGGCCGGTCACGGGCCAGGGTGATCGACGAGTTCGCGCCGCTGGTCGACTCGATGCTCCGGGCGGAGATCCTGATGAAGGCCGCTGTGATCCACGGGCGGCTGACCGCGGAGTACGGGTTCACCGGCAACTATCAGAGGGTCAAGCTCTACGTTCAGGAAGCCCGGCCCCGGATCGCCGAGGAACTCGGCATAACGCCGAATGAGCTGGCGGGCATGCACCGCCGTTTCGAGGTGATCCCCGGCGCCCAGGCCCAGGTGGACTGGGGCGACGAGGGCAAGATCCTCGCCCACATGGGCATTCCGAAGGTCTACTCCTTCCACATGACGCTGTCGTACTCACGCGACCCGTTCTGCTGCTTCACCACCAGCCAAGACCTGCAGACGTTCTTCGACTGCCACCGCCGCGCGTTCGCGCACTTCGGCGGCGTCCCGATGACGATCGTCTACGACCGGACCAAGACCGTCGTCCGTCGGCACGTCGCCCCAGGTGAGGCGGTCCCGCTGCACCCGGAAGCGGTCGGCTTCGCCGGCCACTACGACTTCGACATCGACGTCCTGGCCGCCTACCGGCCCACCGGCAAGGGACGCGTCGAACGCCAGGTTCTCATCGTCCGCGACCACGTCCTGGCCGGCCGGTCCTTCTCCTCCGTCGAGGAGATGGACGCCGCCTTCACCACCTGGGTGCCGCAGCGACGGGCCCAGGCCCACAGGACTCACCAGCAGATCATCGGAGAGCGGGCGGCCCGTGATCACGTGGCTCTCAAGCCGCTGCCGGAGACTCCCTATCTGGTGGCCGAACGGCACCTGCGGCCGGTCGGCAAGGACTGCCTGGTCGCCTTCGGCGGCAACCTCTACTCGGTGCCGGCCCGCAAGGTCCGCCCCCGGCAGCTGGTGGAGATCAGGGCCACGAAGTCGCAGATCATGCTGCACTCCACCGTCGCCGACTCCAGCGGCGAAACGCTGCTGGCCACCCACCCGCGGGCGGTCGGCCGCGGGGCCCGCGTCGTCGAAGAGGCTCACTGGGACGGCCTGCCCACCGGCAAGGGACGCCGCACCACCACCGGCGATGTCCTGCCCCGGCCCCGCCAGGAGCGTCCACGGGGCGAGGAGGCCGGGCCTCTGCAGGCCCTGCTGAACCGGGCCGCGGCCACTCGCGTCGAGGTCGGCCGCCGTCCGCTGTCGGTCTATGACGAGCTGACCGGCACCCGCCCCTTCACCACCCGTCCGAGCACGAGGGAAACGTCTTGAGCGAGCTGGTCTCCACCCGCATCCGCAACACGGCCGGCAAGCTCGGCCTGCCCCACCTGGCCGAAACGATCAACGAGTACACCCGCCGGGCCGACGAGGGGAAGATGGGCTACCTCGACTTCCTCGACCTGGTGTTGTCCGAGGAACTGGCCGTTCGCGACGACCGCCGCTTCCGCCAGGGCCTGCGGCTCTCCCGGCTGCCGCACCACAAGACGCTCGATGAGTACGAATTCTCTTTCCAGCCCGACCTCGACCCGCGCAAGGTCAAGGACCTGGCCACCCTCTCGTTCGTCGAGGGCAAGGCGAACGCCGCTCTGCTCGGGCCGCCCGGGGTCGGGAAGACGCACATCGCCGTCGCCCTGGCCGTCGGGGCCTGCCGGGCCGGCTACTCGATCTATTTCACCAGCCTCGACGACATGGTCCGCAACCTCAAGGCCGCCGAGGCTGCAGGCCGGCTGACGAACAAGCTCGGCACCTACCTGCGGCCCGGCGTTCTCGTGGTCGACGAGGTCGGCTACCAGCCCCTCGAACGAGCGGAGGCGAACCTGGTCTTCCAGGTGATCTCGAAGCGCTACGAGAAGGGGTCGATCATCCTGACCTCGAACAAGACCTCCAGCAAAGCGCACATGTTCCGGCGAACCCGTGCCAGGTGCTGCCGAAACCTCACGGGTTCGCGGTGGAGGGTGAAGGCGGCAGCATCTCCTTCGGAATCAGCTCAGCGTGGATTTTGACGGTGTCCTGGCTTGCGATGAGCGTTGCACCATTGCGGCGCAAGGCGCGAAGTGCCGCCGTGTTGTGAGTCTTGGTGTCCGCGACTACGGCCCGTGCACCGGCTCTCGCGGCTTCTTCGAGGAGGATTCGGAGAGTGGCGGTGCCGATTCCGCGTCCGCGATGTGAACGGCCGAGCCACATGCCGGTTTCGAGGACGTCATGGCTGTCGCGGAGTGCCAAACGGGCTGACCCCACGATTTTCCCGTTGTGGGTGATCGCGAATGTGGACTCGCGGAGCGGGCCGGCAAGTCCGGGGCGTCGAGCCCAGTGCCAGTTCCGGAAGGTTTCCTGTCGTTCCGTCGTCCATCCTGGTGGACCGGCCACGGGAGGCATGACCTCTTCGGGTGCTGCATCCTCGACGGCCACCGCAAGGAGTCCTTCGAGGCTTTCCTCGTCCAGCTGCTGCACTTCCACCCGACCGACCATGCCGGTTCCCCTCCGCTGAGTGCTGGACACTGGTTGTTGATCCTCACGTTCTGTGTGGTGTTGCGCCAGCGGTTTTCGGCAGGGTCGGCAGTCGTCCGGGATCGACGCGGTCGGCGAGATAGATCAGGGTGGCTTGCGGGTCCATGCCGAAGGCGGCGGCGACGAGCTTGGGGTCCATGGTGTTCACCAAGTCGAGGAGGCGGGTGCTGCGGATCATCCGGGGCGGGTATCCGCAGTCGTCAAGGACGTGGGACAGAAAGGTAGTTGAGGCCGGGCTTCGCCCGGCTTTTGTTCCTTTGGTGACCATCACGTGCGGGTTGGCAGTCGGCCACGCGTCGCGGTGGGACAGGCACCGCTGCAGCACCGTCCAGGAGGCGGGGTCCAATGGAACAGGGTGGGGTCGCTTGCCGAGCTTGACGGTCTGGGACACCGAGTCGACGTCCGTGATCTGCAACGTCCGCACCTCGGAACTGGAGGCACCATGCAGCAGGGCAAGCATGCCCATCAGTGCCTCGTGCGGGTGGACGCGTTCATCGGTGGTCCAGCGGCGGAAGAGCTCGCGCTGCTGGTCGAGGGTGAGAGTCATTCCGCGGAAGCCGTTCGGCTCCTTCGTGGTCAGAGTCTGTGTCGGGTCGACCAGGATGAGGTGCTGCGAGCGGGCGAAGCGGAAGAACTGCCGCAGCACGACCAGCCGGCGTTTGCGGGCCTTGGGCAAGGTGGCGAGGAAGGCTTCGATGTCGTGAACGTCGGCCAGGGCCCAGTCGTCCTTGTCGCGGTGCTCGGTGAGGAAGAGGGCCAAGTCTCGCAGGATGGCCAGGGCGGTTTCCAGGGTGTGATCGCTGCGGGGCCGGGTGCTGGCTCGGCGGGCCCGGTCCTGGGCCCGCATGCGGGAGGCGTCGAAGGCGGCGACGGCTGGCCTGAGGGGGTCGGGGACGGCGTCGATGCGACGCTTGCGCCGCCCGGCGGCGAGCCGTTCGGCCTGGTCAGTGGGCAGGGCCAGGCCGCGATGGGTGAAGAAGTCTTCGAGAGTACGGGCGAAAGGGCCCATGGACCGTCCTGGTCGGCGGGACCGCTCCAGCAGGGCCTGGGGCGAGTTGGGGTGCTCGTCCTGCAGGAGGCGGCCGAGGTCAGTGACCAGGCCGCAGGCCCGGGCGACGCAGAAGCGGGCCGCGACATGACCGACGAAGTCGTCCAGCCATGCGGGCGGATTGGCAAGCTGGTCGCGGAGGTGTTCGCCGCGGATGAAGGGGCGGCCGGGGTGCTTCTGCCAGCAGGCTGAGCACAGGCCCAGGCCGGCATGCCGTCGCAGCTGACCGCACTCGCGGCAGGTCCGCGGCGGCTGCTTGTCCTGCCGCGGGCGGGAGCAATGGCCGCACCAGCCGGTCGCCTCGCGGAGATATCCCGGCTTGCCGCAGCGGGGGCAAGGCTGCTGGTCGGCGACCCGCTCGGCCTTGCGCCGGCAGACCCCGCAAAGCCGGTTCTGGGCCGCACGGACCGGCTGGCCGCACTGTTCACAGACACGCGAGCAGGTGATGCAGCGGCTGGTGTCCTCCTGGAGCACGCGGTCCTTG
The DNA here is from genome assembly GCF_029846775.1 of Streptomyces chengmaiensis. NCBI lineage: Bacteria > Bacillati > Actinomycetota > Actinomycetes > Kitasatosporales > Streptomycetaceae > Streptomyces > Streptomyces chengmaiensis. The sequence goes on from NZ_JARWBG010000024.1 coordinate 108,574, forward strand.
CCGCAGGACGGGCATACGGTTTTCGCTGCCTGTTCCTCCATCCGGCGCCAGCACCGGCAGCAGTGCTGGCGATCGAGATAGCCGACCGGGGCGCCACAAATGACGCAGTCCCGCTGCTTCTTGCCCATCGCGTTCTCTGCCGGTCACAGGGGCGGCATCGATCGGCCCCGGGCGGAGGCGGCCTTGGGGAGGTCGGCGACGGGCCGAGGCGGTGTGATGGGCCGCTCGACAGGGGTGGTGTCGACCTCGATCAGATCATTGGGGGTGCACTCCAGCGCGGTGCACAACGCGGCCAGGGTGGTCATCTTCACCTGCGACGGCTCCTTGGTGAACAGTGCGGACACCGACGCGGAGGACAACTCCAGGCCGGCCTTCTCGGCCAGCAGCCGCCGCAGCTCGGTCCCGGTCCAGACCTCGCGCTGGGCGGCGGCCATCCGCAGCCGCCATCGGATCTTCATGCCGTGGTGTCCTTCCCGGACAGCTCCGCGAGAGTACTGGCGACTGCCCGCTGATAGGCGTCCTCGATGAACGTCGCGGAGGGCCGGACATAGCGCATGGTCGAGCTGACCGTCCAGTGTCCGAGCATCTGCTGGATCGCGACCAAGTCGACGCCGCGTTCGTAGTTGTGGGTCGCGCAGGCCCTCCGCAGGGCATGGGGACTGAACCGCTCAGCTGGCGGGCGGCCTTCGAGTTCCATGAGATAGCGGAGTCGGTTGCGGATGGTCCCGCGATGCAGGGGGCCGCCGGATTCGTCGGCGAACAGCACTGGCGAGTCGGGGAACTTGGGCCGCACGTCGTCGAGGAACCACCGCAGCACCAGGTCCAGGCCGTCGAGCATGGGCACCCACCGCGGACGCGGCCCGGAGGTGTGGGCTCCCTTGCCGAAGCGGACATGGAGCTTGCCGAACGGGCCGCGGGTGAAGTGCAGGTCCGGCTTGTCCAGCAGCGATGCCTCCTCCGAACGGAGCCCGGCGTGATACAGGGTCCGGAACATCGCATAGTCCCGGGCGGCGGGTCCGTACTTCCTCGCGGTGGCGATCCGCTGCTTCATGAAGTCGAAGAACTCCGCCACCCGCTCCGGCGTCGGCGGCGGCACCAGGGCCGGGGAGTCGTCGCCGACATGCCGTGAGGCGTTGAACTCGTCGACCGGGCAGACCAGCCGGACGCCGAACGCGGCCTCGATCTCGGCCGCCTTCCGGGCCTGGAGAAACCGGTGAAACCCCTTGAAGACCTGGACATACTCGCGACGCGTCGAGGTCTTGCGGCCCTTCACGGCGAGGTCACCGACCACGCGGTCGATGTCCTCAGGGGTCACCTCCCACGCGGGCCGGCCCAGTGCGGCCAGCGTCCGCTCCAGCAGACCGGTGTCGTTGTCGATGGTGACCGGGCTGAAACCGCGGGCCCGCCACGAGGCGACGAACGCGACGACGCATGCGTTCTGGAACTGCCACGGATCCGTGACCAGTGGTTCCTGCGGAACGGCTCCGCCCGCGATGACCTGGAGTCTCGCCTCGGCCACCGGCACACCTTCCTCGCACCTGAACGATTAAGGCAGCACCTTGAGAAACTGGGTGCCACCGCGAGAACCAACGAGGATCGCAGGAACGGGATACGGCCAGGTGGCAGCATCAACTCTTGTGAGGGAACAAGTGCCAGCCCCAGATGAATGGGGCCAGGTCTTCGGCGACGAGGTCCTCGCCACCGCCATCCTCGACCGGCTCCTCCACCACTGCGAGGTCATCTCCATCAACGGCCCCAGCTACCGGCTCAAGAACCGCCTCCAGGCCATCGAGCGAGAGAACGACGTGGCCTGACCGGCTGCGATCAGGCCACCGGGTCCTCGCCCGGCGGGATGAAGGCGTCGGCACCATCAGCGTCCTCGACATGCCCCTGGGCATCGACCGTGATGGCCGTCGCCCGCCCCTGCGACGTGATGAGCCAGGCCAGGACCTGTTCCGTCAGCGGCGTTCCCCCTGGCCCCTCGTCCGTCCAGTGCACCCGCCACCCTCCACCAGGCACCGCGGCCACGACCTGCTCGGCCCGCTCCAGGTGGGAGAAGTCCTCGTAGTCCGTCACCGCACGCAGGGCACCGCGCTTGGGATCGACGACCAGAGCCGTCCCGGTCGCCTGGTCCCAGCCCTCCACACGCACCATGCGGCCGATCTCGGTGTCGGTGCCGTTGAAGATCGCGGTCCAGCCGGTCTGATTGAAATAGCGAAGAGACACCGCGCCATCATCTCGAACCATGACGCTCGCGCTTCACAGGGCTCCTTGCTCTGCACGTTCATCCGTACGCAGCTCTGCACATAGGCGAGTACGCCGACAGCGGTTGACCGTGTGCCCGAAGCCGCGCAGCTCGGCATGGACGCGCCGGACTCCGTAGGTGCTCTTGTGCTCGGTGTGGATCTCACGGATCTCCGCGAGCAGGGCGTCGTCAGCGGCCTGCCGCTCCTGGCGGGTCTTCGCGCCGGCGATCCACCGGTAGTAGCCCGAGCGCGAGACCCGAAGGACCCGGCATATCCGCTGGACGCCGAAGGTCTCGGCGTGGGCGGAGACGAAGTCCCAGCGGCGGGTCTTCACTTCATCTCCTTGGCGAAATACGCCGCTGCCCGGCGCAGGATCTCGCGCTCGAGCTCCCACTCCTTCTCCGCCTTGCACAGCCGGCCGTTCTCCGCGCGCAGCCGGGCCAGTTCCTCATCCCGGCTCTCCGCGCTCTGCTCACCATCGCTATGAGCGCGGCCCGCGTGCTCGTCGGCCTGGCGCACCCAGCTCCGCAGCGTCTCGCCGGTCACTCCGACATCTGCCGCGACCGCCGCATACGTGCGCTTCCCGCCCGCCGCGCGATAGAGCGCGACCGCATCGTTCCTGAACTCCGCCGGATACGGAGACTTACGTCCCACCAGGACACCCTTCCTCGGATCGAAAGATCCATTGTCAGAGTGTCCACACCACCGGGGTCACCTCATCCAGGAACGCACCCGACACAAGCACCGCATGGACAAGGCCCTGCAGGACGCCCAGATCAAACTGTCCGGGGTCGTCTCGGACCTGTTCGGCGTGTCGGGCCGGGCCATGCTCGACGCCCTGGTCGCCGGCGAACGCCACCCCCGCGCTCTGGCGGAACTCGCCCAGGGCAGCCTCGTCAGGAAGAAGGCGGCCCTGGCCGAAGCCCTCACCGGGCAGTTCGAGGACCACCACGCACGACTGCTAGGCGTGCTGCTGAGTATCGTCGACCATCTCACCGCCCAGATCAACGAACTCGACCGCCTCATCGTCCAGACCCTGGAAGAGGTCACCACCCCACACGACGGCCCGGCGGGAACCGGAACCGGACCGGCCTCCGACGCGGTGACTGCCCAGGCCCTGGCCGAGCGGTTGGACGCCGTCCCCGGCATCGGGCCGGCCACCGCGCAGATCATCCTCGCCGAGATCGGCACGGACATGAGGCGCTTCCCCAGCCCCGAACATCTCGTCTCGTGGGCGAAACTGTGTCCCAGGACGATCCAGTCCGGGGCGAAGAACAGCGCGGGCCCGGTCGGGCAGGGTAACCCTTGGCTCAAGGGGGCGCTGGGGGAGGCCGCCAACGCCGCCGCCCGCACCGATACCTTCCTCGGCGCCCGCTACCGGCGCATCGTCAAACGCCGCGGCCACGCCAAAGCCCTGGTCGCCGTCGCCCGCTCGATACTCGTCATCGCCTGGCATCTGATCAACGAACCCGGCGCCTCCTACGAGGAACTCGGCGCCGACTGGCATCAGCGTCACCTCAACCCCGCCCGCAGGACCCGCGACCTCGTCCGCCAGCTCCAGGCCCTCGGCCACCAGGTCAATCTCGAACCCGCGACCACCTGACGGGCCCCACCCCGACATCCGGTCCGCAAGCGGACTGGATGCTGCCGCCTGCCCTCCCGAAGGTCGATTTTCCGTTCAGCATCCGGTCGTCACCACCTCGTGCAGCCATTGCTGAGCTGCCTGGAGGTCCTGCATCTGGCGGTCCCAGCGGTCGAGTTCGTCGATGAACGCCGCGCGGGCCTCACCGTCCCAGCTCAGCACCACCTTCTCGGTCCGCGCATACAGGCTTTCGAGCTTGATGTCGAGTTGTTTGAGAATGTCCTCGAGCTCCGAGGACAGATCTCGGAGTGTGCCGAAGTCGACGCCTATGTGGTCATCGGACATGGGAGCCCCCGCTCAGATGTCGAGAATGCTGCTGCGTGGAGCCGAAGTCGGAGCCTGGAGCCGCTCGGCTTCGAGTGCCACGTCGACCGAACTCTCCATGCGCTGGAGACGCCGCAGGTTTTCGAGCTCCTGCTCGGTGAAGCCGTCGCGGCTCATCCGCACGGCTTCCTCGAGGACGACGATGATCTCCCGGATGCGCACGGCATCCTCGGCCGCACCCCGGTGCAGGGCGCGGTACGCCTACCTCGTATCTCCCTTCCAGCCGGCCTCGATACGGTCGACGATGTCGTCCATCCGCCGTACCTGACCGTTGAGATGACGCTGCATCTCGTCCAGGTCGTCCGCCAGCCGAGTGAGATCGTCCTCGGACACCTTCAAGTGGGCGTCGATCGTCATGGCCCCCGCCTCTCGTCGCTCGAGTCACCCTAACAACGCGGTCCGAGAGCCTTCTTCCGCGGGCTCACGTGATCGGAAGATCCATAGGTGATCGATTTCGGGGAGGGGAAATGATCAAGGGAGGCAACGCCTTCGTTCCGACGGTGCCACTACGGACCACGGTACGGAGCGGGTCGATGTCGCGGCGCTGCTGCTGATGGAGACGGGCCGGGTCCGGGGGGACGGGGACATCGTGTTCCACGGGGCTCCGGTCCGTCCGTCGGGCGCCTACGGCTGCTCGCGGAGGAAACCGGCACCGTGTGGCTGGAGGCGTCCCTCACGGCCGTCGAGGAGCAGATCGTCCGTGTCCTCGTGGTCCGGTCGACGGAGAGCGGCGCGATGCGGGACGCGTACGGCTTGTCGGTGGCGGCGTTCGCGCCTGACGGCACGTCGGTCGCGCGGTACGACCTGGACGACGCGGGCGGCGAGACGGATGGTGCTCGAGGAGCTTACCGGCGGGCGGGGGGCTGGAAGTTCCGCGCGGTGGGGCAGGGTTATGTGAACGGGCTCGTCGGCCTGGTGACGGACCACGGCGTGGACGTGGCGCAGGAGGGCCAGGCACTGCCACCGGCGGTCCCGTTCCAGCCGCCGGCTCCGACTGTGGCTCCGCCACCGTTCCAGGCCCCGGTTCCGGGAGTCCCGTTCCAGCTCCCGGTGCCGGGCGCGCCGGCGCCTGCGGCCGCGGGTACTGAGGAGTGGTCGTTCGGAGCCGTCTTCGAGCGTACACGGCCGGAAGAAGCGTCCCATAGCCGGGCTGTACCGTCGTTACTGGCGGTGGCCAAGGTGCGCCCATCTGGACCGAACGCACCCTGATCAGATGATGGTAGGCGTTGGATGACAAGCACCCACCGGGCCTACGCCGCCGCCCACTCAGCCCGAGTTCCGCCGATGTCTGGAGTTTGTCGGCGGTGAGCTTCGCGCGCCTCGACTTCGTGTTCGACAGGAACACGCCCAGCTTCACGGAGTGCTCCTGGCCGTCGACCGCGATCGTCTCTACGTGGGCCCTGGAGACGGTCACAGAGCCCGTGCGGGGTCGGGAAAGTCCGCAAGGCACGGTCCGATGCCCATCCCTTGCCGCCCCACAAGCGCCCGATATAGTGTTATCGCTATAGTTCCGTTTCAGGAGAGTCACCATGCACGGATGGAAGACAGTCGAACGCGCGATACCGGGCCCGGTCCTGATCGACCAGGCAGTCGCCCGGGCCACGAACCTTGGCTTCACGGTGCACGCCCGCCAGCCCGGTCACGTCGTCCTGCACCGCGCCGGCACGCAGTTGACCGTCCGTGGCGACCGCTTCCCGCTCGAACTGACCATCGCCGAGGCTGAAGACGGGCTCTTCCTTCGCTTGCGGTACAACACCTTCGTGCTGTTTGACACCGGCGACCTCGAGCGCGTCGCCGACGATCTCGCCAGCGCCATGACCAGCGCGGCGACGTGACCTCGTCCTCCTCGGACCGGGTCGCAACACTGCTCAAACAGGCCCGCACCCGCGCCGGGTTGAGCCAATCGGCGCTGTCCGCGGCCACGGCCGTCCCACAACCCAACATCAGTGACTACGAGGCCGGCAAGCGCTCGCCAACGGTGCGCACGCTGCTAGCCCTGCTCGACGCATGCGATGTCGAACTGGTGCTGCGCCCACGCGGAGGCGATCACCCCGGAGCGTCCGCGTCTTGACCTGAACACACCAGTCGCCGAGATCAAGGCGGGGTTCGGCATCGAATATGTCCCCAACTCCTCCTCGATCTCGGCCCGGCCAACGCCATGCACGAAACAGCAGGAAGGCCCAAGCGCGTGGTATCACCTGGGGTGGACTCACGCAAAGCACCGTCCTCGTGCACCCGCTGTCACCGGTAAGCCACGACCAGAGCGACCAGCGCACCAGCCCCGGCCACCACGCCGAATGAGCGCTTCACCAGGTCGAACAGCGTCATGGAGTCGATGCGGCACTCAGGCTTGAGCCCCCGGGATCCGAGTCCAGAAATCGGGGCCGCTGCTCGCGCGCGGGTGTGTCAATTTAACGGCCCTGTCTCACATTCGGTGGTGACGGATGGTGATGGTGGTGATCGGTAGACACGCCGGGCGCCGAATCGCAGGTACTTCCCTTGGAGCAGTCGTTCCTGGAGCCGACCGGCTCGTGTAGCGGCCGCCGTCGTGAACTCGGCGTGCTGGAGCAGTTCGCCTCACCACAGCGCCGTCGCGTGAGTGAAGNCACCACCGAATGTGAGACAGGGCCGTTGATTAGACACTCCCTCGTCCCCATGGCCCATTTCATGGCGTTTCGGGTGGGGAATTACGCCGTCGTCGACAGGCCGATCCGTTTGCCGCGAGGGAACGACTCGCCGGCGAGCTGTTGGGTACGCGCCTGGCCAACAGCGTCTTTGCTCGCCGGCTCCGCCAGCGTATGCACGCTGGCGACCAGGATGTGTTCCTCTCCAGGTGTACAGGGCCCCATGGGGCGGATCCAGCGTGAGGCTGATGATCTCGCGGTGTTTCGGTCACGTTCTTCGCTGCGCAGCTGGTTATGAGGGGTGGGCGCTTTTCCATGCCTGGATGACCTCGATGGGGATGAGGCCGCGGTCGGGCAGGTTGTAGCCGTTGTCGCGGGCCGTCTGTGGTTCTCCGGGTGTTGCATCGCGCTCCCGGTCGGTCGAATGCGGTGCTGATTTCCGTCCGTTCGCGCGGGCGGTCGGGGTTCCGGGGCCGAAGGAGGTGGAGAGCCGGTCATGTTCGCGATTCCGTCCGGGGTGAAGGTCTCGGGAGTGGCGCATTCGTTTCCGGCGGGGGAGGTCGGGTCGGCCGCGGCCATTCGGAGGAATCTGCCCACACGGCTGGTAGCCCGGAGTCAGGAGCTGGTGCTTGCTGGCATCTTGAAGGGCCGGCGTAAACTTCCCGAAGGCATGGTCATGCACGCACCACCCGACACTGGCATCACTCTTCCACCGCAGCAGAGATTCTTTAAGAAAGGGGCGGCGACGGGGCCGCCCAGGGAAAGCCGTTTCGGTCCCGTGTGGATCTGGGCGATGACGGGAGCTCTGTTCTTCGCATACGCGGCGGTCTCTCTCCGCCTCCACGAGCGCATGCTGTCCAACAGTTACGACTTGGGCATCTTCGAACAGGTCGTCCGGTCCTACGCGCACGGGCACCTGCCGACTTCCGAGCTGAAGGGGCCCGATTTCCCCGTCCTCGGGGACCATTTCTCCCCCGTGCTCATCCTGGTGGCGCCGTTCTACCGTTTGTGGCCGGCACCGGCCACATTGCTGGTGGTGCAGGCAGGGCTGATCGCCGCAAGCGTCGTCCCCCTGGCGCTCTGGGTGTACCGGAAACTCGGGACGCTCGCCGCGGCGGTCGTCGGGATCTGTTACGGCGTTTCCTGGGGCGTCGCCAGTGCGGTCGGCTTCGACTTCCACGAAGTCGCCTTCGCCGTCCCGCTGCTCGTGTTCTCGCTGGTGGCCCTCGCCAGGGGCCGACTGAGCGCAGCGGCGTACTGGGCCCTGCCCCTCCTGCTCGTGAAGGAGGACCTCGGGCTCACCGTGGCCGCAATCGGCGTCCTGATCGCGCTGCGCGGGAACCGCAGGCTCGGCATCATCACCGGCCTGTCCGGTCTGCTCGGTGCCCTGCTGGTGCTGTTCGTGATCCTTCCGGCCTTCAACCCGAACGGTTCCTTCGCCTACTGGTTCTGGCTGGACAGCCCCGGAGGCGGTCACGGCGGACCGCTCGACCAGCTGCACAAGATGACGGTGGGGCTGGTCACCCCGCAGGCCAAGGTCTCGACCTTGGTGCTGGTGCTGGCTCCGACCCTCTTCCTGGCCCTGCGTTCTCCGCTGGTGTTGATCGCCCTGCCGACGCTGCTGTGGCGCTTCGCGTCCGGTAATGCGTTCCACTGGGGTACCGGCTACCACTACTCGTTGGTGCTGATGCCGATCGTCTTCGTGGCCTTCGCCGACGCGCTCGTCGACCGCCGCGCGAACCCCGACAGCGTCCGCCGGTACCTCGTGGGGTGCGCCGCAGTGAGCCTGTTGTTGTTGTTGCCCTCTTTCCCTCTGTGGCAGTTGGTGCAACCGGCCACGTGGCGTGCGGACTCCCGGGTGGCGCTCGCCCACCGACTGATGGGCCGCATTCCCGACGGCGCCACGGTCCAGGCCTCCAGCCAACTGGTGCCCCAGCTCACCAGCCGGACGAGCACCAGCCTCTACGGCTGGTGGCAGAGCCGGCCCAACCCCCAGTGGATCATGGTGGACACCAGAGTGCCGCAGGACCGGCGGTGGCCGCTGGACTTCATGAAGGAGAAGATCATGCTGGACCAGGCCCGCACCCGGGGCGGGTACCGCACGGTCGCGGAGCAGGACGGTTTCGTCCTGCTCAAGCGGGGCTAGCCTCAATACCGGTAACTTAGGGGCGATTTGGTCGTTGTTGTTGATGTGCCAAGAGCGGGTCAACTGAAGTCATCTGGTGAGCGGCTGTCGGATCGGGTCGCGGTCGGGGTGCTGACCCAGGCGTTTCCTCAGTCGCTGGTGGACGACGTGCTGGCGGAGACGGGCCGGGTGCAGCAGCGGAACCGGCTGCTGCCGGCCCGGCTGGTGGTCTACTTCGTGTTGGCGATGTGCCTGTTCTCCGGGCAGAGCTATGAGGAGGTCGCCCGACTGCTGACCGCGGGTTTGCAGGGTGCGCGGCGCTGGCGTACATCGTGGGCGGTGCCGAGTACGGCAGCTATCTGGAAAGCCAGGTCCCGGCTGGGGGTGGCGCCGCTGCGGCACTTGTTCGAACGGGTGTGCCGTCCGGTTGCCACACCGGACACTCCGGGTGCCTTCTACCGCGACTGGCGGCTGACCGCGATCGACGGCACCACATTCGACCTGCCCGACACGAAGGCGAACGCGGAGGCGTTCGGCCGTCCACCCCGCTCCGGGCGAGGTGAACAAAACGTCGGCTACCCGCAGTTGCGCATGGTCGGCCTGGTGGAGTGCGGCACCCACGCCGTCTTCGATGCCGCGATCGGAGCCCTGCGCACCGGAGAGCAGACTCTGGCCCGGGCGGTCATGGTGTCTCTGCGGCCGGGGATGCTGCTGCTGGCCGACCGTGGCTTTTACGGCGTGGACCTGTGGCGCACAGCCGCGGCCACCGGGGCGGACCTGCTGTGGCGGGTCCGCAAAGACCTCGTGATGCCGGTAGTCGAGCAACTGTCGGACGGCTCGTATCTCACTGAGCTCTTCGATCGGAGCGACATCCACCACACCCGTCGCGGGGTGCCGGTACGCGCGGTGGAGTACACCATCGCCGGCCACGAGGGCGTCTACCGGCTCATCACCACCATCCTCGACCCGGGAAAGGCGCCGGCCTCGGAACTGGCCACCCTCTACGCCCAGCGATGGGAGTTCGAGTCCACCCTCGACGAAATCAAGACCCACCTCAGCGGGCCCCACCTGGTACTACGTTCGCAGCACCCTGACGGGGCCGAGCAGGAACTTTACGGATTCCTGCTCGTCCACGACGCCATTCGGCACCTGATGCACCAGGCCGCACGACAAGCCGACCAGGACCCCGACCGGATCTCCTTCACCCGCTCACTGCGCGTCGTGCGCCGCCAGGTCACCGACCAGGCGGCATTTTCCCCCCGGCCGACTCACCCGCGCCATCAAAGCCACCCACGCTGAACTCCTCGAACGCCTCCTGCCACGGCGACGCCGCCGGGCCAACCCCCGCGTCATCAAACGCAAAGTTGCCAGCTGGCCCCTCAAACGCGCCGCCCACCGCGTCGCAGACCGCCCGCGTGTTCCGGCCGTCGCGATCGTTGGCGCCACCAAACCAAAACGTGTCAAGCGAACAGCAAAGCCCTAAGTCACCGGTATTGGGGCTAGCCTGCGCGTTTCACTTGCCACGGTGTCCGGATCTTGAGCGGGAACGCGAAAGTGCCTTCTGCGCTGGGACGATGAGGCTTGTCTAAGGTCTCCGTCGTTCCAGCAGGAAGGTACTTTCTGCGTGCACACTATCTGGTCGCGTCTCAAGCTTGTTGTCTCGGCCGACGGGCGCGGGTGTCCCGTCGCATCGAACTGTCGCTGGTCGCATTGATCTATGTGCCGACCCTGCAGGGCGAAGGCCGAGACAGGTTTGAGTGAACCACGTCCCGCTTTGGGGTGGCTCTTGTCTCGTTGCACGTGGCTTGTCGCGATCCAGTGGACATCGTCCTGGTGTGGACGATGAGGGGGAGCCGCTGAGCGGCGGGGACAGGGCGGCCGGTTTCGACGTGGCCTGGCTCCGGGAGGGAGTCGAGGTACGCCGGCCGCTGAGGAACGTGGTCGAGGTGGCCTTCGAGGAGGTCATGCCGGTGCGGGAGTTCTCGTCGTACCAAGGGCAGCTGCACTTTCCGGGCTTGTACTGGGCGGCCACGATGCTGCGGCACGTGGGGTTCGAGTCCTGGTTGGAGCGTGATCACGCGATCTCGATGGACTTCGATCCGTGTGTCGCCGGGTTCTCGTCGCAGCCGTTCTGGCTGTTCTGGACGTCGGCGGAGGGAGGACGGCTGTCGCATGCGCCGGACTACTTCGTGCGTCGGGCCGATGGGTCGGCTGTCGTGGTGGACTGCAGGCCGGAGGGTCGGCGCAAGCCGCGGGACCTGGCCAAGTTCGCTGGTACGCAGGCTGCGTGCGAGGCGGTGGGTTGGGACTACCGGCTCGTGGGAGAGATCGATCGGGTGCGGGTGGCGAACCTGCGGTGGCTCGCCGGGTTCCGCCATCCGCGGTTCGGCGGGGACGGGTTGACGGAGGCGGTGGAGGCTGCCTTCGCGGTTCCCGGCCCTCTGGTGGGCCAGGCCGCTCAGGTCGGAGACCCGATCCGGGTGCTGCCGGTCGTCTTCCACCTGCTGTGGTGCGGGCGCCTGGGGACGGATCTGTCGCGTCCCTTGGGTGATCACTCCTTGGTCTGCCAGGTGGAGGGCTGATGCCGGAGCACGAGCGGCCGCGGGGTGTGCTGCGGGTGGGTGACCGGGTCCGGTTCGAGGATCAGGTCCACACGGTGGTGGGCCTGTCGGGCACGACCGTCCGCCTAGTCGACGAGCGCAACACCGCGAGCATGGTGGTGTTCGCCCACCTGATGGCGTCGGACGGGTTCGAGCTGCTGGACTCCACGGCTCCCACGCCGGGACTGCCGCCCTTCGGCCTGTTGGACACGGTTCCCGAAGTGGCTCTGCGCAAGGCCCGGTTCTTCGAGAAGCACCTGATCGAGGCGGAGACCGGGCTCCCGCCGGATGCGCCGAAGGGGACGGTTCCCCGACCCGAGTACGACCCGCAGTGGCGGACCGTGAATGAACGGCTGGTGGCCAAAGCGGCCGAGCTGACCGCGTCGGGCACCGAGGTCTCGGAACGGACGCTGTTCCGGTTGAGGTCGAAGTGGCGGGACGAGGGGTTGTGGGGTCTGGTGGACCGGCGGGCCACCAGGCTGTCCATGGCACCGGGCACCGGCCGGGTGGACGAGCGTCTGGTCGAGGCGGTGCTGGAGGCCCTGGCCGCGCAAGAGGATTTGTCGACGGGGACCCGCACCCGCGTGATTCGGCAGGCCGAAAAGCTGGTCGCCGAGCGGCACGGAGAGGGAACGGTCCCGCTTCCGTCGCGGGCAACGTACTTCCGGCTGCTCAAGTCGATGTCCGAAGGACGCCACAGCTTCGGGGCGGCCACGACCCGGCGTTCTTTGGCCGGGCGTCCGGAGGCTCCGTTCACCCCGACGCTGGCCGCCCGGCCCGGCGAGGTGGTGCAGATCGACACCACCCCGCTGGACGTGCTGGCCGTCTTGGACGACGGTGTGACGGGCCGGGTCGAGTTGACGATCGCGGTGGATGTCGCCTCCCGCACCATCTGCGCGGCGATCCTGCGTCCGGCCGGGACGAAGGCCGTGGACGCCGCGCTGCTGCTGGCACGCATGCTGGTGCCGGAACCGATGCGGCCCGGCTGGTCGGACGCCCTGCGGATGTCAGCCTCACTGGTTCCGCACGCCCGGTTGATGAGTGTCGATGCCCGACTGGAGCACGCCGCGGCACGACCGGTGATCGTCCCAGACACGATCACCGTGGACCGGGGCAAGGTCTTCATCTCGGACACGTTCGTCGCGGCCTGCCGTTCGCTGGGGATCTCCGTCCAGCCCGCACGGCCGGCCACGCCGACGGACAAGGGCGTCGTGGAGCGGACGTTCGAGTCCATTAACACCCTGTTCTGCCAGCACGTCGCCGGCTACGTCGGCTCCGACACCACCCGGCGCGGCCGTGACGTCCAGGCCGTCTGGACGATCGCGGAACTCGCCGATCTCTTCCACGAATGGGTCGTCGCCCGGTGGCAGACCCGCCCGCATGACTCTCTGCGCAGTCCGTTCCTGCCGGGCAAGGCACTCTCGCCGAACGAGGTCTACGCCATGCTCGTCTCCCGCACCGGCTACCTGCCGGTCTGTCTCAGCGGTGACGACTACATCGAGCTGCTGCCGGCGGAGTGGCGGAAGATCAACGACTACGGCATCACGCTCGACTACCGCACCTACGACTGCCGGGAGCTGGGCCCTTACCGGCGCCAGCCGTCCGGAGTGGACACCAAGGGCAACCTCTGGGAGGTCCACCACGACCCCTACGACCTCTCCCACGTCTGGGTACGCGACACCAGGGCCGGCGGCTGGATCACCGTTCCCTGGACCCGGCTCGGCACGGTCTCCGCGCCGTTTGCCGACTTCACCTGGCGCCACGCCAGAGCCGTGCTGGCCGCCAAGGGAGCCGACGACACCGACGAGAACGCCATCGCCGCCGTCATCGACGACCTTCTGACCCGCGCCGGAAACGGCCCGGACCGCCGCATCGCCGCCCGCACCAAAGCGGCGACAGCCGTGCCGGCCCTGCCGCAGGCCCGGCACGAACCCGAGCTGGAGACGGACGAGGAGCCGGAAGGCGAAGAAGACATCGCCCAGGTCATCCCGTTCGGTGTGTTCGACGCCTTCACCGACGGAAGCCGCTGATGACGCACTTCTTCGAGCCCGGGGACGTCGACCATCCGCTGACGAGCAAGGAAGGCTGGGCCGCCTTCGTCGCGGAGAGCACCACTCCGCCGGCCGTCCCGCCGCCGGCGGCCCTGCAACGGCTCACCGAAGCAGAACGGACCGCCTACGACCAGGCTCGGGAGGACTACCACGCACAACTCGTCATCGTCTCCACCCCGACGATCCGCCACGTCGCCGCGACCGGCCGCAAACGCATCCTGCTCAACCGGCACCAGCACTCCGCCCGCCGCGGACTGATCGTCTCGGGACCCGCCGGGACCGGGAAGACCACCGCTATCACCCAGCTGGGCAAGAACTTCGAACAGCTCGGGCAACAGCGTGGCGAGGTCCTGCCGGACTCGTTGCCAGTCGTCTACATCACCGTCCCGCCCGCTGCCACCCCGAAGATGCTGGCCATCGAGTTCGCCCGGTTTATCGGACTGCCGCTGCCTTCCCGCTTCAGCCAGGTCGAGGTCACCAACAAGGTCTGCGACCTGCTTTGCACCCTCGGCTGCCGACTCGTACTCATCGACGAACTCCACAATCTCGACATCGGTACGCGGGTCGGTGCCGAGGCATCCGACCAGATCAAGTACCTGTCCGAACGCATCCCGGCGACCTTCGTCCTGGCCGGCGCCGACGTCGAGGGCACCGGGCTGTTCGCCGGACGCCGAGGCGGCCAGATCGCCAGCCGCTACACCCTCATCCCCACCAGCCCTTTCCGCCACAAGACCGAGGAACAGCGCAACTCCTGGCGATCACTCGTGGCGACGCTGGAGGAATCCTTGCGCCTGCACGCCCACCGACCGGGCACCTTGCTGAAGCTGAGCGCCTACCTGCACGACCGCACCGGCGGCATGATCGGCAGCCTGTCTCACCTCGTCCGCGAGGCCGCCCTGGACGCCATCCTCGACGGCAGCGAGAAGATCAGCAAAGCCTCGCTGGAGCGAGTCGACCTGGACAAGGGCGCGGAACAGCAGAACATCCCCCGCGCCCGCCGGCGACGGACCCGCAGCGAGAAGCGCATCGCGTGACCACCGGGCTGCGGTCCCTGCCGCTCGCGCCGCCGCCCGTTCATCGCGAGACCATCGGCTCCTATCTGAACCGCCTCGCCGAGGCCAACCACCTCACCATCGGCTACCTCTCCTCCCTGATCGGCCCGTCGCGCCAACACCGCCGCGTTGACAACCGAGTCGGCTACTGGACCCCAGACGGGCTCTCCCGGCTCGCCGCGCTGACCGGCCGAAGCACGTCCACCCTGATCCGCGCGATGCCGCCACTCGGCTCGATCGGCGACCCGCTCCGGCACCTTCGGTCCGCCACCGAGGAGGTCGTCGAACCGCGGCGCCGCCCGGCCTGCCGCCTCTGCATGGCCCGCCGACACATCCACGGCCTCGTCGTCCGCAGCACGCCGCACCACGAAGCCGTCTGCCACCGGCATCACCGCTGGCTCCTCGGCGATGAACAGCACGACCTGACACAGCTACCCGAGGTCCTGCGGGCCAACCTCCGGCACCAGCGGATCGTCCGGCGAGGCGTCCATCCCTCCACCGCGCTGGCCTACATCGACGCCCGTGAGGTCCTGACCAGGTGGTTCAAGAGCGAGACCAGCGGCGAGTCCCTGCGGCAACGCTGGGACCGGCGACTCGACGTGCTGGGCGAGGACCCGTTCGGTGATCCCCACCGTCCCTCCGAGGCCCGGATCGAGCTGGCCGCCTACCCGGAAGCCGTCGCTCTCACCGGCCTGTTCTCCGCGCCCTATTGGCGAGACCACCCCAAGTTGCCGGCCGAGGCAGCACGCCGTCTCGGCATCGCCCCGCAGCAACTCCTCCCTGCTGAGACTCTCGTGCGGCCAGGGCCGCCCCGGCCTTGATAGAACGGGCCCATGAGTTCGAACGACGACAAGATCGTGCAGGCCGAGCGCCACTTCGGAGTCCGATTCCCTGCGGACTACCGACACTTCCTGGCCACGGAAGGGAGCATGAGCCAGTTCGTTCTTCCTGCGGATGACTTCCTCATGATCAATGCCATCGCGGAGCTCATCGAAGTCAATGAGGCTGGCGAGTTCCAGAAGCGCTTCCCCGGGAGCGTCGTCATCGGCGGAGACGGAAGCCGCGAAATGCTCACCTACGACTTCCGGCAGACACCCCCACCGCTGGTCCTGCTCGACGTCTCCGCTCAGGACTGGTCATCCGCCATCCACCAGGCGATGTCGCTCTCCGCCCTGCTCGAACAGTTCCCCGAAACCGGCTGGATCTGGGACGAACCCGAGTCGTCGCCATCCTGACCGGTCTCGACGGACTTGGTGCTGCCAGCTCCCAGCCACGAAGTTGGTCATCGACTTGGTCCGAAACTGCCACCTTCACTGCGAATCATGGGGCCAGGAATCTCACCATCCTGACGGAGTCCAGCTCAGGGCTCCCCTCCCTCGCCATGATCGGTGAGACGAGCACTCGACTCCGTCCACGGCTCTCCCAAGACGCCCCGTTCCACCTGCCCTGAGTCTCGACTCAACCTGTCAGCCCGCAGGTCAGCGGCCCTGTTTCTGCAAGATCTAATGAGACGGGAGTGCGCCACGAGGCGCTATGCAATCGAGTGGAGGTGGAAGGCCTTCTCCGCCGGGACGTCGCAGCGGTCTGGTGAAGCTGGGGGCAGCCTGATCCGGGGAACGCCGGTGAGGGTGGCAAGCGGCCCCGACAACGGCGGGACGTGCCGGGACTACCGGACGGTGCGGGCCCGTCTAGCGAGGTCAGAAGGTGTAGCGAGAGCGAACCAGTGGTTGAAGCTCCGTAAGCATTGAGCCGGCTCAAATCTGGTGGATACGGGCCGGTATGCAGCGCGTGACGTGCTCGCTCTCGGACGGGTGGGTCAACTCCGAAGCCGGTTTCCTGTTCCGGTGGGGAGGCCACGTTGAAAGCCTGCGGCGTAGGCGTGGCGATGCTGCCGGAGTAGAGCTGGGCGTCTCCCTGACCGATCGATTGTGTGGTGAACGTGGGAACCATCCGCGGTCGCCCGAGCCGCCGGACAGCCAGTTCGGCGGTGGGCAGGTACGTTGCCGACTGATGGCCGTGGGTGGGGCGGAGGCCCCGTAGTAGTCGCGGGAGTAACGACCCGTCGTGGAGACCGGGAAAGCCGGTCGCAGGGCAAAGGGGGCCAGCAAGTCAGTGGCCGAAGTACTGGAATGTCGGGAGGGTCGGCGGTGAATACCGACGAGCTGGAGCGCGCCTTGTATGAGGCGGAGCGCCGGGTACTGAAGATCCAGACCAAGCTGCACCGTTGGGCTCGTGATGATCCTCATCGCCGGTTCGACGACCTGTTCAATCTCGTTGCCGATCCCGGCTTCCTGCTGGTGGCCTGGGATCGGGTGCGGGGTAACAAGGGTGCACGCACGGCCGGGGTGGACGGACGCACGGCGTCGTCCATCGCGCTGTGGGTCGGCATCGAGGAGTTCCTCGACGTGCTGCGGTCGCAGATCAAGGACCGCAGTTTCCGGCCCATGCCGGTGCGGGAGCGGATGATCCCCAAGGCGGGCGGCAAGCTGCGCCGTCTGGGGATCGCGACGATCACCGACCGGGTGGTGCAGGCATCCTTGAAGCTGGTGCTGGAGCCGATTTTCGAGGCGGATTTCCTCCCGTGCTCCTACGGGTTCCGCCCGAACCGCCGGGCCCATGACGCGGTGGCGGAGGTGCGTCTGCTCACGTCCAAGAAGTACGAGTGGATCGTGGAAGGCGACATCAAGGCCTGCTTCGACGAGATCTCGCACACCGCTCTCATGGAGCGGGTGCGGGCACGCGTCGGGGACAGACACGTCCTGGCCCTGGTGAAGGCGTTCCTCAAGGCGGGCATCCTCAGCGAGGACGGCCTGCTGCGGGACAACGATACCGGCACCCCGCAGGGTTCGATCCTTTCGCCGTTGCTCAGCAACGTCGCGCTCTCGGTCCTGGACGAGCACATCGCCCAGGCGTCGGGAGGCGCCGGAACTGATCTCAACGAGCGCCGCAGGCGTCGACGCCGAGGTCTGCCCAACTACCGGCTGGTCCGGTACCCGGACGACTGGTGCCTGATGGTGCACGGCACCAAGGCAGACGCCGAAACGCTACGCGAAGAGATCGCGGAAGTTCTCTCCACGATGGGCCTGCGCCTCTCGCCGGAGAAGACTCTGATCACCCACATCGAGCAGGGCCTGGACTTCCTCGGCTGGCACATCCAGCGCCACCGGAAACCAGGCACCGACCGGTCCTACGTCTACACCTACCCGGCCAAGAAGGCCCTGCGGGCCGTCATGGCCAAGGTCAAGACGCTGTGCCGGGAGGTCGGCACGAACCAGCCGCTCGACGCCCTGCTACTCCGGCTCAACCCGGCAGTACGGGGCTGGTGCGCCTACTTCCGGCCCGGGGTTTCCTACGCGACCTTCTCCTACCTGCGCCACTACATGTGGCACACGGTATGGGGATGGGTGCAGCGCAAGCACCCCAAGACGGGTCGGAGGAAGATCTATCGGCAGTACTGCGGCCGTAGATCTTGGTGGACCAGTGAGAACAGGGAGCTGTTCGACCCGATCACGGTAGGCACCACGCGCTACCGCTACCGGGGCGCAGCAATCCCCACTCCCTGGCCGACCGAAGGATGAGAACAACCCCCACGAAGCCCTCGGGGCTTGTGGAGAGCCGGGTGCGGTGACAAGTCGCATGCCCGGTTCGGGAAGCGGCTCCGGGGAAACGGGCCGGTCGAAAGACCGGAACCGCGCCCCGGGCCGACTTCACCAGCGGGGTGATGGCCGATGCGACGTCCCTGTCTCTCACCGGTTCTCCGTAAGTTGTTAGGTGGCCCGGGAGGGCCGGATGTGGCTGACGGGTTCTTGCCAACCGTGGCTTCCCAGGAGTGGCCGTCCGTCTCTCTCCGGGGTGCCCTGGCTGCTGATTGGGATGTGCGCGCCTTGTGTGGTCGCTGATTACGGAGATGACAGCGGGGTGTCCCTCGAGCCGACGGCATGTCGTGCGGAACGAGGAGGGGCGAGTGAGCGAGCGGAAGGTCCAGGTCTGGGCCGGTGTCGATGCCGGCAAAGGCCACCACTGGGCGGCTG
>NZ_JARWBG010000025.1:0-100919 GCF_029846775.1 Streptomyces chengmaiensis
CCCAGCTCATCCCGGACCCGGATCGCCAGGCTCCCCTTCGGGAACGCGGCCCGAGCCACCCGTACCGTCTCCGCCGGGATCTCCCCAGACCCCTTCGGCTGCATCGACATCCGCACCCACCCCATACGACAACGTCGGCCTTCAAGACCACAACCAGGTCTTGAAGGCCGACGTCACGCCAGGCCCCGAATTAACCAACAGCATCCTGGTCTGTGCCGGGGCCCTTCAACCGGTCATGACCGGCTACCTTTCCAAGAAGGCGAACAGCTCTTCCCAGCGGCGCACGATCTCGTCGGTGGTGTACCGCTGGATGTTCTTGCGGGCCAGTTCGCCCATCTGGTCTCGTAGTTCCTGGTCGGACATGAGCGTGTTAAGGCGCTGCGCAAGCTCGTGTGTGTTCCCGGGAGCGGCGAGCAGTCCGTCCTCGCCGTCTCGGATGATTTCACGGACGCCGGGGGCGCAGTCGAAGGCGGCACACGGCACAGCGGCTGCCATTGCCTCCATCAGTGCGAGCGGGAAGCCCTCGCCGCGCGAGGACTGTACGAAGACGGAACCGCCGCGCAGAGCGCCTGGAACGTCGCTGGTTCGGCCACGCCACTCCACGGAGGAGTCGAGTCCGAGATGAGTGCACTGCTTCTTCAGGGCTTCTTCGTCTTCGCCGTCACCGTAGATCTGCAACACCCAGTCCGGATTCAACGACGCCGCTTCCGCCCAGGCGTCGAGCAGCATGTCGATGCCCTTCTGGTCTGTCAGGCGCCCCATACTCAGTACGACCTTCTCGGTGCGCTGGGACGGCTCGTCGGGCATGAACGGGAGTGGATTGGGCATGTAGCCCACGTTGTCCAGGCCCTGGCGGATCCACAGGTCCGCGTCTTCCTGCGTGAGTAGCAGCAGATGGTCGGCCTCTGCGAAGTACTTCTTGACCCGGCCGAATCGCGACGTCGCCTTGGAATACTCGTACGACTCATGGCTCATGCCGATCACGGTGACGTTGGACGTGTCGGCGAGGCGCACCCACTCCATCGCCCACACCTGCGTCACGATCACCACGGCACCCGGCCGTGCCGCATTGAACATCCTGCTCAGCTTGGCGGCCTGTTCGTGCATGCCCGCCGTGCGGGCCGCACGCCTGAGGCGTTCGACCAGATTCAGCTTGCCTTTCAGGCCAAGGGCTGGACCTACCTTCGGCGGACGCACCTCATAGAGCGTCGTGGTCGGATAGGGAAGCCTGCCGCCGAGGTCCTGGGGGACGTCGGAGTCGGTGATGCCGACGATGTGGATCCGGTGGCCGCGTTTCAGGAACAGCCGTGCCATCTGATGCGACCACGTCGTCACACCGCCCAGCTCGTCAAAGCTGTTGGAGACGAAGAAGATGTCACGGCCGCCGACCATGGCGGTCTGCTCGGTCACTTACCGCTCCCGGAGGTGAAGAACTTGGCGACGATTTGCTGAGCAGCATCGCCTTGGTCGTACTCGCCGAACCCGGCGACGAAGCGTCGGCGTGCCTCCGCGTACTCCGTGTCCGTCGCCTTCAGCTCGTCGACGGCTGCAAACAACTCACTCTCGGTGGTGACGACCGGGCCCGGTGCCTTTTCCCGCAGATCGAAGTAGGTGCCACGGGTCTCGTTTGCGTACTCCTCGTAGTCGTATGCAAAAAAGATCATCGGGCGGTCGAGCAGGGAGTAATCGAACATCACTGAGGAGTAGTCGGTGATCAGTCCGTCGGCCAGGGCTAGCAGCGGTGTGATGTCGTGGAGGCCGGTGACGTCGAGCACCCTGCCCTGTACCGACGGGGGAAGTACGACCTGGTTGAGGTAGTGCGAACGGATCAGCAGCGTGTAGCGGTCGCCGAACCTCCACGCGAAGTCCTCGACATCGAAGGGGGGTTCAAAGCGCTTCACAGTGCCCTGGGCGTTCGCTCGGAAGGTCGGGGCGTAGAGCAGCACCGTCTTCGCCTCGTCGATGCCGAGCTCTGCGGCGAGCGCGCCGCGTTCACGGGAGCCCGTCTCCGCCTCCCGTTTGCGAGCCGCGACGAGCTTGTCGTTGCGGGGGTATCCGGTGCGCGTCAGCACCTCGGGACGCAGCCGGAAGCCCTTGGCCAGGGTCTCGGCGTCGTGCTCGGAGCGGATGAGGAAGTGGTCGAAGCGGTCCAGCGTCCTTTGGAAGTTATCCTGACCGGCACGGCTGCGCAGCTTCAAGCGTGGTTCGTGGAAGCCCATCCTCTTCAGCGCTGAGCCATGCCAGGTCTGGATATAGGTGGTCTCTTCACGCTTGGTGAGCTTCAGTGGAAAGCCCTGGTTGTCGATCCAGAACTCCGCCTGTGCCAGTGCCCGCAGGTAGGGGTAGCTCCACCGCTTGACCAGCGTCACGTCATCGGGGAATCCGGTCGGCTGGTTCCCCGCGTACGACCAGACGGCCTCGAACTGGACGCCCTGACGGCGCATTTCCTCGTAGATGGCCTTGGGGCTGTCGCTGTACTGCTTGCCCAAATGGCTCTCGAAGACCACCAGGCCCTTCTTGACCGGCAGTTTGGAGAAGGCCTCGTGGTAGACGCGAATCTTGGTCCTGCCCGAGTGCAGGTCCTTCTTAGCCTTGCGGACCTTCCGCAGGCTCGTCTTCGTCAGATCCGCCGCCTTGCTCTGCAGGGCGTGTTGGATCAGATTCTGGGTGCGGGCGGAGAGCCGGCTCTCGGCCGCCAGCACATAGGAGAGGTTGCCCTTCTTGGAGACCGACGGCTTGATGCGGTCGGCGACCAACCGGCTCAGGCGCGGTCGCACCTGCAGCGCGTGTGCCGAATCCACATCGATGGAGCCCACCGCGACCCGTGTACGCAGTGTCTCCCCGTCGACCTCCAGGATCACCCATACGTCCCAGACCGCGTCGATCACACCGAGCGGGCGCAGTGTGCCCGCGATATTGGCTTCGGCTGTCCACCTGAGCACATCGCCATCGTGAGCGAGGGAGGTGAGTGGGAACCGGAACGACTGCAACGAAGTGCGTCGAGCCCGGAGCTCCAGAGTGCCCGCCAGTTTCGCATCCGCCGTGACACGGCCCAACGGATTCACCACGGACCCGCTGAGCCGGACCTTGCCGACCCCGTTGTCGAGGTACGAGGTGAGCCTGTTGCCCAGGGGAAAACTCGTCAGCGGACGTGTGTGATAGCCGAGGCCGGTGACATCGAGGATCCGAGCTCCTTCAGGGTCGTCGAGGTGCTCCGCGCACCAGTAGATCCGACCGTCACGCTCCACCAGGGAGGACGTCAGTTTGCCGGGGCTGGCGAGCGCCTGGGCGGCGGGCAGCAGATTGGCCCAGTCGTTCCGGCGCAGCAGATAGGCGCAGATGGCCTGGAACGGCTGTACCTCGTCGTAGGCGTCCGGTGCGACGGCCGCGAGGTACGCATTGGCCAGATCCCTGAACTCGCGGCGGTACTCATGGTCGACCAGAGGCAGGTCGCGGAGATGAAGAACGAGGTCGTGCTTGAGGAATTTGACATCCTTGTGGAACTTGAGGTCCTCGTACCCATTGGCCTGCAGCAGCTCGTCGACGCGTCGGTGGATTTCCACTCGGTGCTCGAAGTTGGCGATCTCGTGCCGTCGGTTACTGATCGACTTCGTGGAAGCCTTCTCCGAGATGTTCCAGAAGTAGACATGGTTGGGGATCAGGGCGATCCGGCCAGCCGCTACGTACGCCTGTGCTGAGAAGAGCAGATCCTCGTAGTGGATGCCGACGGGGAACTGGAGATTGTGTTCCAGGACGAAGCTGCGGCGGTAACACTTGTTTGTGGAAAGGGTGTCAAAGACCAGCAGATCCGGCAGCTCGGTGATCGACTCGATGGTGCGGCTGCGGGAGTAGAGCCACGGATACCACTCGACGGTCTTGGCATGGCGGCTGTCGACATAGACCCGGACGCACATGCCGGACACCAGGTCGGCGTCGGTCCGCTCGGCGGCCGCGATCATGTTGCGGCACGCGTTCTTCTCCAGAACGTCGTCGCTGTCGAGGAACATGACGTAGGTGCCGCGCGCCTCGGAGATGCCGTAGTTGCGGGGCGCTCCGCAACCGCCGCTGTTCTCGGGCAGCTGGAAAGCCCGAACGCGGCCTGGGTGGGCCGCCTCCAGTTCCTTGGCTACCTGAAATGAGCGGTCTTTGCTGCAGTCATCGACGATCAGGACCTCGACGCTTTGATAAGTCTGGCCCAAAACCGACTGCACGGCTGTCGGCAGACGCCCTGCGTCGTTGTAGACGATGACGACCACTGAGACGTCAGGCACTGGCACCTCAATCCATTGTCTTCCCTGTTGCCATCACCAAGTTACCTGGTGTTCAAGCCTCCGATCGCCGACAGCGGGAGTCTTCCCGGGGCTGCCGTTCTCCAGGTGCGTGCCCGCCACGACAACGGCTCAGGTCAGTCGAGTGCACCCCTCGAATATCGTATTAATTTTCACCAGGTAGCCCCTTTGTGTCTGTCGGGGCGGCGGAATCTAAACAATTTTCGAAGCGTGACTCGGTGGCGATCTGCCATGACGACGCCACCTGCGGGTGGCGGCCATGGCCCTCGCTGCCGACGGCGCCATGGATGTACAGCGCCGTCCAGCGGGCGGAATGCGCGCGCGTACGGCGCTCGCCCTGGCATAGATTCGGGCTTGTGACAGTGGCAAGACAGCAGGTAACAGAGGCTCGCAGGATCGTCGTCAAGATCGGCTCGTCGTCGTTGACCACGGCGGCCGGAGGGCTCGACGCCGACCGGGTCGACGCGCTCGTCGACGTCCTCGCCAAGGTGCGCAGCGGCGGGGAGAGGGAGATAGTGCTCGTCTCCTCCGGCGCCATCGCCGCCGGGCTCGCGCCGCTCGGCCTCGCCCGGCGGCCGAAGGACCTGGCCCGCCAGCAGGCGGCGGCCAGTGTGGGGCAGGGGCTGCTGGTCGCCCGCTACACCGCCTCCTTCGCCCGCTACGGGGTGCGTGTCGGGCAGGTGCTGCTGACCACCGACGACACCAGCCGGCGCGCGCACTACCGCAACGCCTACCGGACCCTCGACCAGCTGCTGGACATGGGGGCCGTGCCGGTCGTCAACGAGAACGACACCGTGGCCACCGACGAGATCCGCTTTGGCGACAACGACCGCCTCGCCGCGCTCGTCGCCCATCTCGTACGGGCCGATCTGCTGGTGCTCCTGTCCGATGTGGACGGGCTCTACGACGGCGACCCGTCGCGCCCCGGGGCCACGCGCATCGACGAGGTGCGCGGCCCGGCCGACATCGCACATGTGCAGATCGGCAGCGCGGGCAGGGCCGGCGTGGGCACCGGCGGCATGGTCACCAAGGTCGAGGCCGCCAGGATCGCGGCCGCGGCGGGTGTTCCGGTCGTCCTGACCTCCGCCAGCCGTGCCGCGGACGCCCTCGCCGGGCGCGCCACCGGCACGTACTTCCACAGCACCGGGCGGCGCTCGGCGGACCGGCTGCTCTGGCTCGCCCACGCCTCCACCCCGCAGGGCGCCCTCATGCTGGACGACGGCGCGGTGCGGGCCGTGGTGGAGGGCAGGAAGTCGCTGCTGCCCGCCGGAATCGCGGCGGTGGAAGGCGAGTTCAGCGCGGGCGACCCCGTTGAGCTGCGGGACTCCGCCGGCCGGCCGGTCGCCCGGGGGCTGGTCAACTTCGACGCCAAGGAGATTCCCCTGCTCCTCGGACGCTCCACACGGGAGCTGGCCAAGGAGCTGGGCCCGGCATATGAGCGGGAAGTCGTACACAGAGACGATCTGGTTGTTCTGCACCCCTGAAACGGCTGAAACTCCGGCCATCCAGCGCAGACCTTCGGCAAAACCGCCCCGCGCTCCGTCGCGGGCTGCTCAACTTTGTTGCGGGGGCAGGCGGGGTGCCGCACGACAACTCAGCAACAGGAGGCCGCCGGTGAGACGAGCGCGCCCAGGGGATGTGCCCCGGGGCGCGGGGGGAGCCCCCCGCGCCCGCCGGGCAGGGGGCGAGGAACGGTTCCTGACCAGTGTCAAAGCGGCCGCGGACTTCGCGGACGGCCCCGTCGATGCCGTCGATGCTGTTGATGCCGCCGACGCCCGTGCCGACGTTCCTGCCGAGGCCTCGGCAGGGGCCGGCTGCGGCGTGCAGGCCCGTCGCGCCGAGTGGGAGCGGCGCAGCCGGGAGGCGGGAGACGAGCCACAGCGGAGCGTCGACGCCGACACGGTGCCCGCCGGCGAGGAAGCCGGGGCCGGCGCCCGCGGCGAGGAGCAGACGCAGTCCAAGCTGTGGCACATCACGCTGAGCGTCTCCGGCCCCCGGGCCCCGCTGAAGGAGGTCCGCCGCGCCCTGGAGCAGCTGGCTCACGACCACCCCTTCCTGCTCACCAGCCGGTACGCCGACGACCACGCCGAGATCCGCTACTGGGAAGAGGCCAGGGATCTGCACGACGCCGCGGCCGTGGCGCTGCGGCTGTGGGGCGAGCACCGGTCGACCGCCAAGCTGCCGCCCTGGAAGATCGTGGGCCTGGAGGTCATCGACCGGCAGACCTACCACCAGCGCGTAGCCGAGGGCTACGGCCCGCCCCCCGCCTCACCGGTGGGCGTCCATCCCTTCTGAGCCGTCCCCCCGAGCCGCCGCCGCCTGAGCCGCCCCCTCTGTGGCTTCTGTCTCGTATACGGGGTTTGCGTCTCGGAGTGCGGGATACGTGATGGACGCCCGCGGGGAGCGCATTACCCTGCGGGCATGACGTCGCTCTCTTCGGTCTCGCCGTACGACAACATGTCCCCCGTCGCCCAGGCCGCCTACCGTGCCCGTGCCGCCGCAGCCGACCTCGCGCCCCAGCCGCGCTCGGCCAAGGACGACGCGCTGCTGGCGATCGCGGACGCCCTCGAAGTGCGGACGAGCGAGATCGTCACGGCCAACGCCGAGGACGTCGCCCGCGCCCGTGAGGCCGGCACCAGCGAGGCGATCATCGACCGGCTCACCCTGACCCCGGAGCGCGTCCGCGCCATCGCCGCCGACGTGCGCCACGTGGCCGCGCTGCCCGACCCGGTCGGGGAGGTCGTCCGCGGCTCGACCCTGCCCAACGGCATCGATCTGCGCCAGGTGCGCGTCCCCCTGGGAGTCGTCGGCATCATCTACGAGGCGCGCCCCAACGTCACCGTGGACGCCGCGGCACTCTGCCTGAAGTCGGGCAACGCCGTCCTGCTGCGCGGCTCGTCGTCCGCGTACTCCTCCAACACCGCGCTGGTGAGGGTCATCCGCGACGCCGTCGGCGGCTCGGGGCTGCCCGCCGACGCCGTCCAGATCGTGCCCGGCGAAGGCCGCGACTCGGTGCGGGAGCTGATGCGCGCCCGCGGCATGGTGGACGTCCTCATCCCGCGCGGCGGCGCCTCGCTCATCCGCACCGTCGTCGAGGAGTCCACCGTCCCGGTCATCGAGACCGGCACCGGCAACTGCCATGTGTACATCGACGCGCAGACCGATCTCGACATGGCCGTCGACATCCTGATCAACTCCAAGGCGCAGCGCCCCAGCGTCTGCAACGCGGCCGAGACGCTCCTGGTCCACCAGGACATCGCCGCCGCCTTCCTGCCCCGCGCCCTGGACGCCCTGGCCGACGCCGGCGTGACCGTCCACGGCGACGAACGGGTCCTGGACATCGCCCGGACCGCCGGCGCCAAGGCGGCCGTCGTCGAGGCCACCGCCGACGACTGGGAGGCCGAGTACCTCTCCTACGACATCGCCGCCGCCGTCGTGGACTCCCTGGACGCAGCCGTGGCCCATATCCGGCTCTGGTCCTCGGGGCACACCGAGGCGATCGTCACCACCTCCCAGGCAGCAGCGCGCCGCTTCACCCAATTGGTGGACTCCACCACGGTCGCCGTGAACGCGTCCACGCGCTTCACGGACGGAGGCCAGTTCGGCTTTGGCGCGGAGATCGGCATCTCCACGCAGAAACTGCACGCCCGAGGCCCCATGGGCCTGCCGGAGCTGACCTCGACCAAGTACATCGTGACCGGCGACGGTCACACTCGGTAGACACCGTCCGTCACTGAGCCCGGGGAGAGTTCACGCTCTCCCTGCACAAAACGGCTGCCCCAGGTCTACTCTGAAGGCGTGCCGGACGACGTGGGGGGCAGGCCGTTCCCGGACGGCTGGGAGCCCGACGACGACCGCGGAGGCGCGGATGAGGACTTCGCCTCCGTGGTGTTCGACGAGGACTTCGTCCGGGCCGCCGAGGTCCATGAACCCACCGCGGTCGAGCGGCTGCTCGCCGCCGCCCAGGCCCGCGCCGAGGCCGAGGCCGCCCGCCACTCGCATGGCCGCAGCCCCGCCGACGACGAGCTCTACGACGACGACGTCGGCGGCTACGGCGCATACGGCCCCGGCGGCTACGCCCACGGCGGCGGCTACGACGGCGAGGATGCGGAGTACGGCGAGTACGCCGACCCCTACGGCCGTCACGGCGGAGCTCTGCGCCCCTACCGCGGCATCCGCTGGCACCGCCCCGTCGCCTGGGTCCTGGCCGTCGTGATGGGCGTCGGGATGGTCGCCCTGGCCTTCACCGCCGTCTACCGGGGCGCCGCCGGCAACCGCCAGGACCCGGCCCCGCCGCCCGCGACCACCGGCGTGGACGCCCCCACCCCCGCCAAGGGCCCCGCCGCCGGCCGCGACGGCAGTCCCTCGGCCTCGGCGGAGTACTCCGCCCCGCCCGTCTCAGCAGACCCCCGCACCCCCTGAGGCCCCTGGCCGAAGCCCCGTGGAGACCCGGGCCGGGGCCCCGGCGAGCGGTCGTCGGAAGCCATCCGAACTTGTCATGTACCAGCGCGTTTACCGTGGCCCTGTCAGACCTACCCTGAAGGTATGGCAGGGCGTGGAGACCCGCCCGAGGGAACGCCTGACGGGACACCCGAGGAGCCCCACGGCGGCAACGAGGACGAGTTCCGGTCCGTCGTCTTCGACGAATCGTTTGTACGTGCTGCCCGGCTCCAGGAGTTCTCCGCACAGGAGCGGATGGGCGAGCATGCGCAGGCCGTGCGCAGCCTCCCCGCCTGGAGCGGCAGAACCGCGAGAACACAGATCCTGGTCATCCTCCTTCTGGTCGCCATCGCCTTCGGCACGGCCGTCTACCTGGGCCTCCGCCAGCCTTACCAGCCCGCCCCCGTCACCGCCGCCGAGCCGCTGCGGATGAGCGTGATCCCGCTCGCCCCGCAGGGCCCCGTCCCCGGCGGCACCCCCGAAGAGCTGTACGGGAACGGGCCCGCCGCCGAGTACCGAGTCGGGGCCGCGGGCGTCACCCTGCCCGCCGCCCGCCGCACGGCGGACTTCTCCGAAGGGCAGGTGATGACGGCGCTCACCACCGCCAAGGAGTACATCGTCGAATCCACCCTCAACCCCGAGGTGCTCAGCGGCGCCGCGGTGCGACCCGTGCGGGCCCTGCTCGACCCGGACCAGTTCGAACAGTTCGACCGGAGTGTGGAGACCCCCGCCGCCGACGGCGCGCACTCCGCCACCGGCTGGCTGGTGCGCTACGACCCGGCCGAGGTGGAGCTGGCCGACCCGGAGGTGCGCGTGCAGGGCACGCTGCGCTACGGCCAGAGGGGCCAGGACTCCCTTGAGGTGGTCTCCGACCACACCTTCGCCTTCGTCCTGCGCCCTGCCGACAAGAGCGCGTCCGACCAGGCGTCCCTGTTCACCGTCCGCCGGGAGCTGCACTTCCGCTTCGACCGCGACGACCTGCACCACCGTCGGGCCGAAGTCACGGCCAGCACGGTCATGGCCGGCCCCCAGTCCTGCTCCGCAGACCTGTCCGACGTACTGCGACCGCTGCTCGCCGGGGAGCGGGCGAGCCAAGAGGGGCCCGCGGTCACCGACCCGTACGAGCACGGCCCGGTGACCGCGGGGCTGTGCGGCACCCTCTCCCCGACCGCCCGGCCCTCGCCGTGACCGGGAGCCGGCCGCGGCGGGCCGGCGCCCGTGGCTCAGCGGTCCGGCCTGGGTGCCGACGGCTGTGGCTCAGCGGTCCGGCCTGGGTGCCGGCGCCCGTGGCTCAGCGGTCCGGCCTGGGTGCCGACGGCTGTGGCTCAGCCGGCGCTCTTGGCGCCGCCCCCGCCGCTGCCTCCGGTGAACTTCTCGCGCAGTTTTCCGCCCAGGTCCCCGGCGCCGCCTGCTATGTCTCCGACGAGCTTCATCAGCGGGTCCTTGCTGGTGCGCACCGTGTCGGCATAGTGCGTCGCGGACTCGCGGAAGGAGTCGGACACCGAAGTGTCCCCGTCCTCCGTCCGCCGCGGATAGTGACCGTCCATGATCCGCTGGTAGTCGCGGGTCCCGGCCCACTTCTTCAGCTCGGCCGCGCGCACCGTGGTGAACGGGTGGGTGCGGGGCAGCACATTGAGGATCTTGAGCACCGAATCCCGCAGGTCGCCCGACGCCTCGTACTCCTCCGCCTGCTCCAGGAAGGCGTCGACGTTCATCTGGTGCAGGTGGTTGCCACCCGCGATCTTCATCAGGCCCCGCATCGACGACTGCAGATCCTGTCCGACCAGCAGCCCGGCCCGGTCCGCCGACAGCTCCGACTTGCGGAACCACTCGCGCAGAGCCGTGACGATCGCCATGATCGCCACATTGCCGAGGGGGATCCACGCGACCTTCAGCGCCAGATTCGTCAGGAAGAGCAGAATCGTGCGGTACACGGAATGGCCCGAGAGGGCGTGCCCCACCTCATGCCCGATGACGGCCCGCATCTCCTCCTCGTCGAGCAGTTCCACCAGGCCGGTGCTGACCACGATGATCGGCTCGTCCAGGCCGATGCACATGGCGTTCGGCTTGGGGTCCTGCGTGACGTACATCGCCGGGACCTTCTCCAGGTCCAGGATGTAGCAGGCGTCGCGCAGCATGGTGTGGAGATGGGCGAACTGGGCGTCGCCCACCCGCACCGAGTCGGACAGAAAGAGCAGTCGCAGGCTGCGCTCTGGCAGCAGCCCGCTGAGTGCCTTGAAGACGGTGTCGAAGCCGCTGAGCTTGCGCAGCGCGACCAGCGCCGAGCGGTCCGCTGGATGCTCATAGGCACGGGAGGAGATGCCCGGGAAGCGCTTCCGCTGCCGGCTCGGCGTCTTCTCCCGGCCGCCGTCGCCGCCCGTGCTGCCGTTGTCATCGGTCATGGATGCCCCCTGCTTCCTTCTTCACGAGTCCTGCCAGTCCTGTGTGCATGTGCTGACCCGTCCCCCGAACACCCCATAGCGTAGGTGTTCGACCTCCCGTGCGTCGGAGCCTGTGGACAACCCGGCCCGCGGACCGACTGGGAGGCGGTTCCGCAGGCGACAACGACGACAACGACGACAACGACTGAGTCGGCGTGAGCGTGCCCGGGCCGCCCGCATACGATGTGCGCGAAGTCCGCTCCGGGCTCCGCGCGACGTCCGACTCCCGATCGATAGGTCCAGCCGACGATGACCCTCGCCAGCACCGCCGCCGCCAGCCTCGTCACTCTCGCCGAAGGCGCCGAGCACGGCGGCAACCACGCAAGCCTCAACCCCTACATCACCGGTGGCGGCGCCCTCCTGGCGCTGCTTCTGCTGCTGTGGATCACCACCCGCTTCAACCGGGACCGCTGACCGGACCGGGCCGGGCCGCCATGGCAGTAGGCTCTGCACGCATGGGAGAGCAGGAAGTGCCCGCCGGTGCTCGTTCCGGCAAACGCCGACTCGGCGTGATGGGTGGGACATTCGACCCGATCCACCATGGACACCTGGTGGCGGCCAGCGAGGTCGCCGCCTTGTTCCATCTGGACGAGGTCGTGTTTGTGCCGACCGGACAGCCGTGGCAGAAGACCCACAAGAACGTCTCCCCGGCGGAGGACCGTTACCTGATGACGGTCATCGCCACGGCGTCCAACCCCCAGTTCTCCGTCAGCCGCATCGACATCGACCGCGGCGGGCCCACGTACACCATCGACACCCTGCGCGAGCTGCGCACGCTCAACGACGACGCTGATCTGTTCTTCATCACGGGCGCCGACGCGCTCTCCCAGATCCTCGGGTGGCGGGACGCCGAAGAGCTCTTCTCGCTCGCCCACTTCATCGGCGTGACCCGGCCGGGCCACGATCTGACGGACGACGGGCTGCCGGAAGGCGGGGTCTCGCTGGTCGAGGTTCCCGCGCTGGCCATCTCGTCGACGGACTGCCGGGCGAGGGTCGCGCAGGGCGACCCGGTCTGGTATCTGGTGCCGGACGGTGTGGTGCGCTACATCGACAAGCGCCAGTTGTACCGCGGCGAATGAGCCGCGGAGAGGGGCACCGGTGAACGACCAGCAGCAGCCGTACGACCCGTACTACCCGCAGCCGCAGCTGATCGGCTACGACGAGTACGGACAGCCGGTGTACGCCCAGCCCCAGTCTCAGCCGCAGGACCGGCCGCAGCAGCAGAACTACGGCGGGTACGACCCGTACGCCCAGCCCCAGGACGGCCAGGGGTACGGCTACGACCCCTACGCCCAGCCCCAGCAGTACGACCCCTACGCCCAGCAGGGGTACGGCTACGACCCCTCCGCGCCCGCGGCCGCCCCCGCCGGGGAGCACGGGTACGCGGCTCAGCAGTGGGGCAGCCCGCAGCAGCACGCCCAGGCGCAGCCTGGGACGCCGGAGCGGACCTCCACCGCCGTCCCGGATGCCGCCGTTCCGGACCAGCGGCAGCCCGGCCGCCGCAGGCCCCCGGCCGACGACGGCGGCGCCGGTGACGGTGACGGCGGCGGCTACCGGACCGAGCAGTTCTCCTTCATCGAGGAGCCCGACGAGGACTCCGAAGACGTCATCGACTGGCTGAAGTTCACCGAGAGCCGCTCCGAGCGGCGCGAGGAGGCCAAGCGCCGCGGCCGCAACCGCATCGTCGGGCTGATCGTCGTCATGGCCCTCGCCGTCGTCGGCGGCGTCGGCTACCTGTGGTACGCGGGCAAGTTCCCCGGGATGTCCGATTCCCGGAAGCAGAACACCACAGCGGCGTCCGGCCCGCAGAAGCGCGACGTGATCGTGGTCCATCTGCACAACACCAAGAAGGAGGGCACTTCCACCGCGCTGCTCGTCGACAACACCACGAGGGGGCACGGCACGAGCGTCCTGCTGCCCCGCTCCCTGTCCGTCGCCCAGGACGACGGCACGGCCACCACCCTCGGAAAGTCCGTCGAGGACGACGGCTCGACTGGCACCCGCGAGGCCCTCGGCTCGCTGCTCGGCGCGAAGATCAGCGGCACCTGGCGGCTCGACACCCCCTATCTGGAGAACCTGGTCGAACTGGTCGGCGGCATCGACCTGACCACCGACATCGAGGTCCCCGCCGCGAAGAAGGGCGAGGAGCCGCAGGTGAAGAAGGGCGAGAACCAGACGCTCGACGGCCGCGCGGCCGTCTCCTACGCCACCTACCTCGCCCCCGGAGAGGCCGAGCAGAAGCAGTTGCAGCGCTTCGGACAGGTGATGCAGGGCGTGCTGCGCAAGTTCCCGGACGACCCCAAGTCGGCCACCGTCATCGTCGAGACCCTGGCGCAGATCCTCGACCCCTCGCTGACAGAGAAGGACCTCGGCGCGTCCCTCGCCTCCCTGGCGCGGCACGCCAAGGGCGGCGACTACACGACCGCCGTGCTCCCCGTGGAGGAGGACGGCACGCTCAGCCAGGAGGCCACGGACAGCGTGGTCAAGGACGTCCTGGGCGGCTCGGTCAGCGCCCCGGAGCAGGGCGTCGCCGTGCGCGTGGGCATCCGGAACGCCACCGGGGACGACGCCGCCGCCGAGCCGGCCCGGGTCACTCTCGTCAACGGCGGCTACTCGGTCGTCGACGCAGGCAAGGCGGACACCGAAACCACCTCGAGCGTCACCTACGGCGACGAGACGGAGAAGGCCAAGGCAGTGGAGGTCGCCAAGACGCTGGGCCTGCCGGAGAGCGCGGTCGAGAAGGGCGAAACCGTCCGCAACGCCCAGGTGGCCGTCACCCTCGGCAAGGACTTCGAGTACGGGCGGGAGTGAGCGGCGTCAGTTCCATGGCCCGGGAACAATGCCGGTGAGGACCGTCGGCGGTCCGTGAGACCCTTGAGGGGTACCGACCGCCGACGAAAGCCAGCTTGTGACCGCCACTGACCGCTCCCTCGAGCTTGTCAACGCCGCCGCCCAGGCGGCCGCCGACCGACTCGCGCACGACATCATCGCGTACGACGTCAGCGATGTGCTGTCGATCACCGACGCCTTTCTGCTCGCCTCCGCTCCCAACGACCGCCAGGTCAAGTCGATCGTCGACGAGATCGAGGAGCGGCTGAACAAGGACCTCGGCGCCAAGCCCGTGCGTCGGGAGGGAGACCGGGACGCCCGCTGGATCCTGCTCGACTACGTCGACATCGTGGTGCACGTCCAGCACACCGAGGAGCGCATCTTCTACGCGCTGGAGCGCCTGTGGAAGGACTGCCCGGAGATCACGCTCCCCGAGGACGCGCAGAAGACCCGCGGCAAGGGCGAGGAGCACGCCCGGCTCACCGGCGGCACGGACGGTGAGCTGAGCTGAACGGCACGGCCCACGGCGCCGGCGAGTCCGGTGCCCCCGGCGAGTCCGGTGCTCCCGGGGAGTCCGCTTCCACGGCGCACGCGGCGCCCAGGCCCGTCCGCGGCCGGCGCGTGGTGCTGTGGAGGCACGGTCAGACGTCCTGGAACCTGGAGCGCCGCTTCCAGGGCTCCACGGACATCGAGCTGACGGTGACCGGCCTCGCTCAGGCACGCCGGTCCGCCCGTCTCCTGGCCTCGCTCAAGCCCGACGCCATCGTCGCCTCCGATCTCAGGAGGGCCGCGGCCACCGCCGGCGAGCTGGCCGCGATCACCGGCCTCGACATCGCGTACGACGCCGCCCTGCGTGAGACGTTCGCGGGCGAGTGGCAGGGGCTGACGCACGACGAGATCGTTGCCCGGTACGGCGAGCAGTACGCGGCCTGGAAGCGCGGCGAGCCCGTGCGCCGCGGCGGCGGCGAGCTGGAGACCGAGGTCGCGGACCGGGCTGCCCCGGTCGTGCTGCACCACGCGGAGAAGCTGCCCGAGGACGGTACCCTCGTCGTCGTCAGCCACGGCGGCACCATCCGCACCACCATCGGGCGGCTCCTCGGCTTGGAGGCCCGCCACTGGGAGAGCCTCGGTGGACTCTCCAACTGCAGCTGGTCCGTCCTGGGCGAGGGCGCGCGCGGCTGGCGGCTGCTCGAGCACAACGCCGGCACGCTCCCCGAGCCGGTCCTCGGAGACGACGACTGACCCCGTGCGCCGTGGTCGGCGGCCCCCGCACCGCGCCGCCGACCACGGCGCACGGGACCCGGCACCCCGGATTTCACTTTCCGGCAGGTCACCGGCTAAAGTTCTTCTTGTTCGCAGCGCGGAGCGCGAAGAACACAAGGGGCTATAGCTCAGTTGGTAGAGCGCCTGCATGGCATGCAGGAGGTCAGGAGTTCAATTCTCCTTAGCTCCACAGATCGGATCCCGTCCTCCAGTGAGGGCGGGATTTCGCGTTGAGTGCGTGCGCGAACGCCGCTGACCTCGTTGCGTGGTCATGGCAGAATCAGACGGCCGGAGGGGACGCCGGCGAGAACGGGAGGGTTGAGCGCCATGTCCGCCAGCAGCAGCGAGGGGGCTGATGACCTGCTTGCCGCGGCTCAGGCGCCGCCCCACCTCACCTGCCCGTCCTGCGGTTCCGGCCATGTCGCCCAAGTCCTCGGTGACAACGGAGGGGTTTCCTACGTGTGCACGGCCTGCGGCCACAGCTGGAGCTGAATGATGGGTGCACACAGGCGGAAATGCGACTGGTGCGACAGCGGTACGCCGATCGTCCGGGACATGGACCCGGTCAACCCCGAGTACCAGTACTGGTGCGAGGAGTGTGCCAGGGCGCTGATCATAAAGGGTGACCCCATCGAGACCTACCGGGAGCTCGAAGGGGAGCCCATCTACGGGCGTCTCCTGGACGAGCACTGCACGCTCAAGCGCTTCTACTCGTTCGCCACGGCGTAGCACCTGCAAAACCGAACATTCCCTACCTTGTCCGTGCAGAACGGAAACGATTTGGTGATGCACTGGGGTGACCGTGTAATGTTGTCGATGTCGCCGCGGGGGAAACCCCAAGCCGGGCAGGCCGATTCCATTGGATGAGCCGGTCGGCGCAGCGCAAGGGGCTATAGCTCAGTTGGTAGAGCGCCTGCATGGCATGCAGGAGGTCAGGAGTTCAATTCTCCTTAGCTCCACAGAAGCCAAGAGGGCCATCCGATCCGGATGGCCCTCTCGGCGTTCCGCCCCTGTCGTCACAGGCCCGCCGTCACAGGCTGCTGTCGCAGCACCGTGACGGCGGACCGCTGTGACGTCGGGTCAACTGCGGCCGCTGCCCAGGGCCTTCCGGCCGCCGCCGGGCGGCAGCTCCGGGCGCTTCGACGGGGTGGGAGCGGGGCCCTGTTCGATACGGAGTGCCAGAGCGGGACAACGGCGCACCGCTCGCTGCGCACGCCCCCTCAGATGCACCGGCACCGCCGCGTCCGCCAGCGCCGGATACCCGTCCGGGCCCAGCCTGATCAGCTCGGGCACGATGTCGGCGCAGAGCCCGTGTCCCTGGCAGAGCGTCCAGTCCACCGCCAGCTTCTCGCCGCTCGGAATGGACTCCTCCGCCTCCTCGTAGCCCGGCCCCGGAAGCGGCAGCACACCCGTCGTCTCCCGCCCGCAGCCGCCGTCCAGGACATGGGCGGCGAGGTCGTCCGTGAAGGCCGACAGCGTCGACGCGAAGAACCGGGCGGAGCCGTCCGGGTGTTTGCACGCTCCGCGGCCCTTCACGGCCTGGGTGACCTCGCGCAGCGCCTCGAGTGCCGCGGGGCCCCCGCCGTTCAGGACATCGGACAGCCCGCCTGCTGCCGCCGGCAGGCCCAGGCGGCACGGCCCGCACTGGCCCGCGGTCTCGGCGGCCAGCCAGTTCGCCACTCGCAGCGCCTCCCCCAGCGGGCAGGTCTCCGGGCCGATGGGCAGGATCGCGCCCGCGCCCAGCGCGCCGCCGACGGACGCCAGGGACTCCCGTGAGAGGACCGCCTCCTGGACGGCGACCGAGTCGATCCAGTTGCCGTGGTAGCCGCCGGTGAGCACTCCCTGAGGCAGCGGCGGGGCGCCCGCCAGCTGGAGGATGTAGCGCAGCGGCACGCCCGTGGGGGCCTCGATCACCATCGGCCGTGCCACGGCCCCGGAGAGCGTGAGCATGACCGTGCCGGGCTCGGTGTCCAGTCCGGTGTGCCCGTAGCGGTTTGACCCGATCCGGGCGGCGACGGCGAGCTGGGCGAACGTCTCGGCGTTGGACAGCAGCGTGGGAGCGCCGCCCACCCCCGAGTCGGAGGCGCGTTCCCGCCTCCCCGGCGGCAGCGCGGGCCCGCCGCCCACGGCGCGGATGACGGCGGAGGCCTCACCGGAGACCATGCGCTCGGGGGTGCGTACCACCCGGGCCCGCAGCTGTGCGCCGCGGCGGTCCGTGAGCCCGCGCTCGGCCAGTGCGGCGCGTATCGAGATCTCCGTGGAGTTGCGGGTGACCGCCACGACCAGGGTGCGTGCGCCGAGCGCCTCCGCGGCCAGCAGCGCCCCGTCCAGGATCAGATGGGGGGCGCGGTTGAGCAGGACCGTGTCCTTGCGGCAGGCGGGCTCGCCCTCGCTGCCGTTGATCACGACGACGGGCCGCACCCCGCGCCGGATGGAGGACTTGGCGACGGCACGGAGCTTCTGCCCGAAGGGGAAGCCTGCGCCGCCGCGGCCGCGCAGTGAGATCTCCTCGGCGAGCTGGGCCAGCCGCTCTCCGGTCACGGGTTCCAACGGTCCGTGCACCTTCAGATGCATCTGGAGGTCGAGGCGCTCGACGAGGTCGAACCCCTGGGTCAGCTGGGGAAGGCCGACGACGCGGACCTCGGGGACGTCGGGGAGGGGGGCGTTCACGGTCGTTCTCCTGCGGGTGCGTGCCAGGGTTCCCCCGCCGGGGGCGGGAAGAGCGGCCCTGGCAGCGGCGCCGTCTCATCGAAGACGCCTGAGGGTCGGGGGGTGGGGTCGGGATCCAAGGGGGCGTTGAACGGGGAGTCGGACGAGGCTCCGAAGGGGGAGCCGGACGGGTCGAAGGGGGACGGGCCGTCGTATCCGCCGCCCCCGGGGGCGTACGAAGAGCCGTAAGGGCTGTCGCCGTACGCGGCCTCGGAAGAGCCGCCTGCCGCGCCGTACGGCGCCGTGACGCCGGCTGCGGCGCCGTACGGGGTGTCGTACGAGGGCGTGGGGGGAGTCTCGTACGAGGCGGGCCCTCCGGGGGCGGCGGCAGAGGCTCCGGAGTCCCCGGGGGCGCCGAAGGCTCCGTAAGCGGAAGCGGTCCCCTGCGCGGCCGACGAGGGCGAGGCGGGCGTCGGCGGCGGAGGCGAGGGAGTGGGCCACAGCCCGGACTTGGCAGCCCCCGGCTCGGACACGATCGGCAGCTCCTCGGTCATCGGCACCCGCTCGGCCAGCGGGGCGCCCGGTGCGTCGCTCTGCGGCGCGCCGCGGTCCGCACGGTCTCCCGACAGGGAGACGGCGCGGTATGCGGCGGCGATTCCGCGGCCGGGTCCGGGGCCGGTCCCGGGGGCCGCGCCGTCAGGGCCGGCTTCGGCAGGCGGCGGCACCTCGTACAGCTGCGGCGACGGCGCCTCGATCCTCGGGGCCTGGACACGCGTCTGCTCCAGGGGGGACTCACGCCTGATCTCCTGCTCGAACCGCCCGAAGGCCCCCTGCGGGGACATGCCGCCCCGCCGTCCCGCCGTGCGGTCCGCACGGCCGCCGCCCGCCGCCGGACCCGGCATGCCGGCCAGGCCCGAGGCCCCCGGCAGCGGCGAGGCGCTGAGATTGCGGCGGAACTGCTCCTCGGCGGTCGGCGAGTCGGCGCTGCCCGTAAGGGTCGTGATCCGGGCGGCGATCGTGCGCTTCAGCGGCGGCGGAAGCAGACGCAGCGACACCACGGCGGCGACGCCCAGCAGGGCCAGGGAGTACATCGCCACCACCCAGCCGGCCGCGGGCCGA
Organism: Streptomyces chengmaiensis; assembly: GCF_029846775.1. Classification (NCBI taxonomy): domain Bacteria; kingdom Bacillati; phylum Actinomycetota; class Actinomycetes; order Kitasatosporales; family Streptomycetaceae; genus Streptomyces; species Streptomyces chengmaiensis. The sequence continues at coordinate 19,031 of NZ_JARWBG010000025.1, forward strand.
CCCGTGTACAGGCCGTGCACCAGCGCGAAACACCAGGCCGGGTAGGCCAGCATGTGCAGGGGGCGCCAGCGGCCCGCCGTCCGCACATTGCCCGCCAGCGCACTGCGCAGTGCGCCGGTCGTGCCGGCGACGACCATCAGCAGTCCGGCCAGCGAGCCGAAGCCGATGAGGGCCTCGGTGCTGGTGACGCCCAGGCTGAAGGGGATCAGCGCGCCGATCAGGGCGACATGCCCCAGCGACACCTTGACGGTGACATGCAGCAGCAGAAAGGCCAGCGACGAGATCGCGGTCGTCCGGTGCACGGCCTGGGCGAGCAGACGGTGCCGTGGGGAGAGCAGCAGCCGGTCGGTGGCGATCAGGCCCCACGCCACGGAGGCGCTCAGGGAGACCAGGGAGAGCACTCCGGAGGCGAAGTCGAGCGCGGCCCGGAGGGCGTCGCCTCCGACGACGGCGATGAGGGGCAGGAGCACCAACGCCCCAGCGACCACACCTCCTTGCGCCCGGCGGCTCAGACCAGGGCCCGACTCGGGCGACGGACGCGGCATGCGTTGAGGGTTCATGGGGCTCCTCCCAGTGGTGCGGCAAAGGCGGTCCCGCTGACGCATGCTAGGTCCCCGCATACCAGCTGGTACGAGGTTTGCGGGTTTAGACCGGGAAGCGACCGCAACTGACTCTGGGGTTGCCCCGGAACAGGGTGTTACGCGGAGTAAGCTCCGGTCACGGGGCGGGTGCGGGTCGTTGCGGACCGTTGCGCCGGGTCCGCGCGCCGCCGTGCTGTACCCTGACGCCATGCGTGCCGTACGCCTTCTGCTTAGCGAGCCGCGCTGATCAGTCCCGGCCGATGAGAGATCGGTGAGAGATCCGGCCGGAATCAGCGCGGCGACCCCTCCTGTGCGAGGGGCCCTTTTGTTTGTGGGCTCGGCTTGGGTGCGGGTCCGGCTGGCAGAGACGATCGATGGAGCTTTAGGGATCATGAGCGAGACGAACACGGCTGCCGAGACGGCGGCCCCGCATCGTTACACGGCGGCCATGGCCGCCGGCATCGAGGCACGCTGGCAGGACGTCTGGGACGCCGAGGGCGCCTATGCGGCGCCGAACCCCGTCGGCGACCTGGCGGGCGACCCGGAGCTGACCGCCCGGCCCAGGAAGTTCGTCATGGACATGTTCCCGTACCCCTCGGGTGCGGGCCTGCACGTCGGCCACCCGCTGGGCTATATCGCCACGGACGTCTACGCCCGCCACCAGCGCATGACCGGGCACAACGTCCTGCACACCCTGGGCTTCGACGCCTTCGGCCTGCCGGCCGAGCAGTATGCGGTGCAGACCGGCACCCACCCGCGGGTGTCCACCGAGGCCAACATCGTCAACATGAAGGCCCAGCTGCGCCGCCTGGGTCTGGGCCACGACAAGCGCCGCTCCTTCGCGACGATCGACCCGGACTACTACAAGTGGACCCAGTGGATCTTCGTGCAGATCTTCAACTCCTGGTACGACGAGGAGGCGAGGACGGCCCGCCCGATCACCGAACTGGTCGCGCAGTTCGAGAGCGGACGGCGTCCGGTCCCCGGGGGCCGCGCCTGGAGTGAGCTGAGCGCCGTGGAGCGCTCCGACGTCCTGGGCGAGTACCGCCTGGCCTACGCCTCCGACGCGCCCGTCAACTGGTGCCCCGGCCTGGGCACCGTGCTGGCCAACGAGGAGGTCACCGCCGACGGCCGCTCCGAGCGCGGCAACTTCCCGGTCTTCAAGGCCAAGCTGCGCCAGTGGAACATGCGCATCACCGCCTACGCCGACCGGCTGCTGCAGGACCTGGACGCGCTGGACTGGCCGGACGCCATCAAGCTGCAGCAGCGCAACTGGATCGGCCGCTCCGAGGGCGCGCGCGTCGACTTCCCCATCGACGGCGAGCACATCACGGTCTTCACCACGCGCCAGGACACCCTGTTCGGGGCGACGTACATGGTGCTGGCCCCCGAACATCCCCTGGTCGAGAAGTTCGTGCCGGACACCTGGCCCGCGGGCACGCACGACGTGTGGACTGGAGGCCACGCCACGCCCGCCGAGGCCGTCGACGCCTACCGCAGGCAGGCCGCCGCGAAGTCGGACGTCGAGCGCCAGGCCGAGGCCAAGGACAAGACCGGAGTCTTCACGGGCGCGTACGCCGTCAACCCCGTCAGCGGCGAACGCGTCCCCGTCTTCATCGCCGACTACGTGCTGATGGGCTACGGCACCGGCGCGATCATGGCCGTCCCGGCCCACGACATCCGCGACTTCGCCTTCGCGCGCGCCTTCGAGCTGCCGATGCGCTGCGTCGTCGAGCCCTCGGACGGCCGCGGCGCCGACCCGGCTTCCTGGGACGACGCGTTCGTCTCGCACGAGGCGAAGATCGTCAACTCGGCGAACGCCGAGATCTCGCTGAACGGCCTGGGCGTCGCCGAGGCCAAGGCCGCCGTCACCGAGTGGCTGCAGAACAAGGGCATCGGCGAGGGCACCGTCAACTTCCGGCTGCGCGACTGGCTGTTCAGCCGTCAGCGCTACTGGGGCGAGCCGTTCCCCATCGTCTACGACGAGGACGGCGTCGCCCACGCGCTGCCCGAGTCGATGCTGCCGCTGGAGCTGCCGGAGGTGGACGACTACGCGCCGCGCACCTTCGACCCCGACGATCGCCACACCCAGCCCGAGACCCCGCTGTCCCGCAACGAGGACTGGGTCCACGTCGAACTGGACCTGGGCGACGGCGCCGGTCCGCGAAGGTACCGCCGCGAGACCAACACCATGCCCAACTGGGCGGGTTCGTGCTGGTACGAGCTGCGCTACCTGGACCCGCACAACGACTCCCAGCTGGTCGACCCCGAGATCGAGCGCTACTGGATGGGGCCGCGCGACGGCGCACCGCACGGCGGCGTCGACCTGTACGTCGGCGGCGCAGAGCACGCCGTGCTGCATCTGCTGTACGCGCGCTTCTGGTCGAAGGTGCTGTACGACCTGGGGCATGTCTCCTCGGCAGAACCCTTCCACAAGCTGTTCAACCAGGGCATGATCCAGGCCTATGTGTACCGGAACAGCCGCGGCTTCCCGGTGCCCGCCGCCGAAGTCGAGGAGCGGGACGGGAAGTTCTCCTTCGAGGGCGAGCCCGTCAAGCGCGAGCTGGGCAAGATGGGCAAATCCCTGAAGAACGCGGTCACTCCGGACGAGATCTGCGCGGAGTACGGCGCCGACACGCTGCGCCTGTACGAGATGGCCATGGGGCCGCTGGATGTCTCCCGCCCCTGGGACACGCGCGCCGTCGTCGGCCAGTACCGGCTGCTGCAGCGCCTGTGGCGCAATGTCGTCGACGAGGCGACCGGGGAGGTCACCGTCGTCGACGCCGAGCCGGACGAGGACACGCTGCGCGCCCTGCACAAGGCCATCGACGGCGTCGGTCAGGACATGGAAGGCCTGCGCTTCAACACCGCCATCGCCAAGATCACTGAGCTGAACAACCATCTGACGAAGGCCGGCGGCCCCGTTCCCCGCAGCGTCGCGGAGCGCCTGGTGCTGCTGATCGCGCCGCTGGCCCCGCATATCGCGGAGGAGCTGTGGCACCGGCTGGGCCACAGCGGCTCGGTCGTGCACCAGGACTTCCCGGTCGCCGACCCGGCCTATGTGGTGGACGAGACCGTGACCTGCGTGGTGCAGATCAAGGGCAAGATCAAGGCGCGTCTGGAGGTCTCGCCGTCCGTCTCCGACGAGGAGCTGGAGAAGCGCGCCCTGGGGGAGCCGGCCGTGGTCGCGGCGCTGGGTGGCGCAGGCATCCGCAAGGTGATCGTGCGGGCGCCGAAACTGGTCAACATCGTGCCTGCGTAGCATCCCTTACGCCCCTTGAGCGGAGAATTCCCGCATTCCGGGGTTTCCCTTACGGGCAGGTTGCGGGTTCGTCTGGAACCCGCAGCCTGCCCGCTCCGTTTACCGTGGAAGGACAACCAACCGACGCCGGAGGGCGCTCATGGAGGCCGTGGTACTCATCCTGGCGCTGCTGTTCATCGCCTTCGTGGCGCTGGGGGTGTATGTGACCGTCAAGGCCGTGCGCGCGGCCAAGCGGGGAGTGGAGCGCACGGTCACGCAGGCGCGCCGCACCGTCGAGGACACCGCGCTGCGCGCCAAGAGCTATGGCCAGGGCGGCGTCACGGCCGAGCTTGCGCAGCTGCGGCTGAAGCTGCGCACCTCCATGAGGGCGACACAGGACGCTCTGCAGGCAGGCGTGACGGAGGATGCGTCGCTGTCCGAGTCCCTCGGGCTGTTCCAGCGGCTCAGTGCGCATGGGCATGAGCTGGACGACGAGCTCAGGCGCCTCGAGCGCGAGCCGGACCGGGCCACCACCGCGTCCCTGCTGCCGGGACTGAGGGAACGTACGGAACGGATCACGGCATCGGCCGAGTCGCTGCGATGGGCGGCCAGGGACCGGGCGCGGAAGTTCGCCGACGACGATCTGGACTCGCTCAGCGCGCAGATCGACGTGGAAGCGGGCGCGCTGCGCCACTGGTCGTCGGCGACGCCCTCGCACACGTCACCGTCGGCGGCGGACCGACCGACGGCGGCCGCCGACTGGCCGGAGGCGGGGCCGGCCGCCGCAGACGGGGTTCCCGCCGAGCAGACGTGGCCGGAGACCGGCGCAGAACAAGGCGCGGGGCCGGCGGCAGACGCCGCAGCGGGGGCGGGCGCGGGGCCGGGGTCGACGATCGCCGACCAGCCACCGGCGATCACAGGCCGTGATCCCCGGCAGCAGGCTTCCTACCCCTGGGAGAAGACCTCCCGCCCGGAGACGACGACCTGAGGCGGCCTGAGGTGACGGTGTGAGAAGGAGTGCCCGAGACGGTTGAGAGCGACGGGCGGGGCCGGGCTGCGGTGAACCGGCTTCGGCGAGTAACCTCCCGCTCATGTCCCGCCATGTCGCGATCGTCACCGATTCCACGGCCTACCTTCCGCCGCAGACGATGGAACGGCACGGCATCACCACGGTGCCGCTGACCGTCGTTCTCGGCGACGAGGCGCTGGAAGAGGGCACCGATATCTCGGCCCGTTCTCTGGCCCTCGCCCTCCAGAAGCGACGTCCTGTGACCACCTCCCGGCCGAGCCCGGAGACGTTCGCCGCAGCCTATCGGGCGAGGGCGGAGGCAGGCGCAGAGGGAATCGTCTCGCTGCATCTGTCGTCGGAGCTCTCCGGGACGTACGACGCCGCCGTGCTGGCCGCCAAGGACGCGCCGGTGCCCGTGCGGGTGGTCGACACCAGAATGGTCGCCATGGCGCTGGGGTTCTGCGCGCTTGCGGCCGCCGAGGCGGCGGGGGCCGGCGGAACCCTGGACGACGCCGTGGCCGCGGCGGAGAAGCGGGCTTCGGGAATCTCCGCCTATTTCTATGTCGACACGCTCGACTATCTGCGCCGCGGCGGACGCATCGGCGCCGCGCAAGCGCTGCTCGGCTCCGCGCTCGCGGTGAAACCGCTGCTGCAACTCGACGGCGGCCGTATCGAACTGCTGGAGAAGGTGCGTACGGCGTCCAAGGCGATCGCCCGGCTTGAGGAGATCGCGGCCGAAAGCGCGGGCGCCAACACGGTGGACGTCGCGGTGCACCATCTCGCCGCGCCCGAGCGGGCCGCAGCGCTCGCCGAACGGCTGCGTGAACGGGTGCCGGGACTGGGGGAGTTGCACGTCAGCGAGGTGGGCGCGGTCATCGGCGCACATACGGGGCCGGGCCTTCTGGCGGCCGTCGTGTCTCCGCGCTGAGCGCTCTGCGCCATCCGTCTTCATTCGTGAGGGTGAGCGAATTATCCACAACCAGTCGGTAATCCACGGGAATTGAGGCTGCTCAGAGGGTTCATGTGGATGTGCCTACCGTCTGGGACATGGCTCTTCGAACACGTTCTGCAACCAGTGGCCCGGGCCGTGCCCCGGCTTCGGACGGCCGTCTCCGAGACGGACGCGGCATGCACTCCACCCGCCGCGCCCGCTCGATCCGCCGAGCCGAGGCTCTGCGCCGTACGGGCACTGAAGCCTGCCGGGGCGACGGGCCGCGAGACGGCGAAGCCCTGGGCAGTGCCGGCCCGGGCCCGGAACCTTGGCTCGGCGGGAGAGCGGCTCCGGGCGGCCGACCGGGCCGGACACCTCGCCTGCGAGGGCGGGCAGGGCTGCCGTCCGCTCCTGCCGCCGCAGTGCGCCGACGTGCCGACGCCATGTTCGGCGCCGATCCGCCCCCTCGCCTCGGCGGCGTCGCCCACTCCTGGTCCGCCTCGCCTGCCTCCGCCGCAGCGACGAGAGCGGAGGAGGAGCAAGCGGAGCCCGAGACCTCCGCTCGGCAGCGGGCGGCGCTCGCCCTCCGGGAACGTCTCCCCCTGTGGGTACGGCTCCGATGCGGACTGGAGCCGCGAGCCCTGGCCGCGCTTGCCGTGGTGCTCGTGGTCGCGGCGGCCTTCGCCGTACGGCACTTCTGGACCGGGGAACCGCAGACCGTGCACGCCCCGGAGCTGGTGCGCCAGGGAACGGCGGCAGCGGTGGCGAACCCGAGCCCCGGCCCGGACCAGGACTCCCCGGCGGGCGCCGGGACGCCGGACGACCCGCGGATCGCGCCGGGAACTGCCCAGTCCGCCGCGGGCCCCGCAGCGACGATCGTCATCGACGTGAGCGGCAAGGTGCGACGGCCGGGGATCCAGCGGCTGCCCGCGGGCTCCAGGGTCGTCGACGCGCTCAAGGCGGCCGGAGGAGCAAAGCCGGGCACGGACCTCACCGGGCTCAACCAGGCCCGCCCGCTGCTCGACGGAGAGCAGGTGCTGGTGGGCGCTCCGGCGCCACCGGCTCCCGCCGCGGGAGGCGGGTCGGGGCCCGGCGGTGCACGGCCCGCAGGGCCGGTCAGCCTCAACTCCGCCTCGCTGGAGCAGCTGGACACCCTGCCTGGCGTGGGTCCGGTCCTGGCCCAGCACATCGTCGACTACCGCGCCCGCCACGGCGGTTTCCGGTCGGTGGGCGAACTGCGCGAGGTGAACGGCATCGGCGACCGCAGGTTCGAGGACCTGCAGCCTCTGGTGCGGCCATGAACCGTGCCATGTCCGACCCGCGGAACGGCGCAGTGGCCGAGTCGGGCCCGGACAGCCTGCCGCCGGACCCCGAACGCCCGCGGCGAGACGGGCCGGCGGATCTCCGGCTGGTGCCGCCTGCCCTGGCCGCCTGGGCGGCGTCGGCCCTCGCACTCGACGCGCCCGGCCGGTGGACGGCGACAGCTGTCGCGGTGTGCACCCTGGTCGCGTGTCTGCTGAGCGTCCCACCGGCGGCGCGGGCCCTGTGGACAGCGCGCGGCGGGCAGGAGCGGATGCGGCAGGGACTGCGCAAACGCCGGCTTCCTCCGCATGAGCCGCCTCCGCATGAGCCGCCTCCGCATGAGCTGCCGCGGCACCGGCCGCCGTGGCATCGGCAGGGCCGCACGGCAGCCGCAGCACTCCTGATGTGCGCCGCGGCGGCCGCCGCCTCCGCGGGCCTGCACGGCGCGGATCTGCGGAGAGGGCCGCTGCCCGAGCTGGCCCGTCAGCGGGCCCATGCGACGGTCGAGGTGACGGTCGCCGCCGACCCACGGACCACCCGGCCGAAGGTCCGGGGCAACAGGATGGCCGGGGCCGTCGTCGTGCTCGACACCGAGGCGACGGAAGTCACCACGGCCGACCGGGCGGTGACCGCGACCAGGACACCGCTGCTGGTAATCATCCCGGCAGGGGAGAGCGCGCAGCAGTGGCTGAGACTGCTGCCCTCCACCCGGCTCACCCTGACCGGGAGGCTCACCCCTCCGCTGCGGGACGGCGCCCCCTACGCAGCCGTGCTCAGGACCCGCGGTGAGGAGCCGCCCCGCATCACCGGACCGCCGAGCGCTCTTCAGAGAACGGCGGGCAGCCTCCGCGCAGGGCTGCGCGAGGCGACCGACGGACTCCCTGAGGACGCCCGTGCCCTGCTGCCCGGACTGGTCGTCGGAGACACCTCACGCATCGGGCCCGAGCTGAAGGACGCCTTCGAGGCGACCGACCTGACGCACCTGCTGGCCGTATCCGGCAGCAACCTGAACATCCTGCTGATCCTGCTGATCGGTCCGCCGGGCGCGGCACTCCTCGCGGAGCGGCGCGGACTGGCACCGCGACTGGGCATCACTCTGCGTCAGACCGCCCTGGCAGGCGGGGCGGTCACCCTCGCCTTCGTCATGGTGTGCCGCCCGGAACCCAGCGTCCTCCGGGCGGCCGCATGCGGGGCCGTCACCCTGCTCGCCATCGGCACGGGCCGTCGCCGCTCGCTGCTCCCCGCCCTGGCCGCGGCCGTGCTGCTGTTGCTGCTCTACGACCCCTGGCTGTCCCGCAGTTACGGCTTCCTGCTCTCCGTGCTGGCCACCGGGGCCCTGCTCACGCTCGCGCCCGGCTGGAGCCGCGCACTCCAGCGGCGCCGGGTGCCGCCGAAGCTGGCCGAGGCGCTGGCCGCCGCAGCAGCCGCGCAGGTCGTCTGCGCACCCGTGGTCACAGTCTTCGCCTCCCGGGTCAGCCTGGTCGCGATTCCCTGCAATCTGATCGCCGAACTCGCGGTGGCCCCGGCCACGGTCCTCGGATTCGCCGCGCTCGCCACCGCACCGGCGGCGATGCCGGCTGCCGAACTGCTGGCCCGCTGCGCAGGATGGCCCGCCGAGTGGATCGCCTCCGTCGCCCGCACCGGCGCGGCGCTGCCCGGAGCGGAGGCGGGCTGGCCGGGCGGCTGGACAGGAGGGCTGCTGCTCGCCGTCGCCATGCTGCTCATCGTGCTCGCCGTGCGCAGGGCGCCCCGGCACCCGTGGGCGGCCGCGGGGTGCGCGCTGCTGCTCCTGCTCGTCCTGCTGCGCCCGCCCTCGCTGACCAGAGCCGTCACCGGCTGGCCGCCCCCGGCGTGGGCGCTGGTGATGTGCGATGTCGGGCAGGGCGACGCCTTGGTCCTCGCAACGGGCGACGGGTCGGCGGTCGTCGTCGACACGGGGCCCGACCCGGAGCCGGCAGACCGCTGTCTGCGGGAGCTCGGCGTCACCCGGATCCCCCTGGTGCTGCTCACCCACTTCCACGCCGACCATGTGCACGGGCTACCCGGCGTCCTCAGGGGCAGAGCGGTGGGTGCCGTCCAGACGACGGCGTTCGGCGAGCCGAGCGACCAGGTGCGGTTCGTCCGGCGAACGGCCGCCGCCGCCCGAGTGCCGGTGCTCACCGCAGCAGCCGGAGAACGTCGCGCCGTGGGGCGGCTCTCGTGGCAGGTTCTCTGGCCTGAGAGGCCTGAGAGGCGGAGCGGATCTGACGCTCCCGCGGGGAGGGCGGCGGCCCCGGAGGGGGCGAACGACGCCAGCGTCACACTGCTCCTACGGATCGAGGACGGGCCGACCGTGCTGCTCCCCGGCGACCTCGAACCGCCCGCCCAGCGCGGTCTGCTGCGGGCCCACCCCGCCCTGCCGCCCGTCGACGTCCTCAAGGTCGCCCACCATGGCTCGGCCCACCAGCATCCCGGGCTGCTGCAAGCCGTCCGCCCGCGCCTCGCGCTGATCTCCTGTGGCAGACAGAACCGCTACGGCCATCCTTCTCCTCGCACGGTGGCGGCGCTGCGGGCCGCAGGGGCACGAGTGCTGCGCACCGACGAGGCCGGGGCGATCGCGGTGGCGGGCGAGGGCGGCGGACTGCATGCGCTCGTCAGGGACCCGTCGGCCCCCAGCGCCGACGGCCGTGCCGCATCACCACGCGGGCAACGGGCACGCTCCCCTCCTCCCCGCGCGCTTGCCGCCGGCTGCTCGGCACCGGCCGCAGCCGAGGGGCCGGACCGGATGTGACCGACCATGTCTCGGCCGACAGGCCTAGGACTTGGGATGCATGCGAAAGGGTCACCAGAAGACGACACTGGCCCCATGGACCCCATGGACGACTACCTCAGCCGCATCGGAGCCGACCGGCCGGAGCGGGCGGACGCGGGCGCCCTGCGCCAGCTTCAGCTGCACCATCTGACGGAGGTGCCGTTCGAGAATCTGTCCATCCATCTCGGTGAGGACATCCTGCTGGAGGAGGAAGCGCTCCTCGCCAAGATCGTGGACGAACGGCGCGGCGGCTTCTGCTACGAACTCAACGGGGCCTTCGCTCTCTTGCTGCGGGCGCTCGGCTTCCGGGTCGAACTGCTCCAGGCACGGGTGTTCGGAGAGGACGGCCGGCTGGGCATTCCCTACGACCATCTCGCCTTGCGGGTGGAGCCGGCCGACTCCTCGGGGCCCTGGCTGGCAGACGTCGGCTTCGGCGACCACAGCCACTACCCGCTGGCGCTCGACGAGCGCGGCGACCAGCTGGACCCGGCGGGCACGTTCCGGGTCGCCGAGGCGCCGGAGGGCGGCGACCTTGATGTGCTCCGGGACGACAAGCCCCAGTTCCGGCTGGAGACGCGGCCCCGTGAGCTGAGGGACTTCGCCGCCGGGGCATGGTGGCATCGCACGTCGCCCGAATCGCACTTCTGCCGATCCGTCGTGTGCTCCAGACTCACCTCCGGCGGCCGGATCACGATCTCCGGCCGGAAGCTGGTGACCACCGAGCACGGCGAACGCCAGGTACGGGAGCTGGCGAATGACGCCGCTCTCCTGGCCGCCTACCGCGACCACTTCGGGCTGCGGCTCGACCGGCTGCCGTCCGCGCCGGTGGCGCGACGGCGGAGCTAGCGCCCCTCCCGGCGGATCGTGCGCCAGAGGTACCGGAGGACAGGCGGAGACGGCGGAGACGGCGGAAACGGCGGAGACGGCGGAGACGGCTGAGACGGGAAACCGGCGGTTCAGGGGGCTTCGAGCCAGCCTTCGAATTCGGCGGCGAAGTCGTCCAGCGCGGCAGGGGCCAGGCGGCCGTCCGGATCCTCCACGACGACCAGCCACTGGGCGTCTTCCGCGTCGTCCTCGCCGGCCAGGGCGTCCCGTACGAGCTGGGGTTCCTCCATCACCCCGAAGCGGTCGGCGAGCCCCTCGGCCAGGTCTTCCGCGGAGTCGCGGTCCGGCAGCACCAGGATGTGTCGTTCACTCACCCGCCCATTCTCCGGTACGGGCGGGAGTGTCAGTGGGCCGTGGGATGCTGGACGGCGATGGCCAGCAGAAAGAATTCGACCGACGATCCTCTCGCCCCCGTCACGCTCGCCGTGGGCCAGGAGGACCTGCTTCTGGACCGTGCGGTGCGACAGGTGACGGCGGCGGCGCGGGCGGCCGACCCCGACACGGACGTCCGCGACCTCACCGCCGACCAGCTGCAGCCCGGCACACTCGCCGAGCTGACCAGCCCCTCGCTCTTCGCCGAGCGCAAGGTCGTGATCGTGCGGAACGCCCAGGATCTGTCCGCCGACACGGTCAAGGACGTGAAGGCCTATCTCGCCGCGCCCGCGGAGGAGATCACTCTGGTGCTGCTGCACCCCGGGGGCGCCAAGGGCAAGGGCCTGCTGGACGCGGCCCGGAAGGCAGGGGCGCGTGAGGTCGCCTGCCCCAAGACGACGAAGCCCGCGGAGCGGCTGATGTTCGTCCGGTCGGAGTTCCGGGGGCTCGGCAGATCGGCGACGCCCGAGGCCTGCCAGGCCCTGGTCGACTCGATCGGAAGTGATCTGCGGGAGCTGGCGAGCGCGGTGGCGCAGCTCGCGGCGGACGTGGACGGCACGATCGACGAAGCGGTCGTCGCGCGCTACTACACGGGCCGTGCCGAAGCGTCGAGCTTCACGGTGGCCGACCGTGCGGTGGAGGGTCGGGCGGCGGAGGCCCTGGAGGCGCTGCGCTGGTCGCTGTCGACCGGGGTCGCCCCGGTCCTGATCACCAGCGCGCTGGCGCAGGGCGTCCGGGCGATCGGCAAGCTGTCCTCCGCACGGGGTGGACGGCCCGCCGATCTCGCACGCGAGCTGGGCATGCCGCCATGGAAGATCGACCGTGTACGGCAGCAGATGCGGGGGTGGACCCCGGACGGCGTCGCGGCGGCGATGCGGGCCGTCGCCGCGGCGGACGAGGGTGTGAAGGGAGGCGGGGACGATCCGGAGTACGCCCTTGAGAAGGCGGTGGTCGCGGTGGCGCGGGCGGCTCGCTCCCGCCGTGGCTAGTGCTCCTCCCGGCGCTTTGCCCCCTCGTGCCGTCCTGCACGCTCCCCCGCAGCCCTTCGGGCGCGGGGGCGCCCGCGGCGGCGGATGGCGCTCCTCGGCGGGCGGACATTGCCGGTCGCGGCACCGGCAAGCGCGCGGCACGGTGTTTCTCGCAGCTTCCAGGGGGAGGTGGCGATGACCCCGCCCGGCGGTTGCGGACGGCATACGGTTGCGGACGGCATGACGAAGGCCCCGGCGCCTGCCCTGGGGAAAGGGCGGTAGGCCGGGGCCTTCGCTTTCAGCTGGTGCGCCGCACCCGCGTGGCGAACGCAGGCCGCGTGCGCTGATCACCTCTGAGCTACCTGCGAAAACACCCGCATATGCTGGTTGACCTGCGGAAATGTCATCCCGCTGTATCAGAGGCTATCCCGGCTCGTCCCGTCCCCATGTGTACGGCATGTGTACGGGAAACGCGGCCGCCCCGGAGGGCGTGAGTCATCCTCCGGGGCCAGCGACCGGACCCTCATCGAGCGCAGGAGGTCAGACGACGGACTCGCCACCCGCGGAGCCGTCGGCGGGCGGCTGGTCGGCAACGAAAGTGCCGATGCCCGTCTCACCCCGCAGCCAGCCCTCACGGCGCAGGTACGCCAATGCCTTCTGACTGGTCGATGACGCGATGCCGAGCTCGGTAGCCAGCTCCAGCGTGGACGGTACACGGGAGCCTGGCGCGTAGGTGCCGTCCTTGATGCGTCCGATGACGATCTGTGCCACCTGCCGCCACACCGCTCGCGTCCGGTCAAGATCAGCACTCATACCAGCGACCGTAGGTTGCCGCACCATACTCCGCGACCGCAGGAACCCTCGGCAAGGCGCGGTAAGGCGCGGTAAGGTCTCATAGTAAAGACCCCGGCGGCCTGGCAGGGCCCCGGGGCGTGGCCAACGCTTTCGAGGAGCGTCGACATGACTGACCTTATCTGCCGGATCGCCGTATGGCTCCGGCTGGTGTTCGCGCCCGGTACGGGCGGTCGGCGGGCTGGTGCCCGTCCTATCGTCCCCGCTGCACGGCCCCAGGAAGCTTGTCCCGCCGCGCGGTCCGCGGACGGGCAGGGCGAGCGGTTCGGTCCGGCTGGCGGATGGAGCCTGCGGCCCCGCTCCCCGTACGGGATGAACGAGCCGCTGGACGGCGGCGCGGTCGCCCTGGTGCGGCCATACCTGATCGAGCATGAGCGGCGGCAGGAGCGGGCCCGGCAGCAGCGGCGGCGGATGACGTTGGTCCTCGCGGCGGACTTCGGCATCGATCTGGACACCCGCGTTCTGCACGGGGCGGGGGTGGCCCGGTGAGCGGCTCTGGGAAGCGGTCGGAGCCGACCACGCCAGAGTGCGGGCGGTGTGGGAGCACGTACGGCCCGTGGATGCCGGAGCCGTCCGGGGAGCGGTACGTGTCCGGGGCGCAGGTTCTCGTATGCGCCTCTGGCTGCCCTGACGCCTGCGAGGCGGACGGGCCGCGGTGCGGCGCGCGGCGCGCAGGGTGGGAGCGGCCGGGTCCGGGAAGGCACCGCCTGCCGTGCGTCGTGCCCGCCGGGCACGACGGCGACCACCGCGACGCCTTCGGGCACACCTGGGAGGTCCCTCGCGAGGCGGCCGGACCGCGGCCGGTGGGGGTGCGCCGTCCGGTGAGGATGTGCGTGCGGTGCAACGCGCTGACGTCGCGGCCGGTGGTGGTCTCCGAGGTGCACGCAGGATCGGGCCCTGGTTTCAACGTCTACGCCTGCCCGGAGTGCGCGCCGCACCTTCCGGTGCTGCCGGACGCGCTGGATCTGCTGGAGCCGGGGTGGCGCGAGCGGGCGGAGGGCGAGCGGTGATCGCGGGACGTGTCCCTGCGCCGGGACGGTCCCGGATGACCGTGCGCGCCTACCGCGTCGGGCCCGATGGCGGGCAGGCGGAGGTCTCCGCTCTCGTGACGGTGCGGCCGGGCCGGTCGCGGCCGGTGCCGCTGTCGCTGGCTTGGCCCGCGTGCCGGTGCCGCCGCTGCACTGCGGGAGGCGAGTCGTGAGCGTAGTGCGTACGGTCGCCCAGGTACGGGCGGACGCGGAGCGCTTCGGGCGGTCCGGTGAGTGCGAGATGGGCGAGCACTCCTTGTGCCACCCGCAGGACGTGTACGCCAGCGGCACCCCGTTCCCTGGTGAGCGGCCGGTGCTCTCGTTGCGGTGCGCGTGCGTCTGCCACAACGCGCCGCGGCCGGAGGGCCGGTAGCGGTCGCAAGAGTCGGCCGCCCGTCCCTCGTGTCGGTTCCTTCCCCTCCAGGCGGAACCAGCGGGGCGGGCGGTCACGGCCAGACGGCCCCCGGAGGATCACTCCGGGGGCCGTCTGTTGTTCCGCCGGGTGTTCCATTCGTCGCGGGCACGTCGCCATCGTCGCCATGCCGCGCAGACGACCATGAAGTCCTGCGACATCCCGAGCGGTCCTTGATCGGGCCAGTCCTGAGCGACTGTGTCCAGCGCCTCGCGCCATGACGGGTCGGTGCGCGGCGGCGGGGGCGGATCATCGTCATCGTCCGGCAGGCGGGCGGCGCGGGCGGCGCGGGCGGCGCGGGCGGCGCGGCGGGCGGTCGTCACGGCGCGCCGTCCTCGACGTCGACGATGCGCCATCCGAGCGCGGCCATCGCGCGGGGAGTCAGCCCGAGTGCCTCGCTGGCGTACCGGGCCTCCTGCGCCATCCACGCCGAGGCGGTACCGGCGAGGATCGCCGACTCGTAGACGAGTAGGACGGCGACCGTGCCGCGCGCGGTGTCGTCCCACTGGGTGGCCTGCGGCGACTGCCACAACTCGCGCCAGCGGGCCCGGTCCGCCTCGGACCACTCCCGTCCGGCGGGCATGTCGGGAACGGGCAGAGTGCAGCCGCCGGCGGGCAGCGCGACCAGAAGGCCGGCCCGGCCGCCGCCTTGCCCCCGGTGCGCGCGGCTGTACGGCCGCGACGGGTCCCGCTGCTTCGGCATCGCTCACCCTCCGTGGTGATCGTTGAGGTTGATTGGTCGACCGATCCCCCGGAGCCCTCCCCCGCGCTCTGCCACCCCCGAGGGTTGGGGGTCACCCCCCTGGGGGTGGGTTACGGTCTGTCACCCCTTGCCGGGGACATGTGGTTGTGCGGTGTCTGCTCGTGGTCTTCGGGTAGTTCGACCAGGCCACGGGAGAGCCAGGTGTGTACGTGCTCGGCGGGCAGGCTGATCAGGTCGCCGCCGGTGAAGGTGCGTCCCTCGTAGCCGAACTGCATGCCGTCGCTGACGATGACGGTCACGGTGTGATCGGGCATGACGTGCCTTTCCGGTGTTCGCCGCGCGACGGGTCACGCCGCGCGGCGAAGGGTTAGAACGACATCGGCTCGACGTCATCGCCGAACACTTGGGGTGCGGCGGGGCGGCGCGGGTCGCGCGGCACGGGGTACTCCTCGCGGGGCACGTGGTAGTAGTCGCGCATGCTGGCGAACAGCCCGCGTACGGCTCCGGCTGCGGCGTCGTTGAGGCCGATGACGGACTGGGCGGCCATGGCGCCACGCGCGGCGGCGGAGCGTTCGCGGTCGCCGCTCTGGTCGGCGGCGCCGTTGAGAGCGTGGCCGATGACGAGTTCCTGGGTCGCCCTGATCTCGTGCTCGCCGAGCCCGCGCGATTCGAGGTAGTCCCTGCCCCACTGGGTGACGACCAGCGCCCCCACGTCGTCCTGCCGCAGGGCCAGTTGCCCGAGCCGTACATCCGGATCTTTGGAGGCGTCCAGGATCATGCGGGCATCCTCACGGGCGATCGCCTCCCGGTTCTTGGACAGGGCGGGGAAAGCGGCGGTGATGAACGAGGCGCGGGCCACGACGGCGTTGTTGTCGGCCGAACGCTGCTTGTCCTCCGTCTTCTGCTCGGCGTCGGTGAGCAGCTCCTGCATCATCCGCTTCTTGCCCTCGGGGAACATGGTGTCGTCCAGGCGCAGCTTCTCCAGCTTCTCGTAGGCGGAGGTGACCAGCGTGCTGTAGGAGCGCACGGCGCTCATGGCGGTGCCGAGCGGGGCGCGTCCCTTGGGAGGCAGTCCGCTGGTGCGGTGGTTCTCCTCGTGGGCGAGGATGGCCTTGCGCACGCCATCCATGACGATGTCGATCTCTTCCCTCAGCTTCTCCACAGTGATCTTCCTTTCGGTTAGGCCGCGGGGCGGCAGTCGAAGCAGTGGGGGGAGCCTTCGGCGTTCCACTGGGGGCGGCCGCACTTCTTGCAGGGGGCCTTAGGGCGGTCGGTTTCGTCTACGGGCGGTGACGGGGTGGCTGAAGGTGTCAGCGAAGGTGCCGAAGGTGCCAACTCCTTGGGTGCTGGCACCTTCGGCATCTTCGTGTCGTCTTCGCTGTCGTTGGTCACGCTCAGTACCCACGCCCAGCCCTTGCCGAAGCCGGACTTCTGGGATGTCACGCCGACCTTTGAGCGGGCCCGCTGGATGGTGCGCTTGGCGAACCCGTCCTTCTCAGCGGCCTTGATGACGTCCCCCGCGGGGGCTTCGCCCCCGTGGTCGGTGAGGTAGTCGACGAGCCAGGCGGCGGCCTCGTCTCGCTCGCCTGCCTCGTCCCGGTCGACCGGGGCCGCGAGGGTGTCCTCGACGCTGCGCTCTGAGATGCCGGTGAAGGCGAGGCGGCCGACGTTCGCCACACCCTTCCTGGTGTGCACGTCGAACCCCTCGATCCGGTACGACAGCGAGGGGAGGTCCAGACGGCCGAGGCTGTTCTTCGTCTGCGTCATCACCTGCTCTTCGGTCTCGCGGTCGCGGGCGAAGGCGATGACGGCACGGGCCAGATCCTTGAACGCGCCGGAACCTGAGATGAGCTGGGACGCATCCGTACCGCCGCCCTTGTTGAAGTGGGCGATGCCCAGGGTCAGCGCCTTGGTTCGCTCGGCCATGCGCACCAGGGGCTCGAGTGCCTGCCGCACATCCTGAGTGCGGTGCGCATCAGTGCTGCTTCCCAAGGTGGACATGAGCGGGTCGACGATGAGCGCAGCGACGTCGTGTTCTGCGATGGCCCGCTCGATGAGGGAGACGTCCATGGGAAGCGACAGCATGGTCTCCCCGCGCTCGACGTCTTCCACATCGATGCGGAACACGCGGTCCAGGTCGGCACCGGCCGCGATGAGGCGAGGCACCAGGGTGCGGGACCAAGAGTCCTCCACGGCCGCGTAGAAGACGTTCCTCGGCTGCCCGCAGAACGTTCCAGGCAGCTCACCGCGGGACAGGCGCGCGGCGACCCAGATGCCGAACGACGACTTGCCCGTCCCCTCCCGACCGGCAGCCAGAGTGAGCGCACCCGCGGGAATGCGCCCTTCTCCTGCCTCCGGCTCCCACGCCCAGATCACGGGCTCCGGCTCGATCGCCGAGGCGGGCGTGAGCTTGACACGACGGCTGCAATCCGACTGCGCCTCCTGGCTGGGCAACTGCTGCATCGGGCCCGCTCCGACGTCCATCGGCGCGCCCGCAAGCTGATAGACGAGGGCTTCCGCGGTCATGCCGCACGCCCCTGAACGGTGAGGTAGCGGCCCGGCTTACCGGGAATCCGGATCGGCGGCCAGCCAGGCGTAGCCCGAAGCCGATGCGCAGGCCGGGACCGGGCCCGCGCCGCCAACTCGGCACGGCTCCTGCCCTCAGCCAAGGGCGGCCGCGCACGCCATGCCTGTCGGAACCACGCGAGAAGAGCCTCTTCGTCGCCGTAGCGACGCCACATCTCAGCGGCCACCAACACAGCGGCGGCCTTCCGCGCGTCCCCCGCCGGCAGCTCGACCCACGCCTGGACCCCGTACGTCGGCACCTCCACCTCACGCGGCAGAAGACCGGTCACCTGCGCCTCGGCCCACGCGGCAACCACATCGTCCAGATGCATGCAGCGCGCTACGCTGTCGACTGACCCGCCGCCCAGCCGGTCACTGCGCGCCCCCGCCTCACCCGCGGGGGCGTTCGCCTTTTCGCTCATGCCGCGGATCCCCCGGTCTGCACGGTCTGTTCGTCGAGCCAGGACTCAATAGAGGAGCGGCGGTAGAGGACCCGACCGCCGCGACCGGAAGTCGCCTTCACGTACGCAGGGCCAATGCCCTGCCAGCGCCAGTTGGCCAGTGTTTGTACGGCAATGCCGTACTCCGCAGACACCTGCGCTGCTGTCATGAGTTGCTGAGCCACAATGACTCCTGTCGAATTTTTCGCGACAAAGACTTGCATAATCGCGAGAGCCTCCGAGATGATGACGATCGTACTCGGGATTATTCGGGACTCGCAAGATCCGGACTTCTGTCGAAGAAATCTCGACTGCTAGCGTCCGGATCATGACGACGGGACGTATCGAATTGGGACCGACGGGGCGGACAGTTGCCGCCAACGTGAAGCGCCTCCGTGGAGAGCGAGGGTTGACCCTCCGTGCTCTTGCTGCGGCGCTTAAGGAAGTAGGGCGTCCACTGAGTGCAGACGCGCTAAACAAGATCGAGAACGGAGCACCTGACACCGAGCCAGGCAAGAGCGGAGAGCCCAAGCCTGTGAGGCGGGTGGACGTCGATGACCTCATGGCGCTGGCCGTTGTCCTCCAGGTGCCGGTGATCACGCTCCTGCTGCCGGCAAGTGTCCGCGGATTTGTTGAGCTCACCGGTGTAGGTGAGATCCGCGGTCGGATCGCTTGGCGATGGGCTCAGGGCAGGGTCCCTCTGGAGTGGCCGGAGGAGGCCGACCAGGAGGAGCGGCGAAAGTTGCTGGCCATGTACCTGATGGCGGCAACGCCGGATGGCATCGGGTGGGACCAAACCACTCAGGAGGGGCAGCGGGCCGCAGTAGAGGTGTTCAAGGGATGGGCAGAAGAAGAGGGGGGTGAACGTGGCCCGAGTGTGGATTGAGGACCGCGCGAGTCACGCCGACTATCAGGCCGCGGTCGAGAAGTGGCAGACCGCGAAGAAGGTCGGTAGCAAGCGCAACCCGCCCGGCCGCTGGCGCGTCCGCTGGTACGGGCCTGATGGCAAGCCGAAGGCCAAGACGTTCCAGAAGATGCCGCAGGCGGAGGCCGAAAAGCGGGCGATCGAAGAGCGCCTTGAGAAGGGCACGTACCGGGACCCGAAGCAAGGGAAGGTGCAGTTCTCCGACATCGCGGAGGAGTGGTTCGAGTCTCTCCGGAAGCAGGGCGAGCGGACCAGGAACGACTACCGAGAACTGCTCGACCTGTACGTGATCCCCAAGTGGGGGGAGCATAGGGTGGCGTCGATCGCATGGGAGGACGTCTCCGACTGGGTGAACGAGCTGTGCAGCCAGCCGGGGAAGCGCGGCGGTAAGTTGTCTCCCGCCCGGATCGCAAAGATCTACCTCGTGTTCGGCATGGTCATGAAGCGCGCCGTACAGTCGGGGAAGATCCCGTCCAGCCCCGCGACGGATCACGAGCTGCCGCCCATCGGGGATGACGGGGAGCACGTCTACCTCTCCCATGAGCAGTTGGCCGGGCTCGCCGAAGCGGCGGGGGAGTATCGGACGCTGATCCTGGTTCTCGGTTACTGCGGGATCAGGTGGGGCGAGGCGACTGCGCTGGAAGTCGCTCGGGTCCAGCTCGACACGCGCCGCCTGCGGATTGTGCAGGCGCACACCAGGGTCAAGGGCGGGATGAAGATCGGGCCCGTGAAGAACCATGAGCGCCGGTCCGCGCCCGTGCTCGCCTCCCTGGTGGAGGACCTGCGGCCGCTCACCCACAAACGCAAGCGGGACGACCTGCTGTGGGTTGGGGCAGGCGGGACGCATCTGCGCTACAGCACGTGGCGTCCAGCCGTCTTCGATCAGGCGGTGAAGGCCGCGGGGTTGGAGGGGCTCGGCATCACGCCGCACAAGCTGAGGCATACCGCGGCGTCGCTTGCCATCGCGGCAGGGGCGGACGTGAAGGTTGTGCAGCTGATGCTCGGGCACAAGTCGGCAGCCATGACGCTGGACGTCTACGGGCACCTCTGGCCCGACCGTCTCGACGAAGTAGCCGACGTGCTCGACTCGGGGCGCAAGGCCGCTCTGGCAAAGATCGGCGAGCAATGGAAGCCGAAGGAAGATCACTAACGATGTGTACAAAATGCGTACTGCCCATCCGGGGGGATCCGGACGGGCAGTGAGCAACTGGCCAATGACCAGGGGCTTAGCTTGTTCAGCTGGTGCGCCGCACCCGCGTGGCGAACGCAGGCCGCGTGCGGCGCGGAGAGTGCAGTAGCCGGGAAAGGGGGCGGATGAGAGGGCCCGCCGGATCCCTACCGGCGATCAATCAAGAGCTCAGCCCTTGAGGGTGGCGACCTTGGTGGCCAGCGCCGACTTCTTGTTGGCGGCGTTGTTCTTGTGGAGGACACCCTTCGAGGCGGCCTTGTCGAGCTTCTTCGACGCCACGGCGACGGCCGCGGTGGCCTTCTCGACGTCGCCCGCCGCGATGGCCTCGCGGGCCTGGCGGATCGCGGTCTTGACCGAGGACTTGACGGCCTTGTTGCGCAGGCGCGCCTTCTCGTTGGTCTTGTTCCGCTTGATCTGGGACTTGATGTTCGCCACGAAAGAGCCTTTACAGGTTCGGTGATCTCTTAACCGTCCCACGCGAGAGGGTGCGCGAGACACAGCTGCCCAGGCTACCAGTCGCTCATCGAGCGGCCCAAACCGAGCACACTCCCGTGCGCGTGGGACCATGGAGCCTACGTATCGACTGAAGACGTAAGCCTCAGCCATCGACCGAGCCAGACGCGCCCGGCGTCTCGAGAATCAGGACCCTGCGTGCCCGCGATCCCCAGCAATGTGCCCGAGCCGAGCCGTACCGACCCGGCGCTGATCCGCAACTTCTGCATTATCGCGCACATCGACCACGGCAAGTCGACGCTTGCCGACAGGATGCTCCAGCTGACCGGAGTGGTCGAGCAGCGGCAGATGCGCGCCCAGTACCTCGACCGCATGGACATCGAGCGCGAACGCGGCATCACCATCAAGTCCCAGGCCGTGCGGCTGCCCTGGGCGCCCACCGAGGGCCCGGACGGGGGCAGGACCCATATCCTCAACATGATCGACACTCCGGGGCACGTCGACTTCACCTATGAGGTGTCGCGCTCCCTCGCCGCCTGTGAGGGCACGATCCTGCTGGTCGACGCCGCCCAGGGCATCGAGGCGCAGACCCTCGCCAACCTCTATCTGGCGATGGAGAACGACCTCGCGATCGTCCCGGTGCTGAACAAGATCGACCTGCCTGCCGCGCAGCCCGAGAAGTTCTCGGAGGAGCTGGCCAACCTGGTGGGCTGCGAGCCCGAGGACGTGCTGAAGGTGTCGGCCAAGACGGGCCTCGGAGTCGAGGCTCTGCTCGACCGCGTCGTCCGCGAGGTCCCCGCCCCGGTCGGCGTGAAGGACGCCCCCGCCCGCGCGATGATCTTCGACTCGGTCTATGACTCGTACCGCGGCGTCGTGACCTACGTCCGGGTCGTCGACGGTCAGCTCGGCAAGCGCGAGCGCATCCGCATGATGTCCACCGGCGCCACCCACGAACTGCTGGAGATCGGGACCAATTCGCCCGAGATGCTCCCGGCCGACGGTCTCGGGGTCGGCGAGGTGGGCTATCTGATCACAGGTGTGAAGGACGTCCGCCAGTCGAAGGTCGGCGACACGATCACCCAGCAGACCAAGGGCGCCGAGGAGCCGCTGGGCGGCTACAAGGACCCCAAGCCCATGGTGTTCTCCGGCCTGTATCCGCTGGACGGCTCCGACTACCCGGAGCTGCGCGAGGCCCTCGACAAGCTCCAGCTCAACGACGCTGCCCTGGTCTACGAGCCCGAGACCTCCGCCGCCCTGGGCTTCGGCTTCCGCGTGGGCTTCCTGGGCCTGCTGCACCTGGACGTGATCCGCGAGCGCCTGGAGCGCGAGTTCGGGCTCGACCTGATCGCCACCGCGCCCAACGTGGTCTACCGCGTGGTGATGGAGGACGGGACGGAGCACACGGTCACCAACCCGAGCGAGTTCCCCGAGGGGAAGATCGCCGAGGTTCATGAGCCGGTCGTGCGGGCCACCATCCTCGCCCCCAGCGAGTTCATCGGCTCGATCATGGAGCTCTGCCAGGGCCGCCGCGGCACTCTGCTGGGCATGGACTACCTCTCCGAGGACCGGGTGGAGATCCGCTACACCCTCCCCCTCGCCGAGATCGTCTTCGACTTCTTCGACCAGCTGAAGTCCAAGACGCGCGGCTACGCCTCCCTCGACTACGAGCCCACCGGCGAGCAGGCGTCCAGCCTGGTCAAGGTGGACATCCTGCTGCACGGCGACAAGGTCGACGCGTTCTCCGCGATCACCCACAAGGATCATGCGTACGCATACGGCGTACGGCTGGTCGCCAAGCTCAAGGAGCTGATCCCCCGGCAGGCGTTCGAGGTGCCGGTCCAGGCGGCCATCGGCTCGCGCGTGATCGCCCGCGAGACCATCCGAGCCATCCGCAAGGACGTCCTCGCCAAGTGCTACGGCGGTGACATCTCCCGTAAGCGGAAGCTGCTGGAGAAGCAGAAGGAAGGCAAGAAGCGGATGAAGATGGTCGGCAGCGTGGAGGTCCCGCAGGAGGCCTTCATCGCCGTCCTCTCCAGCGACGAAGGCGCCAAGGGCAAGAAGTAGGGCGAGAAGCAGGGCGAGAAGCAGAAGCAAGGGCAGAAGCAAGGGCAGAGGCAGGGCGCGAAGCGGGGGACGAGGAAGCGGCGTGAGAGGATCCGCCCCGGCCGGACGGCCGGGGCGGATGCATTTTCGCGCCGTGTTCGCGCCGTGTTCGTTATCAAGCGGCAGTGCGAAGAGACTTACGTGCCGGACCCGTCCGCTCTACTCTGATCACGGCTCGATGGTTACTCGCCAGTTAAAGAGGCCCGGGAAGGCCAGGCTCGGAGGACGACGTCGTGAGCGAAAACCAGACTCTGATCGAGAACCGACCGCCCTCCGTGGCGATGCTCTTCACCGAGCGAGTGGCGGCCACGCCGGACGGCGAGGCATACCGCTATCCGGTGCCCCCCGCCTCCGGTCAGGGCCCCGACGACTGGAAGTCGTTGAGCTGGCGGCAGGCCGCCGACCGCGTCGACGCCATCGCCGCAGGCCTTGTCGACCTGGGGCTGCGCCCCGAGGAGCGGGTGGCCCTCGCCTCCTCCACCCGTGTCGAGTGGATTCTCGCCGACCTGGGCGTGATGTGCGCGGGTGGGGCCACCACGACCGTCTACCCGTCGACCAACGCCGAGGAGTCCGCGTACATCCTGGCCGACTCCGAGAGCCGGATGCTGATCGCCGAGGACGCCTCACAGCTGGCCAAGGCGCGGGAGAAGCGTGCCGAGCTGCCGGGCCTCAGCCATGTCGTGGTCATCGACACCGAGGGGGTGGAGGCCGACCCCGCGGACCCGGACGGCTGGGTGCTCTCCCTCGCCGAGCTGGAGGCGCGGGGCGCACAGCACCTCGAGAAGCACCCGGACGCGGTCAAGGAGCGCATCAAGGCGATCACCGCTGATCAGCTTGCGACCCTGATCTACACCTCGGGCACCACGGGCCGGCCCAAGGGCGTCCGGCTGCCCCATGACAACTGGTCGTACATGGCCAAGGCCATGGCCGCCACCGGACTGATCTTCAAGGACGATGTTCAGTACCTGTGGCTGCCGCTCGCCCATGTCTTCGGCAAGGTGCTCACCTCCGGGCAGATCGAGGTCGGCCATGTCACCGCCGTCGACGGCCGCGTCGACAAGATCATCGAGAATCTGCCGGTCGTGCAGCCCACCTATATGGCGGCCGTTCCGCGGATCTTCGAAAAGGTCTACAACGGCGTCGCCGCCAAGGCGCGCGCCGCCGGCGGGGCCAAGTACAAGATCTTCCAGTGGGCGGCCGGCGTCGCCCGCGAGTACGCCAAGGCCGCACAGGACAGCTACCGCCGCACCGGCAAGGCATCCGCCCCCTTCGGGCTGAGCGCCAAGCACAAGATCGCCGACGTGCTGGTCTACGGCAAGCTCCGCGAGGCCTTCGGCGGCCGGCTGCGCGCCGCCATCTCCGGCTCCGCGGCCCTCTCACCCGACATCGGCTACTTCTTCTCCGGCGCGGGCATCCACATCCTCGAGGGCTACGGCCTCACCGAGTCCAGCGCCGCCAGCTTCGTCAACCCCGGCGAGGCCTACCGCACCGGCACCGTGGGCAAGCCGCTGCCCGGCTGCGAGGTGCGCATCGCGGACGACGGCGAGATCCTGCTCCGCGGCCCCGGAATCATGGAGGGCTACCACGGACTGTCCGACAAGACCGCCGAGGTCCTCGAGTCGGACGGCTGGCTGCACACCGGCGACATCGGGGAGCTGTCCGCCGACGGCTATCTGCGGATCACCGACCGGAAGAAGGACCTGATCAAGACGTCCGGCGGCAAGTATGTGGCGCCCGCCGAGATCGAGGGCCAGTTCAAGGCGGTCTGCCCGTTCGTCTCCAACATTCTGGTGCACGGCGCGGACCGGAACTTCTGCACCGCGTTGATCGCCCTCGACGAGGCGACCATCCTCGGCTGGGCCGAGGAGCACGGCCTGGGCGGCAAGTCCTACGCCGAGGTCGTCGCCTCCAAGGAGGTGGAGCAGCTCGTCGACGGCTATGTGCAGCGCCTCAACGAAGGCCTTCAGCGCTGGCAGACGATCAAGAAGTTCCGGCTGCTGCCGCGCGACCTGGACATCGAGCACGGCGAGCTGACGCCCAGCCTCAAGCTCAAGCGGCCCGTCGTCGAGCGTGAGTACAAGGACCTCATCGAGGAGATGTACGACGGCGCCCGCGAGGCCTGAGGCCGCCGTCGGGCTCGGACGCGTCGCACACGGCCCGGCGCGCGACGTCCGAGTCCGACGCCCGGCCCCGACGCCTGCGCGCGACGCCCGGCAGGGGTTCGCCGCCGGTGACGGACAATGGAGGGCATGCCTTCCGTACTGCCCGACGGCGAGCCCGTGCCGGAGGACGGCTCCCTGCCCGCGTCCGCGCTCGACGCGTCAGCCGACCGTCCGCTCGCCTTCTATCTCCATGTGCCGTACTGCGCCACCCGGTGCGGCTACTGCGACTTCAACACCTACACCGCCACCGAGCTGCGCGGCAGCGGCGGCGTGCTCGCCTCCCGCGACAACTACGCCGCCACGCTCGCCGACGAGGTCCGGCTCGCCCGCAAGGTCCTCGGCGACGACCCGCGGCCCGTGCGGACCGTCTTCGTCGGCGGCGGCACCCCGACGCTGCTCGCCGCTGGCGACCTGGTGGCCATGCTCGGCGCGGTACGGGACGAGTTCGGGCTCGCCGACGACGCGGAGGTCACCACGGAGGCCAACCCGGAGTCCGTGGATCCGGCCTATCTGGCGGAGCTGCGGGAAGGCGGCTTCAACCGGATCTCCTTCGGCATGCAGAGCGCCCGGCGGCATGTGCTGAAGATCCTCGACCGTACGCACACCCCGGGACGTCCCGAGGCCTGCGTGGCCGAGGCCCGGGCCGCCGGCTTCGACCATGTGAACCTCGACCTGATCTACGGCACGCCGGGGGAGAGCGACGACGACTGGCGGGCCTCGCTCGACGCCTCCGTCGGCGCGGGCCCCGACCATGTGTCGGCATACGCGCTGATCGTCGAGGAGGGCACCCAGCTCGCCCGCCGCATCCGGCGCGGCGAGGTCCCGATGACCGACGACGACGTGCACGCGGACCGTTATCTGATCGCCGAGGAGACCCTGTCCGCGGCCGGCTTCGAGTGGTACGAGGTGTCGAACTGGACCGCCTCACAGGCGGGCCGCTGCCTGCACAACGAGCTCTACTGGCGCGGCGCGGACTGGTGGGGCGCGGGCCCCGGCGCACACAGCCATGTGGGCGGTGTCCGGTGGTGGAACGTGAAGCACCCGGGCGCGTACGCGGCCGCCCTGGCGCAGGGTCGTTCCCCGGGCGCGGGCCGCGAGCTCCTGTCGGCGGAGGACCGCCGGGTGGAGCGGGTGCTGCTGGAGCTGCGGCTGCGGGAGGGCGTGCCGCTGGAGTTGCTGCGGAAGGCGGGCCTGGAGGCGTCCGGACGGGCCCTGTCCGAGGGGCTCCTCGAACCCGGGCCGTATGAGGCGGGGCGGGCGGCGCTGACGCTGCGGGGGCGGCTGCTCGCGGACGCGGTGGTGAGGGACCTGGTGGACTGAGGGCCCAGGCCCCCCAGGGCCCCCGCAACGGGCCGGACGCTCACGCCGTCACATGGTCGATGAGCCGCTCCACAGCGCCCAGCAGCGCCGGCTCCAGGTCCTTGTAGGAGTGCACGGAGCCCAGGATGCGCTGCCAGGCCGCGCCCGTGTCGAGGGGCCAGCCCAGAGCCCGGCAGACGCCGGTCTTCCAGTCCTCGCCGCGCGGGACGGCCGGCCAGGCGGGGATGCCCAGCGAGGAGGGCTTCACGGCCTGCCAGACGTCGACGTACGGGTGCCCCACCACGAGCACGTCGCCGTCGCCGGCGCCCGTGACCCGGGCCGCGATGCGGGACTCCTTCGAACCCGGGACCAGGTGGTCGACCAGGACGCCC
The DNA here is from genome assembly GCF_029846775.1 of Streptomyces chengmaiensis. Taxonomy (NCBI): domain Bacteria; kingdom Bacillati; phylum Actinomycetota; class Actinomycetes; order Kitasatosporales; family Streptomycetaceae; genus Streptomyces; species Streptomyces chengmaiensis. Next base: position 45,634 of record NZ_JARWBG010000025.1, read on the forward strand.
AGGCGGGCGTCCGGCCCCGGTGCGAAGTCCGCGACGACCGCCTGGAGGTCGTCGACGCCCTCCAGGTACTCCACGACGACGCCCTCGATGCGCAGATCGTCGCCCCACACCTTCTCGACCAGCTCCGCGTCATGGCGGCCCTCCACATAGATGCGCCCGGCGCGGGCGACGCGGGCCCGTGCGCCCGGGACCGCGAGGGAGCCGGAGGCGGTGCGTGCGGGGCGCGACGGGGCGGGGGAGGATGGGCGGACCAGGGTGACGACCCTGCCCTCCAGCAGGAAGCCGCGTGGGGCGAGCGGGAAGGCCCGGTGCTTGCCGAAGCGGTCCTCCAGGGTGACCGTTCCCGCCTCGCAGCGGATCACCGCGCCGCAGAAGCCCGTGGCGACCTCCTCCACCACCAGATCCGGCTCCGCGGGCACCTCGGGCGCCGGGGCGGACTTCTTCCAGGGGGCTGTCAGGTCGGCGCTGTAGTGTCGCGGTCGCATGGAGGGCCATTCTGCCGGGGGTCCGGGGGCCGTCGCCCGGGGGATGCGGCCAAGGGGGCGTCAGGTCCGGGCCGCAGCCGCGCACTCGGCCGACGCTACGACACGCCGAAGCGTGTCGCCAGCACATCGCGCTGACGCCGTACGAACGCGGCGTCGACCACCGCCCCGTGCCCCGGCACATACATCGCGTCGTCCCCGCCCAGGGCCAGCAGCCGGTCCAGGGCGGCGGGCCAGCGTGAGGCGATGGCGTCCGGGCCGGCCTGGGGCTCGCCCGACTCCTCGACGAGATCGCCGCAGAACACCACCTCGGGGTCGCCTGGCGCCAGCAGCGCCAGATCGTGCCCGGTGTGGCCGGGCCCCACATTGGCCAGCAGCACCTGCCGGCCGCCGAGGTCCAGCGTCTGCTCGCCGAACACCCCGTGCTGGGGAAGCACCATCAGGTCGACGGACTCGCCCGCCTCGGCCGCGTCCAGCCCCTCCCGCACCGCGTCCGCGCGGATCGCGTCCCGCTCCCGCCGCATCAGGGCGTCGACGCCGACCGCCCCGTACACATGGGCGCCGGAGAAGGCCGATGTGCCCAGCACATGGTCGAAGTGCGGATGGCTCAGTGCGATATGCGTCACTCGACGCCCGCCCGTCAGGGTCTCGACCTGGGCCCGGATCGCGGCCCCCTCACGCAGCGTGGACCCCGTGTCGAACAGCAGAACGGCGTCCCCGCCGGCCACCAGCCCCACGGTCGCGTCCCATACCGGAAGCCGCCGTCGGCCCACCCCGTCGGCCAACCGCTCCCAGCCGAAGTCTTCCCAACTGACGTCCATACGGCGACGCTACTGGCAACGACCTGGGACGGCTCGCGGTAGCGTGGTCGGCCGCCCTTGCTAGGGGCGCACCCCACGGCCGTACACTGGCTCGGGGAAAGGCTGGCACTCGGATGCAGTGAGTGCCAGGCGAGGAACCGAGAGAGACCACAGCTGGAGGTGTGCGCAGTGCTCAGTGAACGCAGACTCGAAGTGCTGCGCGCGATCGTCCAGGACTATGTCGGCACGGAGGAGCCCGTCGGGTCCAAGGCGCTCACCGAGCGTCACCGGCTCGGCGTCTCGCCCGCGACCGTCCGCAATGACATGGCGGTGCTGGAGGAGGAGGGCTTCATCGCCCAGCCGCACACCAGCGCCGGGCGGATCCCGACAGACAAGGGCTACCGGCTGTTCGTGGACAGGTTGGCGGGCGTCAAGCCGCTGTCCTCCCCCGAGCGCCGGGCGATTCAGAACTTCCTGGACGGGGCCGTCGACCTCGACGACATCGTCGGGCGCACGGTGCGGCTGCTGGCGCAGCTGACCCGCCAGGTCGCCGTCGTCCAGTACCCCTCGCTGACCCGTTCCACGGTCCGGCATGTGGAACTGCTCTCCCTTGCTCCCGCCCGGCTGATGCTCGTGCTGATCACGGACACCGGGCGGGTCGAACAGCGTATGGTCGACTGCCCCGCGCCGTTCGGCGAGACCTCGCTCGCGGACCTTCGGGCCCGGCTCAACGCCCGTGTCGTGGGCCGGCGCTTCACGGATGTGCCGCAGCTGGTGCAGGACCTCCCCGACTCGTTCGAAACGGAGGACCGGGCCACCGTCTCCACGGTGCTCGCGACCCTGCTGGAGACCCTGGTCGAGGAGACCGAGGAGCGGCTGATGATCGGCGGCACCGCCAATCTGACCCGCTTCGTGCATGACTTCCCGCTGACCATCCGGCCGGTGCTGGAGGCGCTTGAGGAGCAGGTCGTGCTCCTCAAACTGTTCGGCGAGGCCAAGGACTCCGGCGTGACCGTGCGGATCGGCCATGAGAACGAGCACGAGGGGCTCAGTTCCACGTCCGTGGTCGCGGTCGGCTACGGTTCGGGCGACGAGGCAGTTGCCAAACTCGGCGTGGTCGGACCGACCCGCATGGACTACCCCGGAACGATGGGAGCGGTACGCGCAGTGGCACGTTACGTCGGACAGATCCTGGCGGAGTCGTAAGTGGCCACGGACTACTACGCCGTACTCGGCGTGCGTCGCGACGCATCGCAGGACGAGATCAAGAAGGCCTTTCGCCGCCTCGCGCGCGAACTCCACCCGGATGTGAATCCGGACCCGAAGACGCAGGAGCGCTTCAAGGAGATCAACGCGGCGTACGAGGTGCTGTCGGACCCGCAGAAGAAGCAGGTCTACGACCTCGGCGGCGACCCGCTGTCCCAGGCGGGCGGCGGTGGCGGCGCGGGCGCCGGCTTCGGCGCGGGCGGGTTCGGGAACTTCTCGGACATCATGGACGCCTTCTTCGGCACCGCGTCGCAGCGCGGGCCGCGCTCGCGCACCCGGCGCGGGCAGGACGCGATGATTCGCCTGGAGGTCGAGCTCACCGAGGCGGCCTTTGGCACCACCAAGGACATCCAGGTCGACACCGCCGTCGTCTGCACGACATGCAGCGGTGAGGGCGCGGCGCCCGGCACGTCCGCGCAGACATGCGACATGTGCCGCGGCCGTGGAGAGGTCTCGCAGGTCACCCGGTCCTTCCTGGGCCAGGTCATGACCTCGCGGCCGTGCCCCCAGTGCCAGGGCTTCGGCACCGTCGTGCCGACGCCGTGCCCGGAGTGCGCGGGCGACGGCCGGGTGCGCTCCCGCCGGACGCTCACCGTCAAGATCCCGGCAGGCGTCGACAACGGCACCCGCATCCAGCTCGCGGGCGAGGGCGAGGTCGGTCCCGGCGGCGGGCCCGCGGGTGATCTGTACGTTGAGATCCACGAGCTGCCGCACCCCGTCTTCCAGCGGCGCGGCGACGATCTGCACTGCACGGTGACCATCCCGATGACGGCGGCGGCGCTGGGCACGAAGTGCCCGCTGGAGACGCTGGACGGGATGGAGGAGGTCGACATCCGTCCGGGCACCCAGTCCGGCCAGTCCATCCCGCTGCACGGCCGAGGCGTCACCCATCTGCGCGGAGGCGGCCGCGGCGACCTCATCGTGCATGTGGAGGTCCAGACCCCGTCGAAGCTCGACCCCGAGCAGGAGCGGCTGCTGCGGGAGCTGGCGAAGCTGCGGGGTGAGGAGCGGCCGATGGGGCAGTTCCAGCCGGGGCAGCAGGGGTTGTTCTCACGCCTGAAGGACGCGTTCAACGGGCGTTAGGGGTCAAGCCCCCGAGCCCCCCGGAGGGGCTGGATGATCCAGCCCCTCCGGCGATTGAGGAGCGGGGGTCCGGGGCGGAGCCCCCGTAAGCGGGGGTCCGGGGGCGGAGCCCCGGCGCAGAGCGGGACGTGGCACGATGCAGGGCATGTCGTCCACCGCACTGACCGACCTCTGCCGGCTTCCGATCGTGCAGGCCCCCATGGCCGGCGGCGCATCGTGTCCCCAGCTCGCCGCCGCGGTGGCCGAGGCGGGCGGGCTGGGGTTCCTCGCGGCCGGGTACAAGACGGCGGACGGCATGTACCAGGAGGTGAAACGGCTCCGCGCGCTCACGGGCCATCCCTTCGGGGTGAATCTCTTCATGCCGCAGCCCGGGACCGCCGACACCGCCGCCGTCGACGTCTACCGCCAGCAGCTGGCCGGGGAGTCCGCCTGGTACGAGACGGAGCTCGGCGACCCCGACAGCGGCGCGGACGACGGGTACGAGGCCAAGCTGGCCGTACTCCTCGACGATCCCGTCGCCGTCGTGTCGTTCACCTTCGGCTGCCCGACCCCCGCGGTGCTGGAGGCGTTCGCGAAGGTCGGCACGGTCACCGTGGTCACCGCGACCATCCCGGAGGAGGCGCTGGCCGCCGAGGAGGCGGGCGCGGCCGCCGTGTGCGTGCAGGGCGTCGAGGCGGGCGGGCACCAGGGCTCCCACCGGGACGACCCGGACGCCGACGGGTCGGGTCTCGGACTGCTCTCACTGGTCGCACTGGTCCGCGAGACCGTACGGCTGCCGATCGTCGCCGCCGGCGGGCTGATGCGCGGCGGCCAGGTCGCCGCCGTCCTCGCCGCGGGCGCGAGCGCCGCACAGCTGGGCACGGCTTTCCTCGTGTGTCCCGAGTCCGGGGCCCACGCGCTCCACAAGCAGGCCATGACCGATCCGCTTTTCGCCCGCACCGAGTCGACCAGGGCGTTCTCCGGACGGCCGGCCCGCGGCCTGGTCAACCGGTTCATGCGGGAGCACGGACCGTACGCCCCCGCCGCCTATCCGCAGATCCACCATCTGACCAGCGGGCTGCGCAAGGCCGCCGCCAAGGCGGGCGACCCCCAGGGCATGGCCCTGTGGGCAGGGCAGGGGCACCGGCTGGCCCGCGCCCTGCCCGCGGGAGAACTCGTCGCCGTGCTGGCCGCCGAGGCGGAGGCGGCCCGGGCCGGTGTTGAGCCCGGCGCCGCCGGCAGCGGGAGCTCCGGGAGTGTGACGCGATGACCGCGCCCGTCTTCGTCGTGGAGTCCCTCGACGGGGTGGGACCGGGCTCGGTCCTCACCCTCGACGGCCCCGAGGGGCGCCACGCCGTCTCCGTCAAACGGCTCAAGCCGGGCGAGGACGTCGTGCTCACGGACGGCAGGGGCCACGGCGCCGCCGGGCGGGTGCTGCGGACCGAGGGCAAGGACCGGCTGGTCGTGGAGCCAGTCGAGTTCCCCGAGGAGCCCGAGGCCGCGCCCCGCATCACCGTCGTCCAGGCCCTCCCCAAAGGGGACCGCGGCGAACTCGCCGTCGAGACCATGACGGAGACCGGCGTGGACGCGATCGTGCCCTGGACGGCGGCCCGCTGCATCACACAGTGGAAGGGCGACCGCGGCGTCAAGTCCCTGGCCAAGTGGCGCACTGCCGCCCGCGAGGCGGGCAAGCAGTCGCGCAGGCTCCGCTTCCCCGATGTCGCGGATGCCGCGGGCACCAAGCAGGTCGCGGCGCTGCTCGCCGCAGCGGACTTCGCGGCCGTCCTCCACGAGGAGGGCGCCCAGCCGCTGGCCGCCGCCGAACTGCCAGCCGAGGGCTCGATCGTGCTGGTCGTCGGTCCCGAAGGGGGCGTCTCCCCCGAGGAGTTGGCCCTCTTCGCCGAAGCAGGAGCGAAGCCGTACCGCCTGGGCCGCACCGTCCTGCGCACCTCGACGGCGGGAACGGCCGCCACGGCGCTGCTGCTCGGCCGTACGGGCCGCTGGTCCTGAACAGCACGCGCCCTCGACGGGCTTCGCGCGCCGTGCCCGCGCCTTCCTCGCGGGGACCGGACACGGCGCGAAGGCTGCTTTCCTCGTACTCCGGCAGCTGGCACCCTGCCCTACATGGTGTCCTCGAGACGACGACGCGTCACGATCGCCGTCGCCGCGGCGGTGGCCGGGATCGCCGCGACGGGGTGCGAGCCGGGCGCCTCCGGCGGGCTGAGCGCCGTCGCCGCGGCCGTCACCACCGACAGAACCGCGACCAGCACTCTGGAGCGACTCCGCTTCGACGTGCGCTGGCTGAGCTGCACGGGCAAGGCGGCCCCCGGCATCATCGGCAGCGTCGCCCCCTCGTCCTCCCCTCCCGCGCCGGTGACCGTCGACTGCCGAGGCGAGACCGGTTCCGGGCAGCGGATCACCATCACGGGAAAGGTGACGCGTGAGATCGAGGGGCGGTGCGTCCACGGCGAACTGACGGCCAAGGTGGGCCGCAAGACCGTCTTCGAGGCCACCATGCTCGGCGACTGCGGGGCACAGCCGACGGCCACGGCCACGGTGACCCCGCCGCCGACGGAAAGCCCCTGGCCGACGCGCCCCCCGTCCACCGTCACCGCCACCGTGACTCCCGCTCCGACCGCGCCCCCCGAGCCGCCCCCGACGCCTGCCGTCACGGTCACCGTGACCGTCGCCCCGAAGACCCCTCCCACGCCCACCCCCGTCGGCGATCCCCGGCCAAGTGATCCAAACGCCTGACCGCGCGGCCCTCGCATGCCTAGGGTGACCCTGTGACGCACCCTGGCTACCTCCGGTACCCGCACCTCCACGGCGAGTTGGTCGTCTTCACCGCGGAGGACGACGTCTGGGCGGCGCCGCTCGACGGCGGCCGCGCATGGCGCGTCAGCGCCGACAACATGCCCGTGAACCACCCCAGGATCTCGCCCGACGGCAGGCATGTCGCGTGGACCTCCTACCGCGACGGCGCCCCCGAGGTGCATGTGGCCCCGCTGGACGGCGGCCCCTCCACGCGGCTGACGTACTGGGGAAGTTGGAAGACCTCCGTCCGCGGCTGGACCCCCGACGGCCGCGTCCTCGCGGTCAGCACCCACGGGCAGGCGTCCCTGCGCCGCAGCTGGGCACGGGCGGTGCCGCTCGACGGCGGGCCGGCTCAGACGCTGCCGTACGGGCCCGTCGGCGATGTGGCGTACGGGCCGCGGACGCTGCTGCTGTCGGTCACGATGGGCCGGGAGGCCGCCTACTGGAAGCGCTACCGGGGCGGAACCGCCGGCAAACTCTGGCTGCAGCAACCGCCGGACGGCGACGAAGACATGACGTACGCGCGCGTTCACGAGCAGCTCGACGGCAACATCGAGTACCCCCTCTGGGCCGGCGACCGCATCGCCTTCCTCTCCGACCACGAAGGCGTCGGAGCTCTGTACTCCTCGCTGCCCGACGCATCGCAGCTGCGCCGCCACACCCCTCTCGGCGGCCACTACGCCCGTCATGCCGCCACGGACGGCCGCCGCGTCGTGTACTGCGCGGCCGGTGAACTGTGGCTGCTCGACGGTCTCGACGGCCCCGACGCCTCCGACGACGTCGACGGCTCCGACGGCCCCGGTGCCGAGCCGTCCCGGATCGCCGTCCGGCTCGGCGGCCAGCGCACCGATCTGCGTCCCCGGCCCATCCGCGCGGAGCACCACGTCGGCGCGGCCGTCCCCGACCACACCGGCCGGGGCAGCGCCGTGGAGATCCGCGGCGGCATCCACTGGGTCACCCACCGCGAGGGCCCGGCGCGGGCGCTCGCCGCCCGGCCCGGCGTACGGGGCAGACTGCCGCGCACCTTCCGGGCGGGCGGCGACGAGCACGTCGTCTGGGTGACCGACGCCGAGGGCGAGGACGCCCTCGAATTCGCCCCGGCTACCGGCGTGGCGCCCGGTGCGACGCCGCGGAGACTCGCGGCGGGCCGCCTCGGCCGCGTACTGAGCCTGGCCGTGTCACCCGACGGCCGCCACGCCGCCGTCGCCTCCCACGACGGCCGTGTGCTGCTCGTGGAGCGCGAGACGGGCGAGCTGCGCGAAGTCGACCGCAGCGAGCACGGGGAGGCCAACGGGCTGGCGTTCTCACCGGACTCCGCCTGGCTGGCCTGGTCGCACCCCGGGCCGTCCCCGCTCCGCCAGATCAAACTCGCCAACACCGCGGATCTGAGCGTCTGCGAGGCGACGCCGCTGCGTTTCGCCGACTTCCAGCCGGCCTTCACCCTCGACGGCAAGCACCTCGCCTTCCTGTCGGAACGGGCCTTCGACCCCGTCTACGACACACACGTCTTCGACCTCGCCTTCGTCGGCGGCTGCCGCCCGCACCTGATCACGCTGGCCGCGGCAACCCCCTCCCCGTTCGGGCCGCAAAGGCACGGCCGCGCCTTCGACGGCGACGCACCCGACAAAGCAGCGACAGCGGCGAAAGCAGCGGCGAACGCCGACGTTCCGGAGGCGGGAGCGGACCGAGTCGACGGGCCGGACGACGGCGAAGCCCGCGGCGCCGCGGGCTCCGCGTCCGCCGTCACCCGCATCGACCTCGACCAACTCGCCGACCGCATCGTGCCGTTCCCCGTCGAAGCCGCCCGCTATTCGACCCTGCGCGCCGCCAAGGACGGGCTGCTGTGGCTGCGCCACCCGCTGCGCGGAGTCCTCGGCGCGACCCGCGCCACCCCCGACGACCCGGGGCCGGACACCGTGCTGGAGCGGTACGACCTCGTCAGGCGGGACGTCGAGGAACTGGCCTCCGACGCCTCGCACTTCCACGTCAGCGGCGACGGCAGACGGGTGCTGCTGCACACCGACGGCAAGCTCAAGGTCGTCCCCAGCGACCGCAGGGCCGCCCGCGAGGAGGACGGAGACACGCATGTCACCGTCGATCTGGCCAGGGTGCGCGGCACGGTCGACCCGCCCGCCGAATGGCGGCAGATGTACGACGAGGCCGGACGGCTGATGCGGGACAACTTCTGGCGCGCCGACCTGGGCGGGGTCGACTGGGACGGCGTACTGGCCCGCTACCGGCCCCTCCTGGGGCGCATCGCCACCCACGACGACCTGATCGACGTCCTGTGGGAGGTGCAGGGCGAACTGGGCACCTCCCACGCGTATGTCACCCCGCGTGTGTGGGGCGGGGACAGAACCGGCAGACAGGGCCTCCTCGGCGCGGACGTCTCCCGCGGGGAGGACGGGCTCTGGCGCGTCGACCGGGTCCTGCCGTCCGAGACGTCCGACCCGCACGCGCACTCGCCCCTCGCCGCGCCGGGCGTCGCCGTGCGGACGGGGGACGCGATCGTCGCGGTGGACGGCGTTCCGGTCGACCGCACCGCCGGTCCTGGGCCGCTGCTCGTCGGCTCCGCGGGCAAGCCGGTGGAGCTCACCCTCTCCCCGGCCGACGGCGGCGAACTGCGGCACGCCGTCGTGGTGCCGCTCGCCGACGAGGAACCGCTCCGGTACCACGCCTGGGTGGCCGACCGGCGGGCCTATGTGCACGAGAAGTCCGGCGGCCGGCTCGGCTATCTGCACGTGCCGGACATGCAGGCTCCCGGGTGGGCGCAGATCCACCGCGACCTGCGGGTCGAGGTCGCGCGGGAGGGGCTGATCGTCGACGTGCGGGAGAACCGCGGCGGCCACACCTCGCAGCTCGTCGTCGAGAAGCTCGCCCGCCGTGTGGTCGGCTGGGACGCGCCGCGCGGCATGCGTCCCTTCAGCTATCCACAGGACGCGCCGCGCGGGCCCGTCGTGGCCGTCGCCAACGAGTTCTCCGGCTCCGACGGCGACATCGTCAACGCGGCGATCAAGGCGCTCGGCATCGGACCGGTCGTCGGGGTGCGCACCTGGGGCGGTGTCATCGGCATCGACAGCCGCTACAGCCTGGTGGACGGCACGCTGGTCACCCAGCCCAAGTACGCCTTCTGGCTGGAGGGTTACGGGTGGGGCGTGGAGAACCACGGCGTCGACCCGGACGTCGAGGTCGTCACCGCCCCGCAGGACTACGCGGCGGGCCGCGACCCCCAGTTGGACGAGGCCGTCCGCATGGCCCTCGCGGCCCTCGCCGACCACCCGCCCAAGACCCCGCCGGAGCTCCCGCCTCTGCCGTAGCCGTGGCCCCGCCGGGCGCTTCGCCACGGCCCCTCCAGGGGAGGCGATGTGCAAGGGCTGCCGCCCTGCGCCCCGTACGGCGTCGGCTTCGCGCCGCCGCCTCCCGCGCAGAGCTCGTCCCTGGGGCCTGCAGCGGCGCTGCCCTGCCGAAGCCTCGGCGTCGTGACGGTGCGGGCAACGGGTCTGCACCCGGGCCGCGAAGCGGCCGGAAACGGCACGGCGCAGAGCGCCGACCGCCGCCGGATACGATGCACCTGCCACAGACCGCATGTGCCGAAGACCTACGCGAGGAGGACCCCGACCATGGCGGGAGAGCCGCAGGCGGACTGCCTGTTCTGCAAGATCGTCGCGGGGGAGGTGCCCGCCACCATCGTCAAGGACACCGAGACGACCGTCGCCTTCCGCGACATCAACCCGCAGGCCCCCACCCACATCCTCGTCATCCCCAAGGCGCATTACGCCGACGCCGCGTCTCTCGCCTCCGCCGCGCCGCAGCTCGCCGCCGACCTGCTGCGTGAGGCCGGCGAGGTGGCCGCGGAGGAGAAGGTCGACGGCGTCGGCTACCGGATCGTCTTCAACACCGGCAGCGGCGCGGGCCAGACCGTGTTCCACGCGCACGCCCACCTCCTCGGCGGCCGCGGCCTCGAATGGCCCCCCGGTTAACGGACCATCGGAAGCCGGACCACGGACCCCCGGACCACGGACCACGGACCATCGGAAGCCGGACCACGGACCCCCGGACCACGGACCACGGACCATCGGAAGCCGGACCACGGACCCCCGGACCACGGACCACGGACCATCGGAAGCCGGACCACGGACCCCCGGACCACGGACCACGGACCATCGGAAGCCGGACCACGGACCCCCGGACCACGGACCACGGACCATCGGAAGCCGGACCACGGACCCCCGGACCACGGACCACGGACCATCGGAAGCCGGACCACGGACCCCCGGACCACGGACCACGGACCATCGGAAGCCGGACCACGGACCCCCGGACCACGGACCACGGACCATCGGAAGCCGGACCACGGACCCCCGGACCACGGACCACGGACCATCGGAAGCCGGACCACGGACCCCCGGACCACGGACCACGGACCATCGGAAGCCGGACCACGGACCCCCGGACCACGGACCACGGACCATCGGAAGCCGGACCACGGACCCCCGGACCACGGACCACGGACCATCGGAAGCCGGACCACGGACCCCCGGACCACGGACCACGGACCATCGGAAGCCGGACCACGGACCCCCGGACCACGGACCACGGACCATCGGAAGCCGGACCACGGACCCCCGGACCACGGACCACGGACCATCGGAAGCCGGACCACGGACCCCCGGACCACGGACCACGGACCATCGGAAGCCGGACCACGGACCCCCGGACCACGGACCACGGAAAGACGAGATCACCCGCATTGTCCGTACGAGAACTGGTCGTCCTGGGCACCGCCAGCCAGGTGCCCACCCGCCACCGCAACCACAACGGCTATCTGCTCCGCTGGGACGGCGAAGGCATCCTCTTCGACCCCGGCGAGGGCACCCAGCGCCAGATGCTGCGGGCCGGGGTCGCCGCGCACGACATCAACCGGATCTGCGTCACGCACTTCCACGGCGACCACTCCCTCGGCCTCGCCGGCGTCATCCAGCGCATCAACCTCGACCGCGTCCCCCACGAGGTCGCCGCTCACTACCCGGCGAGCGGACAGCGCTTCTTCGACCGGCTGCGGTACGCCACCGCCTACCGCGAGACCGTGCAGCTGAGCCAGGCCCCCGTGGCCGCCGACGGGGTGCTCGTCGCCACCGCCCCGTACACCCTCGAGGCGCGCAGGCTCTCCCACCCCGTGGAGTCGTACGGATACAAGCTCGTCGAGCCCGACGGCCGCCGCATGCTTCCCGAGAGGCTCGCGGAGCACGGCATCGCGGGCCCGGAGGTGGGACGGCTCCAGCGTGAAGGGGAGCTGCGGGGCGTCACCCTGGACGACGTCAGCGAGGTCCGCAGGGGCCAGCGGTTCGCCTTCGTCATGGACACCCGGCTGTGCGACGGCGTCCACGCCCTCGCGGAGGGCTGCGACATGCTCGTCATCGAGTCGACGTTCCTCGACGAGGATGAGCGACTGGCCGCGGAGCACGGCCATCTGACAGCCGGACAGGCCGCCGCTGCCGCCCGGGACGCACGCGTGCGCCATCTCGTGCTCACCCACTTCTCACAGCGCTACAGCGACCCCGAGGAGTTCGCCCGCCAGGCCCGCGCCGCGGGATTCGACGGCGAGCTGACCGTGGCCAGGGATCTGACGCGCATCCCCGTGCCCAAGCGGGTCTGACTGCCGCCCCGGCGGCCGCCCGTGCCGCGCATCCGGGACATCACAGGACCGCAGGGGCCCCGATCGGGCACACTGGCCTGATCGGCACCACGTTTCTGGAGCGCGTACGGTGACCACTCACCACGGAGAGCAGCGGGGAGACCGGGCGGATCCCAGGGGGCCGGGGCATCTGACACCTGTGGGGCGCCCCGGCTGCCTGGACCCGCTGGCCGACCTGCGGACGCCCGACGACCCGGCCTGCGACGTCTACCTCACCGGCAATGTCTTCCTGGACATCATCTTCACCGGTCTGGACAGCGCACCCGTGCGCGGCACCGAGTCCTGGGCGCGCGGCATGGGCTCCAGCCCCGGCGGCGTCGCCAACATGGCCACCGCGCTCGCCCGCCTCGGACTGCGCACCTCGCTGGCCGCGGCCTTCGGCGACGACCACTACGGCGAGTACTGCTGGGACGCCCTGGAGCAGGGCGAGGGCATCGACCTCTCCCTCTCCCGCACCGTCCGCGGCTGGCACTCCCCGGTCACCGTCTCCATGGCGTACGAGGGGGAGCGCACGATGGTCTCCCACGGCCATGAGGCCCCGCCCCCGGAGCCCGCCCCCGACTGCCCGCCGCGCGCCCGCGCCGCGGTCGCCTCGCTCGCCCCCGGGCGTGCCGAGTGGATCGCCCAGGCCGCCCGCAAGGGGGCCAGGATCTTCGCAGACGTCGGCTGGGACGACAGCGGCCGCTGGGACCCGGACGACCTCGCCGACCTCGAACACTGCGAGGCGTTCCTGCCCAACGCGGAGGAGGCGATGCGCTACACCCGCACGGAGTGCCCTCTGGCGGCCGCGCACGCCCTGACCGAGCAGGTCCCCGTCGCCGTGGTCACGCTCGGCTCCGAGGGCGCTTACGCCGTGGACGGCGCGACCGGCGAGTGCGCCCAGGTCCCCGCCATCGCCGTGGAGGCACTGGACCCGACAGGCGCGGGCGACGTCTTCGTGGCCGGGTTCGTCACCGGCACCCTCGCGGGCTGGCCGCTCGCCGACCGGCTCGCCTTCGCCGGGCTGACCGCCGCCCTGTCGGTCCAGGAGTTCGGCGGGTCACTCTCCGCACCCGGCTGGTCCGAGATCGCGGCCTGGTGGAGCCATGTCCAGGACGTCCCCGACCAGGACCCGGCCGCGCTGCGCCGCTACGCCTTTCTGCAGGCACTGCTCCCGGCCCCCACCCGGCCCTGGCCGCTGCGCCGGGCGGTCCCGACCATCGGCTTCCGCCGCTCGGCCTGAGCGCACCGGTCCGAGCGCACCGGCCTGAGCGTTCCGGCCGGCGCACACCGGTCGACGCACACCGGCCGGCGCACACCGGTCGACGCATACCGGCCGGCGCATACCGGTCGGCGCATACCGGCCCGCCCGAGCGCAGCGGCGCCGGCATATGCGCCGCCGCCGCGGGGCGGAAAAGGTCTCGGCCTTGTCAGCGCGGCGTCGTAGGCTTGGAGTTCCAGAGGTTGTCGACAGGCGAGAACCCTGCAACAGGAGGTATGCGCAGGCCAGAGAGCCGGCCCATGACTCAGACACCCACAGATCAGGTACGAGCCCACTTCACCGTACCCGCCAAGCATCCGATGGTGACCGTGCTCGGCTCGGGCGACGCGTTGCTCCGCGTGATCGAGGACGCCTTCCCACACGCCGACATCCATGTACGGGGCAATGAGATCAGCGCGGTGGGCGACCCCACGGAAGTCGCACTGATCCAGCGCCTGTTCGACGAGATGATGCTCGTGCTCCGCACCGGGCAGCCGATGACGGAGGACGCCGTGGAACGGTCCATCGCCATGCTCAAGGACGAGACCGGGGGAGCAGCGGTGGAGACCCCTTCCGAGGTCCTCACTCAGAACATCCTCTCCAGCCGCGGCCGCACCATCCGTCCCAAGACGCTCAACCAGAAGCGCTATGTCGACGCCATCGACAAGCACACCGTCGTCTTCGGCATCGGCCCCGCAGGCACCGGGAAGACCTATCTCGCCATGGCCAAGGCGGTCCAGGCCCTGCAGTCCAAGCAGGTCAACCGGATCATCCTGACCAGGCCCGCGGTCGAGGCGGGCGAGCGGCTCGGCTTCCTGCCCGGCACGCTCTACGAGAAGATCGACCCGTATCTGCGCCCGCTGTACGACGCGCTGCACGACATGCTCGACCCCGACTCCATCCCCCGGCTGATGGCCGCGGGCACCATCGAGGTCGCGCCCCTGGCCTATATGCGCGGCAGGACGCTCAATGACGCGTTCATCATCCTGGACGAGGCGCAGAACACGAACCCCGAGCAGATGAAGATGTTCCTGACGAGGCTCGGCTTCGACTCGAAGATCGTCATCACGGGTGACATCACCCAGATCGACCTGCCCGGCGGCACCAAGTCCGGGCTGCGCCAGGTCCAGGAGATCCTCGACGGAGTGGACGACGTCCACTTCTCCCGGCTCACTTCGCACGACGTCGTACGGCACAAGCTGGTGGGCCGTATCGTCGACGCGTACGAGGAGTACGACAGCCGCAACGGCACGTCGCACGGGACCCACGGGAAGTAGACGCACAGCACCATGTCGATCGACGTCAACAACGAGTCCGGCACCGAGGTCGACGAGCGGGCGATCCTGGAGATCGCCCGCTATGCGCTCGCCCGGATGCGCATCCACCCGCTCTCCGAGCTCTCGGTGATCGTCGTGGACGCCGAGGCCATGGAGCAGCTGCACGTCCAGTGGATGGATCTGCCCGGTCCCACCGATGTCATGTCCTTCCCGATGGACGAGCTGCGCCCGCCGGCAAAGGACGACGAGGAGCCCCCGCAGGGGCTCCTCGGCGACATCGTGCTCTGCCCCGAGGTCGCCGCGCGGCAGGGCGAGCAGGCCCCCACCCAGCACTCCATGGACGAGGAGCTCCAGCTGCTGACCGTCCACGGCGTGCTGCATCTGCTCGGCTACGACCACGAGGAGCCCGACGAGCGGGCCGAGATGTTCGGCCTGCAGGCCGCGATCGTGGACGGCTGGCGGGCGGAGAAGGGCCTGACCGGCCCGTCCCCGGCGCCCACCGTGTCATGACCGGTCAACTGATCTTCGGCGCCGTCCTGCTGGTCGTCGTCGCCTGGCTGGCCGCCTGCGCCGAAGCGGGCATCGCCCGGGTCTCCAGCTTCCGCGCCGCCGAGGCCGTCCGCTCCGGGCGGCGCGGCGCGGCCAGGCTGGCCCAGGTCGCCGCCGACCCCACGCGCTATCTCAATGTCGCCCTGCTGGTGCGGGTCGCCTGCGAGATGGCGGCCGGGGTGCTGGTCACCTACGTCTGCCTGGAGGAGTTCGCCGAGACCTGGGCGGCGCTGCTGGTCGCGATCGCCGTGATGGTCCTGGTGTCCTACGTCGCCGTCGGCGTCTCACCGCGCACCATCGGCCGCCAGCACCCGCTGAACACGGCCACCGCCTCCGCGTACGTCCTGCTGCCGCTCGCCCGGATCATGGGCCCGGTCCCTCAGCTGCTGATCCTCATCGGCAACGCCCTCACCCCCGGAAAAGGCTTCCGCAAGGGCCCGTTCGCCAGCGAGGCCGAGCTGCGGGCGATGGTCGACCTCGCCGAACAGGAGCAGCTCATCGAGGACGAGGAGCGCCGCATGGTGCACTCCGTCTTCGAACTGGGCGACACCCTGGTGCGCGAGGTGATGGTGCCGCGCACCGACATCATCTCCATCGAGCGCTTCAAGACCGTGCGCCAGGCGCTGACGCTGGCGCTTCGCTCCGGTTTCTCCCGCATCCCCGTCACCGGGGAGAACGAGGACGACGTCGTCGGCATCGTCTACCTCAAGGATCTGGTGCGCAAGACGCACATCAACCGCGAGGCGGAGGCCGATCTGGTCTCCACCGCGATGCGGCCCGCCGTCTTCGTGCCCGACACCAAGAACGCCGGCGACCTGCTGCGCGAGATGCAGCAGAAGCGCAACCACGTGGCCGTCGTCATCGACGAGTACGGCGGCACCGCCGGCATCGTCACCATCGAGGACATCCTCGAGGAGATCGTCGGCGAGATCACCGACGAGTACGACCGGGAGCTGCCGCCGGTCGAGGAACTCGGCGGCAGGCGCTTCCGCGTCACCGCCCGCCTCGACCTGGGCGATTTCGGCGAGCTCTACGGCCTCGACGCGTTCGACGACGAGGACGTGGAGACGGTCGGCGGGCTGCTCGCCAAGGCGCTGGGCCGGGTCCCCATCGCCGGCGCGTCCGCCGTGGTGGACCTGTCGGACGGGCGGGCGCTGCGGCTGACCGCCGAGTCCCCCGCCGGCCGTCGCAACAAGATCGTCACGGTGCTCGCCGAACCCGTCGGCCAGGAGCCGCCGGCAGTCGGCGGGGACGGCCGCAGAGGAGGAGCGGGGGAGTGAACGCGGAGGAACTGAGAGCCTTCTGCCTGGAGTTCAACGGCGCGGTGGAGGACTTCCCCTTCACGCCCGAGACCTCGGTGTTCAAGGTGGGCGGGAAGATGTTCGCGCTCAGCGCCCTGGACGCCCGGCCGCTCTCGGTCAACCTCAAATGCGACCCGGACCTCGCGGTCCAGCTACGCGCCGAACACGGCCCGGCCATCGTCCCCGGCTACCACATGAACAAGCGCCACTGGAACACGGTGACCGTCGATCAGCTCCCGGAGCGGTTCGTCCGGGAGCTGATCGAGGACTCCTACGACCTGGTGGTCGCCACCCTCCCCAAGGCGCAGCGCCTCCGCCTCGACCGGCCCTGACGCCGCCGTACGGCGTCACCCGGCGGTTCGGCCGCCGCACCGCCGGGACCGGGACCGCCGGGACCGGGACCCGGACCGCAGCGCGGCCGCGGCCGGCAGCGCCGCGGCCACGACGATCGCCACATGGTGGCCCGCCAGGGGGCCGGAGTGACGCGCGTGCTGGTCATCCCGAGCCAGGAGCCGGGCGCGAAGAGCCCGTTCGAGGACCTGGCAAAGCGCGCGGGCGACAAGCTCGTCAAGGGTGCGCAGAGCTGAAGCGTCCCCGCTTAAGGCCCGGCAGGGTCTCCCGCAGAGCCGATGAGGCTGCGGAAACGTCTGAGCGGCGAGGTTCCCCGCCCCGGGGCCTCGCCGCTCGCGTACGCGTCGCCGATCTATGCTCGGTCCATGACGCAGAGCACCGACCAGAGCACCGGCCTGGGCCCCGAGGACCGCAAGATCATCACCCTGGCGCGCAGCGCCCGCGCACGCAACGCCGTGCCCGAGGGCGCGGCCGTACGGGACGAGACCGGGCGCACATATGTCGCCGGAACGGTGGCGCTGGACTCGCTGAAGCTCTCCGCGCTGCAGACGGCGGTGGCGATGGCCGTCGCGAGCGGCGCGCGGTCACTGGAGGCGGCGGCGGTCGTGTCCACCGCGCAGGCCCCCTCGGACCAGGACCGGGCGGCGGTTCGCGATCTCGGCGGCCCGGACACCCCGGTCCTCCTGGCGGCCCCCGACGGCACACTGACCTCCGCCACGCCCGCCGGAACGGCCGACTGAAACAGCCCGCCGCCGCGGCTCGGCGCGGCGGCGGCCCTCTGCCCGGCGCGGCGGCCCGGGATCCAGCCGGCGCGCTCATCCAGCCGGCGCGCTCATCCAGTCGGCGTGCCCGTCCAGCCGGAGCGCCCGTCCAGTCGGCGTGCCCGTCCAGCCAGCGCGCTCGACAAAACGCCGCTCGCCCCCTTGCGTTCATGGTGCTCCTGCGCATCAATGAACAGCAGATCAGCCGACGGACCGTCAGATCGACGGGTCGGCCGGGCCCTGGAGGGCGAGCCGCCGTCCGGGCCGCATCGGCCGGCCGTCCGCGCGGTGGCGCGTGCGCACCCCGCCCACCCGAAGCGACGGTCCGAGTCCACCCGTTCACCCTCGGCGCAGCTCGTGTGCTGTTCCGCGCCGCAGTCAGGGCTGCACCCACTCCCCCCACACGGGAAAGGGGAATCCCATGCGACCCAGCGCCCGGTCAGGCATCGGCGCAACCGCCCTGGCGGCCGCCGCCCTTGCCGCACTGTCACTCGCCTTCGCCCCGGCCGCCGCGGCCGTCACGCCCGCCACCGCGACGGCCTCGTACGACTGCGGATTCTGGGGCGGCGGCGCGGCGAGCCTCACCGCGACCCAGGAAGGCACAGCCGCGACCATCACTCTCACCTCCGCCGTGACCACACCCGTCGCCGTCGGCGCGGACGAGATCGACGCGACGCTCACCCTGGCGAGGAACGGCGGCGGGACGGCACAGTTCACCGGAGAGAAGAACCCGGCCCTCCCGGCCGGGTCGCCGGTCGTCATCGGGCCGTTGAGCGGGACCGTCGCCTCCGGCGACAGCCTCGACTCGTACTTCGGCGGGACGGCCCTGTCGATGACCATCTTCGGCATCCGCGTCGGCTGCGACGCCGTGAGCAGTCAGTCGCCGGGCCCGTTCGTGTTCGACTGACACGCGTGCGCGTCCGCGCGAATCCGCCGTCGGCGCCCCCGCGGTCCGCGGGGGCGCCGGCACACGCTTGGGTCTGCGCCGTCCACGCCGTCCACGCCGCCCCTGCCGTCCACGCCGTCCTCGTCGTCCACGCCGCCCCCGCGGAACGCTCACGGGATCTTGACAGTATCTGATGGGTCATCAGTCGGTGCATTTCGATTCCATTGACTTCTTGCCGCCCCCGCCCGTCAATGGCCCCCTGCCGCCGCGGAAGAGCCGCCGCGTCCGCACCCATCAGGACCAGGCAGTAAGAAGGGGGCAGTCATGCCTTCAGCCACCCCCGGACCCCGCAGGGCCGCAGCACCGCCCGGAAGCGCGAGGCGGTCCGCACGGCGGCGGTGGGGCGCCGCACTGGGCGCGGCCGCACTGATCGTCGGCGCGGGCCCGCTCGCCGCCTCGCCCGCCGCAGCCCTGGAGACCGCCTCCGCACCGGTGGACTTCGACACCCACTGCGTACCCCCGCCGATCGCCGGCATCCCGCCCATCGACGGCACCACGACCGCAGAGATCACCGTCGACAACGCCGCCCCGAAGGTGGGCGACACCGTCACCGTGACGTACACCGTCACCAAACCGGCCGCCAGCAACCCCGTCGACCTCGCGCTGCCCGCCGACATCATGACGCCCACCGGCAAGGTCACCCTCGGCGGTGCGCAGACCGGCGAAGTCACCGTCGCGGGCCCCAAGAAGAACCCGCCCGTTCCCGGCAAGGGAGAGTTCCCGCCGTTCTCGATGACCGGCACGTTCACGGTTTCCGAAGCCGGCTCGATCACCCTCTCGCCGGGCGACTACAACATCCACACCAGCTACATCATGGAGCTGGACACCCCCTGCACCGTGATCAATCCGCCCGCCCCCGTCTCCGAGACCGTCACCGCGACCGACGAGCCCGGCGCCAACGAGCGCGCCATCCAGCTCGCCGCCGCGTCCGGCAAACCCGGCGACCGGGTCACCGTCACCGGCGTCAAGTTCACCCCGCTCGCGGACATCACCGTCGCCGGCCGGGCCGGGGACGCCGAGACCGGCGACACCATGACCGTCACGGCGGACGCCGACGGCGGCTTCACCGCACGGCTCAAGGTCAGCGACCCGGCCACCACCGGGATCGTCGCGTACGAGGGCGACGCCTGGGACCCCGACACCGGCGCGGGCCCGGCCGCCTACACCGTCATCGAGGACACCCCGCTGCCGGAGAACAGCCAGCAGCTCACGGCCTCCGTCGCCCCGGGCGCCCTCACCATGTCCCAGGCGGGCGACGCCGTCGAGATGTCCGCCGTCGACTTCGGCGCGGGCGGCGCGTCCACCGGCGACCTCCGAACCGTGACCGTCAAGGACTTCCGCGGCGGCCCCGCGGGCTGGTCGCTGACCGGCAAGGTCACCGACTTCTCCGGACCCGACGGCGCGAAGATCGACGCGGGCGCGCTGAGCTGGACCCCGGCCTGCGCGACCAAGCCGGGCAGCCCCAGCACCTGTGCCGCGGGCTCCGCGGGACCGGTCGGCTCGGCCGGCGCCACGCTGGCCACCACCCCCAACGGGACGCTCACCGGCGGTGAGTTCACCGTCGACGCGGGCCTCTCGCTGGAGGTTCCGGCGTTCACCGCACCCGGCGACTACTCCGCGGTGCTCACCCTGACCCTCACCTGAACTCTCGAATGAAACCGTGTCGGCGGGGCCGGCCCCGCCACGACCCCGGAGGGATGCATGCGCAAGGCGTACGTCCTCCTGCTCGCCGCCCTGCTCACACTCCTCCCCCTCGGCTTCCCCGCCGCGAGCGGCGTCGCCCATGCCGCCGACAACGGCAACTGGTCGGTCTACCCCGNNNCACTCCTCCCCCTCGGCTTCCCCGCCGCGAGCGGCGTCGCCCATGCCGCCGACAACGGCAACTGGTCGGTCTACCCCGCCGCCTCCCAGCTGGGCAGCAGACCGTACTTCTACCTCTCCGCCGACCCCGGCGCCGCCGTCGCCGACGAAGTGACCGTCGCCAACAAGACCGCCGAGCCGCTGACCTTCCTGCTGTACGCCGCCGACGCCTACAACACCGCGCGCGACGGCGGCTTCGCCGTACGCACCCGGCAGGAGGAGCAGCGCGGCATCGGGGCGTGGGCGACACCGGAACGCGAGCGGATCACCGTCCCCGCCCACGGCTCCGTCACCGTCCCGTACACCGTCGCAGTCCCAGAAGACGCCGAGCCCGGCGATCACGCCGGGGCACTCGTCGCCCTCGACGAACGCATCGCCTCGGCCGGCGACGGCGCGGCCGTGGACGTCGGCGTGCGGCAGGCCGTCGGGGCCCGCGTCTATCTGCGGGTCGGCGGCCCGGCCGTGCCCGCCCTGGCCGTCGAGGACGTCACCCTCACCCACGACAAACCCCTGGTGCCCGGCTTCGGCGAGAGCAGCACGCTCATCTCGTACACACTCCGCAACAGCGGCAATGTCACCCTCAGCCCCAAGGTGACGCTGAAGGCGGAGGGACTGTTCGGGCGGGACCTCCTCGACCGCGAGCTGACGAAGGTCCCCGCGGAGCTGCTGCCCCGCCAGAAGATCCGGCTGACCGAGCGCTGGACGGACGCGCCCCAGCTCGAATGGGGCGAGGTCCGGCTCACCGCCACCGCCCGCGACGTGCGCGAGGCGGCCACCGCTCCCTTCGTCGCCCTGCCCTGGCTCGTCGTGCTCCTCCTCGCGACGGCGCTCGCGGGCGCCGCCGTCGTACGGGCCAGGGCCAGGATCAGCGCCAGGATCAGGGCGAGGGCAGGGACGCGGGTCAGGGCGAGGGCAGGGGCGCGGGTCAGGGCCGGGGTGCGGCGCGGCTCCCGGCCCGGCAGGCCGCGTGTACGCCCGAGGGTCTGACATCGGGGAGAATGGGCGCCATGAGCGCTCGCACCCCAGAGAACAACGGTCCGCACCGGGCCGGCTTCGCCTGCTTCGTAGGCCGCCCCAACGCGGGCAAGTCCACCCTCACGAACGCTCTGGTCGGCCAGAAGGTCGCGATCACCTCCAACCGGCCGCAGACCACCCGGCACACCGTGCGCGGCATCGTGCACCGCCCCGACGCACAGCTGATCCTGGTCGACACCCCCGGCCTGCACAAGCCGCGCACACTGCTCGGCGAGCGGCTCAACGACGTCGTACGCACCACCTGGGCCGAGGTCGACGTCATCGGCTTCTGCCTGCCCGCCGACCAGAAGATCGGCCCCGGCGACCGCTTCATCGCCAAGGAGCTGGCCGGAATCAAGAAGACCCCCAAGGTCGCCGTCGTCACCAAGACCGACCTGGTCGACTCCAGGACCCTCGCCGAGCAGCTCATCGCGATCGACCGGCTCGGCAAGGAGCTGGGCATCGAGTGGGCCGAGATCGTCCCCGTCTCCGCAAAGGAAGGCGCGGAGCGCGGCTCATCAGGCAAGGGCGACGGCGGGCGACGGGCGGGCAGACAGGTCCATCTGGTCGCCGACCTGCTGATCCCCCTCCTGCCGGAGGGGCCGGCCCTCTACCCCGAGGGCGACCTCACCGACGAGCCCGAGCAGGTCATGGTCGCCGAGCTGATCCGCGAGGCCGCGCTCGAAGGCGTGCGGGACGAGCTGCCCCACTCCATCGCCGTCGTCGTCGAGGAAATGCTCCCCCGCGAGGACCGCCCCGCCGACAAGCCCCTCCTCGACATCCACGCCAACGTCTACATCGAGCGCCCCAGCCAGAAGGGCATCATCATCGGCCCCAAGGGCAAGCGCCTGAAGGAAGTCGGCATCAAGTCCCGCAAGCACATCGAGGCGCTGCTGGGGACGCCGGTGTACCTGGACCTTCATGTGAAGGTCGCGAAGGACTGGCAGCGGGATCCGAAGCAGCTGCGGAAGCTGGGCTTCTGAGCCGGGGCTCCGCCCTCTATGCCCCCTCCTTCAGCACCAGCGACACCAACCGGCTCTCCCGCTCCGACAACCGCGGATCCGTCGCGTACACCGTTTCCCCCTCCACCGTGATCTGGTAGCTGAATCCGTCCGGCACCCCGACCGGCGGAGTCCGGTGCCCTTTGGCCAGTACCTGCCTGGCGAGCTCCTGCAACTCGTCGGCGTCGGCGCGGTCCGCGGTGTCCAGCTCCGCGAACCGCTCGATCCCGCCGAATCCTCCGGTACGCCTCACCTGAATACGCATGGCACCCGTTCTAGTACGAATCGGGGCGCGGCGACACCGGAGAGCCGCCGCGTAGGCGTCCCGTCCCTGAGGGCGGGGTACACCCGCGTCACCCCGGACATGTCGACAACCACGCGGACGCCCGTCCGGACGGCACCCGGCGGCGGGTGTCCCCGCGGCCCCGTCCGGGCCCCGACCCGGTCGCGCGCTCCCGCGAGGGACAGGCCCGTCAGGCGGTCTCCACCCCCACCTGCGCCCAGGCCTTCACCACCGCCTCGTGCTCGGCGCCCTCCCCGTACCGGGCGGCCGCTGCCGACGCCGTCAGCCGGGCGAAGCGAGCGAAGTCCGCGTCCACGGCCAGCTCCCCGCCGGTCAGCACGTCGAACCAGACCTGCCCAGCCCGCTCCCACGCCTTGCCGCCCAGCCGCGTCGCGAACAGATAGAAGGCGTGGTTCGGAATGCCCGAGTTGATATGCACCCCGCCGTTGTCCCGGCCGGTGCGGACGTAGTCCTGCATCGTCGCGGGCTGCGGGTCCCTGCCCAGCACATCGTCGTCGTACGCCGTGCCCGGCGCCTTCATCGAGCGCAGCGCGACGCCTGTGACGCGCGGTGCGAGCAGCCCCGCGCCGATCAGCCAGTCGGCCTCGTCGGCGCTCTGACCCAGGGTGTACTGCTTGACCAGCGAGCCGATCACATCGGAGACCGATTCGTTCAGCGCGCCCGGCTGGCCGTAGTAGCTGAGGTTCGCCGTGTGCTGCGTCAGGCCGTGCGCCAGCTCGTGCGCGATGACGTCGACCGGGATGGAGAAGTCGAGGAAGATCTCGCCGTCGCCGTCTCCGAAGACCATCTGCTCGCCGTCCCAGAAGGCGTTCCCGTACCGGTCGCCGAAGTGGACGCTGGCGTTGAGCGGCAGGCCCGTGCCGTCGAGGGAGCTGCGCCCGTACTCCTTCAGCAGCAGCTCGAAGGTGGCGCCGAGACCGCTGTAGACGCGGTTGACCGTGGCGTCCCCGACCGGCTCGTCGCCCTCGGCGCGGACCACGACGCCCGGCAGGTCCGTGCCGTTCCGGCAGTCGTGGACGGTGCGCCGCGGGCACTCCGGCGCGCCCTCCGCGTCCGCGCCGGCATCCGCGTCTGCCGTCGCCTCGGGGGCCGGAACCGGGGCGGCGACGGCAGTCAGCTGCCGTCGGGTGCGCTGTACGGCGTCCGCCTCCAGGGTGCGGCGGGCGGGCGCGGACAGGGCGGGGTCCTGCGAGCGGGCCAGCCGGTCGAGGACATGCGGAGGCACGATGGTGCAGAACTGCGTGGGCTGGATTTCAGTCATGTTCCGCAATGTGGCACTGGGTCACCGAGCTGTCACCGTCCGGCGCAATGATTGATGAAATGGAGTGATTAACTACGTTTGCCCGTAACCCATGAGTCGTCCCGCATACTGGAACGGGACCGCAGACTTCCGCGCCTCTCGGCTACGCTCGTTCATCATGCGTAGCGGGCTGCTTCTCCTTAGCCGCCGCGGCGAGGGCCTGTAGTCGTAGGCCGACCCCCTCCCCGCGGAGTCTGGTGTTGCGGTGATCACGACCCGTCGGCCGTCCCAGAGGACACTCCGAGGAGCCCTGCGCAATGTCTGAGACCCCTGTCGGTCGCCCCACGCCCATCACCAACGCGACCCGCACCCAGCAGCCGTCCGGGATGCCGATCCACAAGTACCAGCCGTACGAGGCCGTGGACATCCCGGACCGCACCTGGCCCGACAACCGGATCACGGTCGCGCCCCGCTGGCTGTCGACCGATCTGCGCGACGGCAACCAGGCGCTGATCGACCCGATGTCGCCGGCCCGCAAGCGCGAGATGTTCGACCTGCTGGTGCGCATGGGCTACAAGGAGATCGAGGTCGGTTTCCCGTCGTCCGGCGAGACGGACTTCGCGTTCGTGCGCTCCATCATCGAAGAGGGCGCAATCCCCGAGGACGTGACCATCTCCGTGCTCACCCAGGCCCGCGAGGACCTGATCGAGCGCACGGTGGAGTCCCTGCGCGGCGCGCACCGCGCCACCGTCCACCTGTACAACGCGACCGCGCCCGTGTTCCGCCGGGTCGTCTTCCGGGGCTCCAAGGACGACATCAAGCAGATCGCCGTCGACGGCACCCGGCTGGTGATGGAGTACGCGGACAAGATCCTCGGGGATGAGACGGTCTTCGGCTACCAGTACAGCCCGGAGATCTTCACGGACACCGAGCTGGACTTCGCGCTGGAGGTCTGCGAGGGCGTCATGGACGTCTGGCAGCCGGAGGCGGGCCGCGAGATCATCCTGAACCTGCCCGCGACGGTGGAGCGCTCCACGCCCTCCACACACGCCGACCGCTTCGAGTGGATGTCCCGGAACCTGTCCCGGCGCGAGCACGTCTGTCTGTCCGTGCACCCGCACAACGACCGCGGCACCGCCGTCGCCGCCGCCGAGCTGGCCATCATGGCGGGCGCGGACCGCATCGAAGGCTGTCTGTTCGGGCAGGGCGAGCGCACCGGCAACGTCGACCTGGTCACCCTGGGCATGAACCTCTTCTCGCAGGGCGTGGACCCGCAGATCGACTTCTCGCAGATCGACGAGATCCGCCGGACCTCCGAGTACTGCAACCAGATGGAGATCCACCCCCGCCACCCGTACGCGGGCGACCTGGTCTACACCGCCTTCTCCGGCTCCCACCAGGACGCCATCAAGAAGGGCTTCGACGCCATGGAGACGGACGCGGCCGCGCGCGGCGTCACCGTGGACGAGCTGGAGTGGGCGGTTCCGTATCTGCCGATCGACCCCAAGGACGTCGGCCGCTCCTACGAGGCCGTCATCCGGGTCAACTCGCAGTCCGGCAAGGGCGGCGTCGCCTACGTCCTGAAGAACGACCACAAGCTGGACCTGCCCCGCCGGATGCAGATCGAGTTCTCGAAGATCATCCAGGCGAAGACGGACACCGAGGGCGGCGAGATCACGCCGAAGGACATCTGGGCGGTCTTCCAGGACGAGTACCTGCCCCACCCCGACCCGCAGAGCGCCTGGGGCCGCGTCCAGCTCCGCTCGGGCCAGACCACCACCGACACCGACGGCGTCGACACCCTGACCGTCGAGGCGGTCGTCGACGGCGCCGACACCAACCTGACCGGCACCGGCAACGGCCCCATCTCCGCCTTCGTCGACGCACTCCAGGCCATCGGCATCGACGCCCGCGTCCTGGACTACACCGAGCACACGATGAGCGAGGGCGCCTCCGCCCAGGCCGCCTCGTACATCGAGTGCGCCATCGACGGAAAGGTCCTGTGGGGCATCGGCATCGACGCCAACACCACACGCGCCTCGCTCAAGGCGGTGGTCTCGGCCGTCAACCGCGCCGCCCGCCAGTAACACTTTCGGGGCCCGCCGGGCCCCGCGCCCCCGGTCCCCCTGCAGCAAGGGGCGACCGGGGGCGCACCGCTGCACAGGCAGCGCGAGGGAGGGGAATCGGCCATGTCCCCGGTGTACCGTCGCCGGGGTGCTGACGCGCCCTCATCGATGTGGCTAACATCACGTCAACGCGGCAGTGTTGCCGGATGGTTACGGAGGTGCGACGTGCTGCCAGTACGTGGAGTATTCGGCCGAAAAGTGCTGGTATGCGGAGTCCACACCTCGTGGAACACCATCGGTGACGGAGAGTTCTTCTGCCCCGGCTGCGGCGGCGACCGCAACTACCGCCGGCGCACCGGTCGCCGGCGCTTCACCTTCCTGGGCGTCCCGCTGCTGCCGCGCGGCTCCGCGGGCCCGGTCGTCGAGTGCGCGGCCTGCCGCTCCCGCTACGGCATGGACGTCCTGGACCACCCCACGACCACCCGCTTCTCCGCGATGCTCCGCGACGCGGTGCACACCGTCGCCCTGGCAGTCCTCGCCTCCGGCGGCACCGCCTCCCGCACGGTCCGCGAAACGGCGGTCACCACGGTCCGCGCGGCCGGCCTCGACGACTGCACCGAGGACCAGCTGACCTCCTTCATCGACGCCCTCGCCGCCGACACCGGCCGCTTCATCGCCGACTCCGGCCCCTGCGGCGCGGCCCTGGCCATCGAACTCCACGAGGCCCTCGAACCCCTGGCCCCCCACCTGGCCCCCGCGGGCCGCGAATCCATCCTCTTCCAGGGCGCCCGCATCGCCCTCGCGGACGGCCCCTACATCCCCGCGGAACGCGACGTCCTGACGACGGTCGGCACGGCGCTCCAACTGGCCCCGGAGGACACGACCCGCCTGCTGGACTCGGCACGCGCGCTGTTCTAGGAGCCGCCGCAGCGGGCTCGTCGGAAGGCCTCACTATCGTGCTGCTGTGACCGGCCACCTCCAGCGTCCGCTGCTGTTTCTCGACGTAGACGGACCACTCATTCCCTTCGGCGCGGCACCAGAGCAGCATCCGACGTACACGACGGGTCTCGGGGGCCTCGATGCCGCTGCGAATCCGCTCCTGACCAGGATCAACCCCGAACACGGGCCCCGGCTTTCGGCACTGCCGTGCGAGGTGGTCTGGGCGACGACCTGGATGGCTGACGCAAACGAGTCCATCGCGCCCCGCATCGGCCTGCCGCCGCTGGCCGTGGTGATCTGGCCGGAGCCGTCCGACACCGACGCCCAGGACGAGTGGAACGGGCTGCACTGGAAGACGCGTGCCCTTGTCGACTGGGCGATTTACCGACTCTCGGAGTGATCAGGTGGGCTGTGAACTGGGTGGATGCGCGCAGGCGTCCGTGACGGGGTGGCTCGTTGGCGAGGGCGGTCTCGATCGCACTCGCGCGGGCGACGGTAACTGCGGATGTCGTTGCAGGGCGGGTGCTTAGGATCTCCGGCATGACGCTGCGACCTGTCCTGGTGAACATAAAGGCTCTGGATGACTCGGCGGTCGGCCGGTTCTGGGCGGAGGCGCTCGGCTGGGTTGTGTCCAGCGGAGAACCCGGCGCGACCGCCGTGAAACCCGTCGGCTCGGCCAAGGGTGTCGGCCCGTATCTTGAGTTCCTCCGCTCGCCCAACGTGAAGACTGCGCCGGACCGCGTCCATCTTGACCTGGTGCCGGGCCCCGGTGACATCAAAGCTGCGGAGGTGGCCCGGCTGCGGGCCCTCGGCGCCACCGACCTTGACGTCGGCCAGGGCGACGTCCCGTGGACGTGCCTGACCGACCTGGAGGGCCACGAGTTCTGTGTCCTCGCCCGGTCCTGACGCGGCTCCTTGGCGACTCCCGGACAGGCGAGCTTCGCATGCTCACGCGCCGTGAACCGGGTGGGTTGGGCTGCGGCCTCTCGATCGATTCGGGCGGACAGGGCTTGCGTGTCGGGGAGAGATCGGCTCACTCGCCGACCACAACGCTCAACTCGCTGGCCGGGGAGCCAAGACACAGGCGGAGCCGAGCGGGAGCGTCATGGGTGGTCCTGTTCAAGGAGTTGGGCTTCGAGATCGGCGATGCGCTTGTCGACGAAGCGGAGGTTGGAGCGGTGCCTTCGAGTCGCTCCTGCAGCCTGTGGTGCTCCGGGGTGAGCTGGTGGCCGCGGTGCTTGAGGGTGGTGTTCTCAGTGGTCAGCTGCTGGACGGATTCACCGGGGACCAACTGGTCGAAGACGCGGAGCCGGCCGATGAGTTCGCCGATCCGCTGCCGTTGGGCGAAGACCTCTTTGGTAGTCGCTGATTGTCGGTGTTGCGGAAGCCGGACGCGTTGCAGGCGATGAGCTTGATCACGCGGTTGATGCCTTTGGGAGGCCCGCGTACCGTTCGATCGTGCTGCCGTACTCGAACAGACCGCCCGCCGAGTCCATTCTCGCCGCAGTCCCCACTCTCGCTCCCTACGCCCGGCCCGCGGTCGTCCTCCATCCGACGCCGGGGACACCGGGGCACCAGGACAGCTCCATCGCCGGGCCGATGCTCTGGCCTGTACACGAGCCGTGGCCGCACTGCTCCGTGCCGGACGAACAGGAGCCGTCCGGGCTGCCGCCCGTGGCAATGGTCCCGGTGGTGCAGGTCTTGCGACGGGACGCACCGGGAGACTGGTGGCCGCAAGGCGCTGATGTGTTCCAGTTGCTGTGGTGCCCGAACCCGCACTGGGACCCACCGGCTCCACACGCGGACGGAAGCCCGGTGGTGGAGATCCGCTGGCGGCGGACAGCCGACCTGCCGCAGGAGCCCTTTACGGCCCCCGCGCCCGTGCGGCAGGAAGAAGAGGACTACGGCTTCTCGCCCCGGCCGTGTCTGCTGACCCCAGTGCCACTGACAGATTTTCCCTACCCGGAGGAACTGCCGGACGAGGTCGCGGATGACGTGGAACGGCTGGTGAAGGAGACCTCCGGCGAGGACGGGGGCGACGTCATCACACGCGTGGCGGGATGCAAGTTCGGCGGCTGGCCCACCTGGCACCTCACTGAACCGTGGGAGTTCCGCTGCCGTGAGTGTGACATCCCCATGAGACTCCTGTTCACCGTGGCCAGCGACCACACCACACGTATCACCGTGGGCAGGTGGGGAGACCTCCGGGTGTTCAGCTGCCCCGTGGACATCCGGCATGGCTACGAGTTCGACGTGCACTGAGAACCCAGCCCTTCGCGCCGGGCCTGCTCGGCGAGGGCGAAGACCATGTCGGTGTCGTCGCGGAGCGAGCGTGAACTGCTCGACACGCTCGGCTGGTCAGCGGGTCGTCACTGTGGGAGCGGTTCGCTGGATGACCAGAACGAGGAATGGTGCGTTGGGGTGACCTCTTCCGTCTTGGGGCCTCCGGAAGCGCCCGGGGTGCCTGCCGGGTACGTTACGTCTGAGGCGGTTGCGCAGGGAGAGGAGACGTCGAACCACACATTCCCTGTGGCTCCCACGTTCATCGACACAACAAATCCGTCAGACGTTTCGGCGAACACATCAGGGAATTTTGCGTCTGCGTTAACGCTCGTAATGGTGTAACCCTCGGCCTCCCAGTGCCGTTGAACGAGCCCGAAGAGACTGCCGCGGCGCTCCTTCGTGACCGTCGTCGTGATTACCCGGGACCGCTTGACGTTTGAGCCGCCCGTAGCGCGGTTCAGCTCGTCGCCGCAGGCGATCTCGCCCGGTGTGCCGTACTCCCACTTCAGTGGCGGCTTGATGCCGGCAAGTGCCTCGTCCAGGACAACCTCTGCGCGTTCGCCCGCCTGTTGCATGTTCATGGTGGCGTCCTTCTGCTTCCCTTGGTCCGCATCTGACCCGCACGCCGCGAGCGCCAAGGCCAAGGCGGCTGTTCCGACCGCGCGGGTCCACTTCCAACCCCGGCTCATCGCGGCTCAACTCGCTTGATGCTGTCCCCATTGCCAGTCACCACGAGCGCGATGTTCTTCAGAGATGTCGGCCCGTCCTCGGGGTCGAAATAGTGGGAGTGCGCAGGCAGGTTACCGCTGACCAAACCCGGCAGACCCGTGTCCTGGCCTGGCTCCACGGCGAAGTGGTTGCCGCCGAAGTCCCGGTCGGCAGGGTCCGTGCCGAACCAGATTCGGTGTGTGCCGAACTCACTGCCCGGAGCCAGGTACTCAAGTGGATTCTTGGCAGGCAGCTTGGTCACCTGGTCATTGTCGGCTGCTCCGACGTACACATGGTTCGCCCCTACGCCAAAATCCTCGGCCTTGTCGACGCCGACTCCCGGGCTGCCGATGAGAATCACATCGTCGGCCGGGAGACCTCCCTTCGCCTGGCTGGCCTCCCCAACAGTGAGGGAACCGTAAGAGTGACCGAGAGCGGTGATGTGGGGGTCCCCGCCATCGTGAGTCGCGCGGATGCCGCGTAGGAATTGGTTGTACGCCGGTGCACCTGCCTCAGCATGGTCGTCTGACATCACGTCCAGGGCCGAAGGGCTAGCCTCACGCAGCTGCGGTGTGTCATAGCCGAGCCACACGATCGATGCGGTCGGGTTGTCCCGATCGAGTCGACCGGCGGTCACGGCCACGTCCCGGGCCCGCTGCACATCCGCGCTGGCGAAGTGCCCCTCCAGCCTTGTATTCAGCCCCGGTACGTACGCCGAGACGTTCTTCGACGTGTCCGGGTTGCCGAAGGAGACTATTGCCCGGCCGTTGCCCTCCGCACCTAGGCCCAGGAGATACGGGCGTGGTTCGCCGCCTTTCGCCAGCTGGTCCTGGATGCCCTTCACGCCCTCGACCTTGGCCTTGAGTGACTCCGCGCGGTCACCTGACGCGCCTGCGTACTCGGACTCGAGGCCGGCGAGGAGCATCGGGAGATAGGCACGGTTGGCCTTGTCCCGGTCGGCGGCGGGGATGCCGTCTCGGTTGCCGATTTCCTGGGCGTAGTCCTGGATGATCTCCGCCTGGAGCGAGGGTGACAAATCGTCCCACCACGCACGGACGGCCTCTGGCGACGCGTTCTTGTCCGGCATGCCCAGCTCGGTCAGCAGATCCCCGTGAAGGCTGCTCGCGGTGAACAACTCGGCGGCCCGTACGCTCCAGTCCCCTTTGGCGCATCGGTTGGCCGCGTCCGTGAACAGCTTGACCGATTTCGCATACTCTCTGTCGGCCGAAGCCGCTTCTGACAGGGCGCGGCCGATCCGGTCGGCATAGCCCTGCGCACGAGTGGCCTGGTCGCGGCGCATCATGGCGATGTCTCCGGGCTGCATGTCCTCCGTGCTGATGTCGGGAGCGGCGACGGAGCCGTCCTCGGAGACCTTGTATCCGGCTGCTTCCGCGTCCGCCAAAGCGTCCTTCAGCGTGTTCTGATGTGTGGCGAACTCGACGCCCGCTGCTCTGAGTACTGTCCCGACGCTGTCCAGCTCCTGTTTGGCGACGTTCAGATACCGCTGCATCCTGCCGAGCTTGTCGGCGGCCGTCTCAGCGGCCAGACCGCCCCATGTCTCCTGGCCGAGCCGGCGGTGGAGGTGCTTGCCGCACGCCTCGATATGCTTGCCGAAGGCCTCGGCCAGTTTGTCCCAGGCGTCCCCCGCGTCTGCCATGGGAAACGGCTTGGCATCTCGCAGTTCGGAGACCTTCACCGAGGCATCCCGGCACCGTACGTGTAGGGCGGCAGGCCCTGAAAGGCTCGGCGGCGCTCGTCGTCCTCATTGCGGGATGCCTTCCCTGAGGCACTGACCGCGTCTCCGGCCCCGTCGACCAGTCCGGCCAGAGACCGCAGCGCCTTGGCCCAGGCATCGACACACTCGTCGAGAGCCTTTGCGGTCCGCCAGCCGGGAAGCCCCTTGACGGCGTTGTCCGTGGGTTTGTAGAGAGTCTTGATGTCTGCAGGGATGTCCTGTGCAACCTTGCGCGCGGCTGCCCCCGCCTTCTGCACGTCGTCTGCCTCGATCCAGAAACCACCCGTGCCCCCGAGCGGCGTGCCCATACAGCCTCCCCGTGTCTCGCTGGTTGGCGATCACCGTGTCCGAGAACACTACCCGGGCCGTTCTGTGTCGAAGGGTGCCTGTGGACAACTCCGAGGAGTCAAGCCTCGTGTGCGGGCTTGAGGGTCTCGACGAAGGCGGCCCAGGCGGGGGCGGTGACCACGAGGACGGGGCTGGAGGGGAGCTTGGAGTCACGGACGGGGACGACGCCGGGGATGTTGTCCAGCACTTCGAGGCAGCTGCCGCCGTCCCCGTCGCTGTGGCTGCTCTTCCGCCAGGCGGCCGCGCTCGGGAAGTCGTACCCCACTTCGACGCATTCGCCGCCGTCCCCGTCGCTGTAGCTGCTCTTGCGCCACCGGGCGGTGCTCAGGTCGAACGCTCGCATCGTCTGAAGTCCTCCGCCGCCGACTCGATCAGGGCCAGGGACGCCTCCGGCGACAGCGCGGCGGCCCTGAGGAGATCGTAAGCGGCCTGTGTACGCTTCACCACCGCTGGATCGTCCAGCAAATTCCCCGAATACACCGCTTCTGTATAGGCCGTTGGCGGAGCGTCCTCGAACTCCATCAGCGTGAACATCTTGCCCATCTGCGGGTGTGCGCCGGTTGCGAACGGAACGATCTGGATCAGCGCCTTGCGGTCGCGGACCATCGTCGCGAGATGGTCGAGCTGGTGGGCCATGTCGACTGATGTCCCTGCCTGGATCCGCAGTGCTGATTCGTGAAGGATCGCCCAGTACAGCGGACGCGTGGCATCGCCCAGGATCTTCGCGCGGTCCATACGTGCGCCGACGGTGTCTTCGAGGAACTCCTCTGTCGCCAGCGGGTTACTTGCCAGTACGACCGCGCGTGCGTACTCCTTCGTCTGAAGCAGGCCCGGGATGAGCGTCGGGGCGAAGTCGCAGATTTTCGTGGCCAGGGCTTCGAGCTCCGCCGCCGCGGCGAAGTAGGTCGCATACGGCGACTTGTCGATCAGCTTTCGCCACATCCTCTCGAAAATGCCATCGGTTTGCAGCACCTCGTCGATGCGCTGCGCCACATCCAACTGCGGTTTTCTGATGGCCTGTTCGAACTGGCCGATGTATCCGCCGGACACGAACACCCGTGTCCCCAGCTCCGATTGTGTGAGGCCCGCCGCCTCTCTCCGCCGCTTCAGCTCCGCGCCGAAGAATTCCCACGCCGCCTGCCGCAGACCCTTGGCCATGGATCAATCCCCTTGTGACACACGTCCGTTGTAGTGCGCGTCCCCCTGTTGAGCGTAGCTGCGGAGCGTCACCCTTGTATTGCGAAACGTGAAGTCGGATCGAAGAGGAAAACCATGGCCGCGAACATGTCGAAGCCCCCGAACCCGCGCACCCGGCACTCGGTGAATTGCATCGAAGAGGCGGAGGAGACCGTAAACAGACTGCGTGAAGTCCTGCAGCAGTCGGGCATTACGCTGCCGTCGCTGCGCGTCGAGCTCGCCTCGTACACCCGGGACATCCCCTGCCCGCTCATTGAACTGGGGCGCTGCAACGTGGACACGGCGCGTGCCATCGCCGCCGCTGTGCTCTCGGGGAAAGGGGGAGCAGCGCAGTGACGATGCCGGTCGAGGGCACGTACGTCGTCGACGTCCGCACCGGAACGGTGGGCAGGTACGTCGGTCAGACCGGGCACACTCTGCGGCTGCGGCCGTTGGGCGGCGGTCGGGAGTGGGTGTGCACGCCGGAGAAGGTCCGGCCGGCCACCGCCTCCGAGCGGATCAGCGCGCAGACGGCGTACGAGAACGCCCGGAGCCGCGGGGAGGTTCCTTGACCTCTGGGGCCTCCTTGAAGGCGGACGCGGATGGGAACTTCACGTCCGCGCAGCCGCGGCGGGCGGTGACGTCGACGACGTACGCGCGGAACACCGCCGAGAGCCGCGCCCGTACGGTGCGGTCGTAGGGGTAGGCAACCGTCAGCGTATGGAGGGCGGGTTGGTCCTGACAGGTGGAAGAGGCCCACCAGACATTCGCGCCGCCGACCTCCCCTGCGGTACCGGGTTTGAGCGGTGTCTGGTCAATGACGCCTTCAGCGGTGACCGCTGTCGCTTCGTCGCCGAAGAAGGACTCCGTCTGCATCCACCACGGCAGATGCCGGAGAAAGGGCTCCAGCTCGAAGTCCCGGTGCAGCCACGGATTCAGCTCGGGCCATATACGGCGCAGTTCATCCGTGCTCAGGGCGAGCAGACAGGACTCCGTCCAGGCCCGTGCGCTGGTCGGAGCCGCCAGGAAGCGGTCGGGCAGCCTTCCGCGGTCGGCGCCGTGCAGGAAACGTGCGTACCAGGCGCAGGTGCCGTCCGCAGCGGTCGCGGCGCCGAGGCGTCGGTTCGGCGGCTTGAGGTTTTTCGGGGGCCGGGCGAGCTGTGCGGAGCAGTCCAGCTGGGCCGCTGCCTTCTGCGCGGCCTCCCTTGCCAGGGCCGCCAGGGTCCTGCGCTCCTCGGCCGTCACCGTGTCCGGGTCGTAGGAAGCCAGTGCGGTGGCCGACACCGAGGTGAGTTTCCCGTTATCCGGTGCGTCGCACACGGCCTTCATGGTGACCCTGCCCTGTGTGTAGCTGCCGAGGCGGCCGTCACCAAGGGGGTGCTCCATCGGGATGTCGGCGTCGCGCACCGGGTTGTCCGTGCCTTCGCGTATCTCGTTCTCGAAGGGGGCCGTGACGCTGTTCCCGACGAGGTGGGCGTATCGCTCGTTCGGCTTGGGGCGTATGGACAGCTGGAACAGGCCGAAGAGTTTGTCTTTCCCCGTCACGCGATAGACGACGCAGCGTTCTGTCCCGGTGACGGGTGCGGTGATGCGATCGTCCGCATCGTCGGGGGCTTGTGCGCGCAGCGTTCCCCCGTGCAGCCTCAGCACTTTCTCCGGGTCCACCAGGCCCCCGCATGCCTTGGCTATCTCCTCCTGGCTGCGGGCGCGGGTCCGTAACTCGTCGAGGTTGGTCCACAGGCTCCAGCCGCCGAAAGCCAGGCCGAGCAGCGCCACTCCGACGATCAGCCGGTTCCACCTCTGATCCATGGCGGATAAAAGTATCAACCGACGAATGGCGGGGGTGGGGTGGCGCTGCTCGGTTCACGGTTGCGGCGTCGCTATTCGGCCTTGCCGACGTCGCTGTGCTGCAAGTCGTGCAGCGGGGCTCTGCGCGGGCGCGTCTCCCGGGCTGCCGGACGACCCTGCGGATCTCCGGCCCATCCGACTCATTCCGCGACGTCGCCGCCGCCCGGGGGAGCTGCTACGGCAATTGCCACGCTCGCCGGAGCGGGTCGCCGGACCGGGTCGCAGGACCGGGTCCGCCGCCGGCCGGTGGTACGGGACAATGGAGCCATGACCCTCTTCCGTGATGACGGCATCGTCCTGCGCACCCAGAAACTGGGCGAGGCCGACCGCATCATCACGCTCCTCACCCGCGGACACGGGCGGGTGCGGGCCGTCGCCCGCGGCGTGCGGCGCACCAAGTCGAAGTTCGGCGCACGGCTGGAACCCTTCTCCCACGTCGACGTCCAGTTCTTCGCCCGCGGCAGCGACCTGATCGGCCGCGGACTGCCGCTGTGCACCCAGAGCGAGACCATCGCTCCGTACGGTGGCGGAATCGTCGCCGACTACGCCCGCTACACCGCCGGCACCGCCATGCTGGAGACCGCCGAACGCTTCACCGACCACGAAGGCGAACCGGCCGTCCAGCAGTACCTCCTCCTCATCGGCGCACTGCGCACCCTCGCCCGCGGCGAGCACGCCCCCAACCTCGTCCTCGACGCCTTCCTGCTGCGCTCCCTCGCCGTCAACGGCTACGCCCCCAGCTTCGAGGCCTGCGCCCGCTGCGGCCTCCCCGGGCCGAACCGGTTCTTCTCCGTCGCCGCGGGCGGCGTCATATGCGGCGACTGCCGGGTGCCGGGCAGCGTCGTACCC
The DNA here is from genome assembly GCF_029846775.1 of Streptomyces chengmaiensis. NCBI lineage: Bacteria > Bacillati > Actinomycetota > Actinomycetes > Kitasatosporales > Streptomycetaceae > Streptomyces > Streptomyces chengmaiensis. The sequence continues at coordinate 81,549 of NZ_JARWBG010000025.1, forward strand.
TCTGCGGAGGCCGTCGGGCTGCTCAGCGCGCTGCTGACCGGCGACTGGGCCACGGCGGACGCCTGCGAGCCGCGGTACGTCAGAGAGGGCAGCGGACTGGTCTCCGCCTATCTGCACTGGCACCTGGAGCGCGGGCTGCGCTCACTGCGATACGTCGAGAAGTAGCGATCAACACACCAATGGGAGATGTGAGCCGCATGGCACGACGCGGAATCCTGGGCCGGTCCCGCCGCGAGTACAAGGTCCCCGAGCCGCACCCGTCCGGCGCCCGGCCACCCAAGATCCCCGGCGAGCTGATCCCCAACCATGTCGCGGTCGTCATGGACGGCAACGGCCGCTGGGCCAAGGAGCGCGGGCTGCCCCGCACCGAGGGCCACAAGGTCGGCGAGGGAGTCGTCCTCGACGTCCTCAAGGGCTGCCTGGAGATCGGGGTGAAGAACCTCTCCCTCTACGCGTTCTCGACCGAGAACTGGAAGCGCTCGCCCGACGAGGTCCGCTTCCTGATGAACTTCAACCGCGACGTCATCCGCCGCCGCCGCGACGAAATGGACGAGCTCGGCATCCGCATCCGCTGGGTCGGCCGGATGCCCCGCATGTGGAAGTCCGTCGTCCAGGAGCTCCAGGTCGCCCAGGAGCAGACCAAGGGCAATGACGCGATGACCCTGTACTTCTGCGTCAACTACGGCGGCCGCGCCGAGATCGCCGACGCCGCCGCGGCCATCGCCGCCGACGTCAGGGCCGGCAAGCTCGACCCCGGCAAGGTCAATGAGAAGACCGTGCAGAAATACCTGTACTACCCGGACATGCCGGATGTCGACCTCTTCCTGCGGCCCAGCGGCGAGATGCGCACCTCCAACTACCTGATCTGGCAGAGCAGCTACGCCGAAATGGTCTTCCAGGACGTGCTGTGGCCCGACTTCGACCGCCGCGACCTGTGGCGCGCCTGCCTGGAGTACGCACAGCGCGACCGCCGCTTCGGCGGCGCGATCCCCAACGAGGTCGGCGACGAGGCCGTCAAGTGAACGGCCAAGTGACCGGATGACGCACAAGGGGCGGGGTGCCCGGCGCCCCGCCCCTCATCCTGCGAGTCATCCTGCGAACGCTCCCGCACATGACCCTGCGGTCACTGCTTCTTCGCGGCGCACTCCGCACATGTACCGAAGATCTCGACCGTGTGCGCCACATTCACATAACCGTGCTGCGCCGCGATCGACTCCGCCCACTGCTCCACCGCCGGGCCCTCGACCTCCACGGCCTTGCCGCACAGCCGGCACACCAGATGGTGGTGGTGGTCGTCCGTCGAGCAACGGCGGTACACCGACTCGCCGTCGCTGGTGCGCAGCACATCGACCTCGCCCGCCTCGGCGAGCGACTGCAGCGTGCGATAGACCGTCGTCAGCCCGACCGAGTCGCCGCGGTGCTTCAGCATGTCATGGAGCTCCTGCGCACTGCGGAACTCGTCGACCTCGTCGAGCGCCGCCGCCACCGCGGCGCGCTGCCGGGTCGACCGACCGCGCACAGGGGCCGCCTTTCCGCCGCTTGGCGCCGTCGTCACAGGTGCCTCCTCGCCTCGCCGCTCTTCACTCACGTCCGGCCAATTGTGCCAGGTTGCGTGGGACACCCGGCCGACCTGTCGACTCCTGGCCAGACCTTGACGCGCTCCTTGACTGAAGACGGCCCACGGGGCGGGTTCAGACCCTGACGTCGTCCGCCGGAGTCTCCGGAGTCCGCGGGGGGCCCGGGGTCCCAAGGGGCGTCAGGGGCTCCGAGGCCTGCCCGGCCGCGTGCGCCGCCGCCACAGCGGCCTCGGCCGCCCGGGCGCGTCGCCGCGCCAGCGGGGTCGCCAGTGCGGCGAGCACGACGAAGAGCGCGATCGTCAACAGAACAATGGTCGCTCCCGGCGGCACGTCCTGGTAGTACGAGGTGGCCGTGCCCGCCACCGAGACGGTCACCCCGATCACCACCGCGCCTGCGAACGTCGCCCGGAACGACCGGGACAGCTGCTGCGCCGCCGCCACCGGGACCACCATCAGCGCGCTGACCAGCAGCAGTCCGACCACCCGCATGGCGACGGTGACGGTCACCGCCGCGGTCACCGCGATCAGCAGATTCAGCGCCCGCACCGGCAGGCCGGTCACCCGCGCGAACTCCTCGTCCTGGCTGACCGCGAACAACTGCCTCCGCAGCCCGATCGACACCAGGATCACAAACGCGGCCAGCAGCGCGATCGCCGTCAGGTCGGCGTCGGAGACCGTGGACAGCGAGCCGAAGAGATAGCTGGAGAGGTTGGCGGCCGAACCCCCGTCCGACAGCTCGATCAGCATCACGCCGCCCGCCATGCCCCCGTAGAACAGCAGCGCAAGCGCGATGTCGCCGCGGGTGCGGCCGTATGTCCGGATCAGCTCCATGGTGATCGCGCCGGCGACGGACACCAGCGTGGCCATCCAGATGGGGTTGGCCGACAGCAGAAAGCCCAGACCCACACCGGTCATGGCGACATGGCCGATGCCGTCGCCCATCAGCGCCTGCCGGCGCTGCACGAGATAGATGCCGACGGCGGGCGCGGTGACGCCGACCAGGATCGCGGCGATGAACGCCCGCTGCATAAAGGCGGTGTCGAGGATGTCCATGGTCCTAAGTCAGCAGTCCCGTGCGGAGCGGCTCGTCGGCCGCATGCGGATGTACGTGGTCGTGGCCGGGCAGCGCGTGCTGGCCGACCGCCTCGGGCGGCGGTCCGTCATGGACCACGCAGCCGTCGCGCAGCACCACGGCACGGTCGATCAGCGGCTCCAGCGGGCCCAGCTCATGCAGCACCAGCAGCACCGTCGTACCGTGTGCGACCTGCTCGCGCAGTGTGTGGGCGAGGATCTCCTGACTGGCCAGATCGACCCCGGCCATCGGCTCGTCCATGATCAGCAGATCGGGCTGCGCGGCGAGCGCCCGGGCGATCAGCACCCGCTGGTGCTGGCCGCCGGAGAGCGCGCTCACCGAGTCCCTGGCACGGTCGCCCAGACCCACCAGGTCGATCACCCGCTGCACGGCCTCCTTGTCGGCGCGGGAAGCCCAGCCCAGCCGCGTACGGGAGAGCCGGCCCGCGGAGACCACCTCGCGGACCGTGGCGGGCACACCGCTCGCAGCGGTGGTGCGCTGCGGCACATAGCCCAGGCGCGACCACTGGCGGAAGCGGCGCAGCGGGTCGCCGAAGAGCCGTATCTCCCCTGCGGCCAGTGGAACCTGGCCGATCACGGAGCGGACGGCGGTGGACTTGCCGGAGCCGTTCGCGCCGAGCAGCGCGACGACCTCACCGCGGCGCACGGTGAGGTCGACGCCCCGCAGCACGGGGCGGGCGCCGAGGGTGGCACGGGCGCCGCGGACGGATATGACGGGGGGTTCCGTCTCCGCCGCGGCTCCTGCGGGTGCGGCCATCGCTCCGGCCGCGGGTATGGCGGGCTCACTCATCGCCGTCGCCTCCACTACGTCTGTCATTTCGCGCCGAGCGCCTTCTTGAGCGCGGTGAGGTTGGCCTCCATGACCTCGATGTAGTCATCGCCCTTGGACCTGTCCGTGATTCCCTCCAGGGGGTCCAGGACGTCTGTCTTCAGTCCGGTGTCGCCGGCGAGGGTCCTGGCGGTCTTGTCGCTGGCGAGGGTCTCGAAGAAGACCGTGGTGACCTTGTCCTTCTCGGCGGTCTCCTGGAGCTCCTTGACCCGGGCGGGGGAGGGGTCGGACTCGGGGCTGAGGCCGGCGATGCTCTCCTGGACGAGGCCGTAGCGCTCGGCGAGGTAGCCGAAGGCGGAGTGGGTGGTGATGAAGGTCCTGGTGGAGGTGTTCTTCAGACCGTCCGCGAACTGCGTGTGCAGCGCGTCGAGCTTCTTGACCAGGGCGTCGGCGTTCTTGGCGTAGTCGGCGGCGTGGTCGGGGTCGGCCTTGCCGAGGGTCTCGCCGACCTTCTCGGCGACCTCCGCGTACTTCACGGGGTCGAGCCAGATGTGGGGGTCGGCGAGAGCGGGGTCGCCGTGGCCCTCGGCCTCGTGGCCTTCGTCTGCGTGGCCCTCTTCGCTGTGACCGCCTTCCTGGTGGCCCTGCTCGTCGGCGTGCGCCTCGCCCTCGTGGCCGGGCTCGTCTGTGTGGCCCTCGCCCTCGTGGTCGTGGCCGACCTCGGGGCCGTGGTTCTCCAGCGTGGTCAGCGTCGCGGCGTCGACCTTGTGCTCGGCCCCGGACTGGCTGATGGCCTTGTCGACGGCCGGCTGGATGCCCTTGAGGTACAGGATGTAGCCGGCTTCGTTCAGCTCGGCGGTCTGGCGGGGCTTGAGCTCCAGGTCGTGCGGCTCGACGCCCGGCTTGGTGAGCGTGGTGACGGAGACGTGGTCGCCGCCGATCTGCTCGGCCAGGAACTGCATGGGGTAGAACGACGCCACCACCTTCAGCCTGCCGTCCTCGCCCTTGCCGTCGGCCGAGGTGGAGCCGGAGCAGGCGGTCAGGGCAGTCAGCCCGAGCGTGATCGCTCCGGCGGCAGCGGCGGCGGGTATGAGGCGGCGTCGTACGTTCATGGAAGTCATTTTCAACAAAACTGGAAACGATTGTCAACAAGGTCTTCAAAGGGCCTCCGCCCCCTACCGATTTGATCCGAGGGGTGCGGCCGCCGGTAATCTGAAGCATTCGCCCGCCCGTCTCCCGACCACCACCCCTCATCGAGGCGCTACGCGCCGCCCCTTCGTCCATCCGTCTCCCGACCATCACCCCTCATCGAGGCGCTACGCGCCAGTTTTGTCCGTTCGTCGTCGTCGTAATGAAGAGAGCACCGTGGCCGCCGACAAGATCGACACCATCGTCAACCTGAGCAAGCGCCGTGGCTTCGTCTACCCCTGCAGCGAGATCTACGGCGGTCAGCGGGCCGCCTGGGATTACGGGCCGCTGGGTGTCGAGCTGAAGGAGAACATCAAGCGCCTGTGGTGGCGTTACATGGTCACCTCGCGCGAGGACGTGGTAGGCATCGACTCCTCGGTGATCCTGGCCACCGAGGTGTGGGAGGCCTCCGGCCATGTCGCCACCTTCACCGACCCGCTGACCGAGTGCACCTCCTGCCACAAGCGCTTCCGCGCCGACCACCTCGAAGAGGCCTACGAGGAGAAGCACGGCAAGCTCCCCGAGAACGGCCTCGCCGACCTCAACTGCCCCAACTGCGGCAACAAGGGCACCTTCACCGAGCCCAAGCAGTTCTCCGGTCTGCTCTCCACCCACCTCGGCCCCACCCAGGACTCCGGCTCCGTCGCCTACCTGCGTCCGGAGACCGCCCAGGGCATCTTCACCAACTTCGCCCAGGTCCAGCAGACCTCCCGGAAGAAGCCGCCCTTCGGCATCGCGCAGATGGGCAAGTCCTTCCGCAACGAGATCACCCCCGGCAACTTCATCTTCCGCACCCGCGAGTTCGAGCAGATGGAGATGGAGTTCTTCGTCAAGCCCGGCGAGGACGAGCAGTGGCACGAGTACTGGATGGAGCAGCGCTGGAACTGGTACCGCGACCTTGGTCTCCGTGAGGAGAACATGCGCTGGTACGAGCACCCCAAGGAGAAGCTCTCCCACTACTCCAAGCGCACCGCCGACATCGAGTACCGCTTCCAGTTCGGCGGCAGCGAGTGGGGCGAGCTGGAGGGCGTCGCCAACCGCACCGACTACGACCTCTCCGCCCACTCCCAGGCGTCCGGCACCGACCTGTCGTACTTTGACCAGGAAGCCGGCGAGCGCTGGACCCCGTACGTCATCGAGCCCGCCGCAGGCGTCGGCCGCACCATGCTCGCCTTCCTCCTCGACGCGTACAACGAGGACGAGGCCCCCAACGCCAAGGGCGTCATGGAGAAGCGCGCCGTGATGCGCCTCGACCCGCGCCTCGCTCCCGTCAAGGTCGCGGTGCTTCCGCTCTCCCGCAACCCGCAGCTCTCGCCCAAGGCCAAGGGCCTCGCCTCGGACCTGCGCAAGCTCTGGAACATCGAGTTCGACGACGCGGGCGCCATCGGCCGCCGCTACCGCCGCCAGGACGAGATCGGCACGCCGTTCTGCGTCACCGTCGACTTCGACACCCTGGACGACAACGCGGTCACCGTGCGCGAGCGCGACACGATGAAGCAGGAGCGCGTCTCGCTCGACCAGATCCAGACCTACCTGGGCAGCCGCCTGCTCGGCTGCTGACGCCCGCGCCCCAAGGCGGCTTCACGGCATGCGAAGCCCCCGGTTCCACGTACGGAACCGGGGGCTTCGCTGCACACTGGGCACCATGCCGACGACCCTCATACCCAGCCTCAGCAGATGGGACCAGCACGGCCGCGAACACGTCGTGCGCGCCCACCGGGCCGGAATCCGGCGCACGTTGCGCTGCGGCACCTGCGGCTGGCGCAAGGCCGCGCGGTTCCTGCCGTATCTCCCCTGGCTGAAAGCGGAGAGCCACCTCATGGAAGCCCACCAGGCGACGGTTGACCCGGCCGCGGGCCGCGCCTGAGCGCTCCGCGGGACGCGTCACGGTGCGCCGTCGAGGGGACGCGTCACGGTGCGCCGTCGAGGGCGCGGGCCCCCGACGGTCGTCCCGAGGGCCCGAAAATCGGGTGTTCCGACGCCCCTCGCCCCGCTACCGTCGCCGTCATGGACGCATTCCTCCCGATCTACGAGTGAGGGGAGGGCGGCCCGGCCTGCCGGCCCGGCGCCGCCTCCTTCCGACGCGAATCACCACATACCGCACTTCTCACTGCGAATGGGAGAAACCCATGGCCAAGAGCCGTAACAACCTCCTCGGCGTCGGCGGTCAGCGCCGCAAGCTGTCCCGCGCCGACCAGCAGGGCGGCGGCCCGTCCCGCGCGGCCGACCGCAGCGCCGCCGCCGACCAGAAGCAGGACCTGCTGCGCAGGATGCGTGAGCGCAGCCGGGGGCAGTCGGCGCCGTCTCCTCAGTCGCCGCGGCAGGACGGCGACAGCTGAACACACGGCACAGAAGACCAGGGCCCGGCCCGCAGCGCGCTGCGGGCCGGGCCCTGGTCCAGGAGCGGCCGAGGCCCGCTCCCCGGGCTTTGCGGGTCGGCCGTGCCCGCGGGTGTGTGAGGGCACTGCCGCGGTGCGGGACAATGGGTCGATGACCACCACCCCGCTCCCCGGGCTGTCGATAGGCCCGTACGCCGTGCAGCCGCCCGTGGTGCTCGCTCCCATGGCCGGCATCACCAACGCGCCGTTCCGGACGCTGTGCCGCGAATTCGCCGAAGGCGGGCGGGGGTTCGGGGGTCGTCCCCCGGGGGGTGCAGCCGCCGGCGGGAAGGGGCTGTTCGTCAGCGAGATGATCACGACGCGGGCGCTGGTGGAGCGCAACGACAAGACCATGCAGCTGATCCACTTCGACGCGAGCGAGACCCCGCGGTCGATCCAGCTGTACGGGGTGGACCCGGTCACCGTCGGCAAGGCCGTCCGCATGATCGTGGACGAGGACCTGGCCGACCACGTCGATCTGAACTTCGGCTGCCCGGTGCCGAAGGTCACCCGCAAGGGCGGCGGCTCCGCCCTGCCGTACAAGCGGCCGCTGCTGCGTGCGATCCTGCACGAGGCGGTGACGAACGCCGGGGATCTTCCGGTGACGATGAAGATGCGCAAGGGCATCGACGACGATCACCTGACGTATCTGGACGCCGGCCGGATCGCGGTCGAGGAGGGCGTGACGGCGATCGCGCTGCACGGCCGCACTGCTGCCCAGCACTACGGCGGCACGGCCGACTGGGATGCCGTCGCCCGCCTGAAGGAGCATGTGCCGGAGATCCCGGTGCTCGGCAACGGCGACATCTGGACGGCGGACGACGCGCTGCGCATGGTCCGCGAGACCGGCTGCGACGGGGTCGTGGTGGGGCGCGGCTGCCTGGGCCGCCCGTGGCTCTTCGCGGACCTGGTGGCGGGCTTCGAGGGCGCGGGCCCGGACGCGTACGCAAGGCCGTCGCTGCGTCAGGTCGCGGACGTCATGGTGCGCCATGCGCACCTGCTGGGGGAGTGGATCGGCGACGAGGCGCGGGGCGTCGTCGACTTCCGCAAGCATGTGGCCTGGTATCTGAAGGGCTTCTCGGTGGGCTCCGAGATGCGCAAGCGGCTCGCGATCACCTCCTCCCTGGACGAGCTGCGCGAGCTGCTCGCCGAGCTGGACCTCGACCAGCCCTGGCCGTCCGGCGCGGACGGCCCGCGCGGGCGGACGTCCGGCAACAACCGGGTGGTGCTGCCGGACGGCTGGCTGCGGGACCCGTACGACTGCGCCGGCGTCACGGCGGACGCGGAACTGGACACCTCGGGCGGCTGACGTCCCGGGCTCTGCCTGCGTCGCGCGCTCTGCCTGCGTCACGGGCTCTGCCTGCGTCACGGGCTCTGCCTGCGTCCCGGCTTCTGCCTGCCTCCGGGCCCTTGAGGCCCCTTCCAGGCGCGCCGAGGGAAGGGCTACCCGTCCAGCCTGCCCGCCCGGCGCGACAGCGGGGAGGCGTCCGCGGAGTTGCTGACGCTGAAGGTGACCGCGCCCGCCACATACCGGTCGTCGGTCCACTCGATGGGGCGGCCCGTCGCGGTGCAGGTCAGATGGCGCTGGCGGAGGAGGGGGCTGCCACGGCGGACGTGGAGGAGGCGGGCGTCGACGCTGCCGGCCGGGACCGCGTCGATCAGATGGTCGCCGTAGTGGGCGACGATGCCGTGGGCGTCGGCGAGGCTGTTCATGATGGAGACGCAGTCGTCGGGGAGCTCCTCGACCGACGGAGCGACCCAGTCCGCGTAGGCGGTGCGTTCCAGCATGGCCGGTTCGCCGTCGAGGAGGCGCAGGCGGACCACATAGAGGACGCCGGCGCCCGGCGGCAGGGTCAGTCGGGTGGACTCCGTGGGAGTGGCGGGGCGGCGGGTACGGGTCAGGATGCGGCTGGAGATCTCGTAGCCCTCGCCCTGCGCCCACTGGGCGAAGCTGTTCAACTCGGCGAAACTGTGCCGCCGTTCGCGCCGAAGCACGATGCGGCGCGCGCCCTGGCGGGAGCCGATGAGGCCTTCGGAGGCGAGGAGGGCGACCGCCTGGCGCACCGTGCCGCGGGAGGCGGACCAGCGGGCCGCGAGGTCGCTCTCGCTGGGCAGCTGGGAGCCGACCGGGTACTCGCCGCCGAGGATCGAGCGGCGCAGCGCCTCCGCGATCTGTAGATAACGCGATGCCGCCACGCGTTCGCCCTCCGTGTCAGGGGTCAAGTGTGCGCAGTTCGCCGTAGAACTGCTGCTGTTTCCAGTCAGCCTAGACCGGGGGAGGGGCTGCTGTCGCCACCGTCGCCGAGAGACCCGCTGGGCGCTGGATCACGGGGAGAACACGGTTTTCGGTCTTCGGGAAGCCGTGCCCGGCACGTCATTCGCCGTTCATGAACCGGCCAGGTCTGCCAGGCGAACTGAACCCGGCTTGTTCAGACAAGTTCCGTCCCCTCGGCTCTTGGGAGAGACCCGTGTTCAGATCTGCCGGCCGCGGCACGGCCGCCCTGCTCGGCGCCGCCGCCGTCCTCACGTCCCTCAGCGCCTGTGGCGCCGCCCCCGACGACACGGCCGACGCGGCCGGCAGCGGCGGGGTCAAGGCGTCTGCCGCCGGCTCCGCCGCCGACTTCGGCGGGATGAAGGAGCTCATCGCCGCAGCCCAGAAGGAGGGCGAGCTCAACGTCATCGCCCTGCCGCCGGACTGGGCCAACTACGGCGAGGTCATCAAGGCGTTCGAAGCGAAGTACAAGATCAAGGTCAACAGCGAGAACCCGGACGCCTCCAGCGCCGACGAGATCGCCGCCGTGAAGTCCCGCAAGGGCCAGAAGCGCGCCCCCGACGTGCTGGACCTGGGTATCGCCTTCGCCCGGAGCGGCGCCGAGGAAGGGCTGTTCGCGCCTTACAAGGTCGAGTCCTGGGACAAGATCCCGGACTCCCAGAAGGACGCCGAGGCGCGCTGGTACAACGACTACGGCGGCTATGTCTCCATCGGCTGCGACGCCGAGCGGATCAAGAACTGCCCGCAGACGTTCGCCGACCTGCTCAAGCCCGAGTACAAGGGCAAGGTCGCGCTCAACGGCAACCCGACCAAGTCCGGGTCCGCCTTCGGCGGGGTGTACGCCGCGGCGCTCGCGAACAAGGGCTCCTTTGGCGACATCCAGTCCGGCATCGACTTCTTCGCCGAGCTGAAGAAGAGCGGCAACTTCATCCCCGTGGAGTCCACCCCGGCCACGGTCGAGAAGGGCGAGACGCCCATCAGCATCGACTGGGACTACCTCAACGCCGGGTACGCCGACCAGTTCAAGGACAAGGGCGTCGACTGGAAGGTCGCCGTCCCCAGCGACGGCGTCTACGCCCAGTACTACTCGCAGGCCGTCAACAAGGAGGCCCCGCACCCGGCCGCCGCCCGCCTGTGGATGGAGTTCCTCTACAGCGCCGAGGGCCAGAACCTGTGGCTGAAGGGGTACGCCCGGCCCGTTCTGCTCCCCGCGATGATCGAGGACGGCACCGCGGACAAGGAGTTCACCGGCAAGCTCCCCAAGGTCTCCGACGCGCCCGCCTTCCCCTCCTCCGAGGAGCTGGACAAGGCCAAGGCCGACCTCGCAGAGAAGTGGGACAAGGCCCTCTCCTGATGACCGCGCTCTCCCAGCCCCCCACGCCTGTCGCCGGCGGCGCGTCCCGTCGCCGCCGGCGGCGGCGCGGACCCCGCACGCATCTCGCCGCGCTGCCGCTGCTCGGCTTCACCGCGCTGTGCTTCGGACTGCCCGTCGGCGCGCTGCTGTACGGGGCCGTCACCCGCACCGACCCGGACACCGGCGCCACCGCGGTCACCGGCGAGCATCTCGCCCGCTCGCTCCAGGGGCCCTATCTCGGCTCCCTGATCGGCAGCGTGCAGCTCTCGGCGCTCACTGCGCTGATCGGCTCGGTCCTCGGCGTCCTGATCGCCCAGGCGATCGTCACCTCACGCTCCCGCGCCCTGCGCGACGCCGCGCTCACCGCGTCCGGCGTGCTCGCCAACTTCGGCGGCGTACCGCTCGCGTTCGCGTTCATCGCGACCCTCGGCATCTCCGGAGTCGTCACCCAGCTCGCCGACCTCACCTCGCTCGGCTGGAACCTGTACTCCTTCACCGGGCTCGCCGTCGTCTATCTGTACTTCCTCACCCCGCTGATGGTGCTCGTGATCGTCCCCGCGCTGGACGGGCTGCGGCCCCAGTGGCGCGAAGCCGCGCAGAACGCCGGCGCAAGCGGACGCCAGTTCTGGCTCCACATCGGCCTGCCCGTGCTCGCGCCCTCGCTGCTCGGCGGCTTCGTCCTCCTCTTCGGCAGCGCCTTCGCCGCGCATGCCACCGCCGCCGCCCTCGTCGGCGGCTCGGTGCCGCTCGTCACCCTGAAGATCGCCGACGCGCTGTCCGGGAACGTGCTCGTCGGCCAGGAGAACGTGGCTCTCGCCCTCAGCCTCGACATGATCCTGATCGCCGGGCTCGTGATGGCGGTCTACCTCCCCCTCCAGCGACGGAGCGCGCGATGGCTGCGATGACGACCTCCACGATCGACCGCCCCGCGCGGGCGGCCGCGACACGCCGGAGCGGGCGGCCCCGCGTCTGGCGGGGGGCCGTGCTCGCGCTCGCCGCCTGCTACTTCCTGATCCCGCTGGCCGCCTCCTTCGTCTTCACCGTGCACACCCCGGGGCAGGGCGTTTCCTTCGAGGCCTACACCGCGCTGCTCGCCGCCGACGGATTCACCGACAGCCTGCTGCTGTCGCTCTCCCTCGCCGCCGCGACCATCGCGCTCGCCCTGCTGCTGGCCGTGCCCGCGCTGGTCGCGGTGCGCCTCGGCGCGCCGCGGCTGCGGCCCGTGGTCGAGGTGATGTGCATGCTGCCGCTGGTCGTGCCGCCGATCGCGCTGGTCACCGGCGTCAGCACCGTGCTGCGCTGGGGGCCGGACCATCTGTCGCGCACGCCGCTGTACCAGACGTTCCTCGCCGTGCAGAACGAAGAGTTCCCGGTCGTGCTCGTCCTCGCGTACACGGTGCTGGCGCTGCCGTTCGTCTACCGCTCGCTGGACACCGGGCTGCGCGCGGTCGATGTGCCGACCCTGGTGGAGGCCGCCCGCAACTGCGGCGCGTCCTGGCCGTACGTCGTCGTCCGCGTCCTGCTGCCCAATCTGCGTGCCGCGCTCGCGGGGGCCGCGTTCCTCACCCTGGCGCTGGTGCTCGGCGAGTTCACCATCGCCTCGCTCCTCGGCTTCGAGCCGTTCGCGGTGTGGATCGTCACCATCTCCGGCTCGCAGGCGAAGATGTCCGTGGCCGTCTCCGTCCTCAGCCTGCTCATCACCTGGGCGCTGCTGCTTCTGCTGTCCCGCGCGGGGACGGCGGCGGCCACCGCCGCCCCGTCCCGCGACTCCTCCCGTACCTCCCGCAAGGAGCCCTGAGACCATGTCCACCCCCACCGCCGAGGCCGAGCGGGCACGCCCGGCCGCCGCAGCGGCGTCCGGCGCGCGCGTCGAATTCCGCGGGCTGCGCCGGGCGTTCGGCGCGACCGTCGCCCTCGACGGCCTCGATCTGAGTGTCGAGCCCGGCGAACTGATGGCGCTCCTCGGCCCCTCGGGCTGCGGCAAGACCACCGCTCTGCGGGTGCTCGCCGGATTCGAGCACCCGGACGCGGGCGAGGTGCTGCTCGACGGCGAGGACATCACCGGTGTGCCGGCCAACCGGCGCGACGCCGGGATGGTGTTCCAGTCGTACAGCCTCTTCCCCAATCTGAGCGCCCGCGACAACGTCGCCTTCGGGATGCGCGTCCGCAGGGTCCCGGCCGCCCGGCGCAACGCCCGCGCCGCCGAACTCCTCGACCTGGTGGGTCTGCCCGACCACGGGGACCGCTTTCCGCACCAGATGTCCGGAGGCCAGCAGCAGCGCGTGGCCCTCGCCCGCGCCCTGGCCCTCGAGCCGCGGGTGCTGCTGCTCGACGAGCCGCTGTCCGCGCTGGACGCCAAGGTGCGGCTCAGCCTGCGGGAGGAGATCCGGCGGCTGCAGCTCTCCCTCGGCGTCACTGCCGTGTTCGTCACCCACGACCAGGAGGAGGCGCTGTCCATGGCGGACCGGGTCGCCGTCCTCAACGCGGGGAGGCTGGAGCAGTGCGCCGCCCCGGCCGAGCTGTACGAGCGGCCCGCGACCGCCTTCGTGGCCTCCTTCATCGGCACCATGAACCGGCTGCCGGGTCTGCTGACCGGCGGCGGGACCGTGGCGGTAGCGGGGCAGAGGCTGCCCGTGGACGGCGACGTGCCGACCGCCGTACGGGATGTGGAGGTGCTCATCCGGCCCGAGAACGTCGCCGTGGCCGCCGAACCGGACGGCGAGGCGGTCGTCGCCTCCGCCTCCTTCCTCGGCGCGGTCACCCGCGTCCACGCGGAGCTGGCGGGCGTCGGCACGATCACCGCGGACGTCCCCTCGCGCGACGCAGTGGACCTGGCACCCGGTGCCCGCGTCCGGATCGGCCTCGCGGAGCGCCCGGTCCGTGTCGTGCCGTCGGCGTCGCCGGCGGAGACGCCGACGGAGGCGGCGGCCGCGACGGCGACTGCCGGGGCCGCAGCTGCCGGGGCCCCCGAGTGAGCCCTGACGCGCCCCGCCCCGCCGCCGTCCTCTTCGACATGGACGGCACCCTCGTCGACACCGAGGTCCTGTGGTGGCAGGCGGCCGAGGAGGTCGCGGCCGGGCTCGGCCACGACCTCGGCGACGCCGACGCGCCCGAGGTCGTCGGCCGCGCCGTCGAGGACACCGCCGCCCATCTCATACGGGTCACCCGTGCGAGAGGCCCGCAGTCCGCGGCGCGCGTGGCGGCCGAGCTGACCCGGACGTTCTTCGCCAAGGTGGCCGCGGGCGCGCCGCTGCGCCCCGGCGCCCGGCGGCTGCTGTCCGCGCTGGAAGCTGACGGAGTGCCGTTCGCGCTGGTCAGCGCCTCGCCGCGGGTCGTTGTGGATGCGGTGGCACAGGGAGCGCTGGCCGGAGTGCCGTTCGCGTTCACGCTGTCCGCGGACGACACCGTGCGGACCAAGCCGCACCCCGACCCCTACCGGGCTGCGGCCGAGCGGTTCGGGGCGCTCCCCGGGGACTGTGTGGCGGTGGAGGACTCGCCGGACGGCAGCGTGTCCGCCGAGGCCGCGGGGTGCGCGGTGCTGGTGGTGCCCTCGCTGCTGCCGGTGGAGCCGTCGGCCCGCCGGGTCTTCGCCGGGAGCCTGGAGGAGGTGGATCCGGCGATGCTCGGACGGTGTGTTTCCGGCGCGTTGCGGGCACCCGTCGGTGAGTCCGGATGATGAAATCGGGACGTGTAGGAGTGCGTGATTCTCGCCACCCTTGATAGGGGTTGCGCTCAGATGAGCGGTCTCGAGGGGGTGGGCCCCTCGCTCCAGATCTAGAAGGGGTGGCACGGGGTGCCACCCCTTTTGGCTTCAAGACTTGAAAACAAAAGCCGATGGAGGCGCTCATGTGAGCGCGTAATCTCTGGTTTGAGTCAAGTGCGCTTCGGCGGGTGAAGGGAGGTCGAAGCGGCTTACTACGCGGCAGTCACTTTCGATCTGCTGGCGGACGAGTGGTTAAGGCCGTATGACGCGCAAGTGGACGTACCCAGACGCCTTTGATCTGGGTATGTTCCTCGCCGTCAGGGCAGCCACCGAGTCCTCGAGGAGTCGAGACCCGTGTCGGAAATCAAAGATCAGAAGTTCGTCTACGACTTCACCGAGGGCAACAAGGACCTCAAGGACCTGCTCGGCGGAAAAGGTGCGAACCTCGCCGAGATGACCAACCTCGGTCTCCCCGTCCCCCCGGGCTTCACGATCACCACCGAGGCGTGCAAGGTCTACCTCGACAGCGGCGAGGAGCCGCCCGCCCTGCGCGACGAGGTCAGCGCGCACCTGGCCGGCCTCGAGCAGACCATGGGCAAGAAGCTCGGGCAGGCCGACAACCCGCTGCTGGTATCCGTACGCTCCGGCGCCAAGTTCTCGATGCCCGGAATGATGGACACCGTCCTGAACATCGGCCTCTCCGACGACTCGGTTGCGGGTCTGGCCAAGCAGTCCGGCGACGAGCGGTTCGCCTGGGACTCCTACCGCCGTCTCATCCAGATGTTCGGCAAGACCGTCATGGGCGTCGACGGCGAGCTGTTCGAGGAGGCTCTCGACGAGGCCAAGGAGGCCAAGAAGGTCACCGTCGACACCGACCTGGACGCCGGCGACCTGCAGAAGCTGGTCAAGCGGTTCAAGAAGATCGTCAAGTCCGAGGCGGGCCGCGAGTTCCCCCAGGACCCGCGTGAGCAGATGGATCTGGCCATCCGCTCCGTCTTCGACTCCTGGAACACCGAGCGGGCCAAGCTCTACCGCCGCCAGGAGCGCATCCCCGGCGACCTCGGCACGGCCGTCAACGTCTGCTCCATGGTCTTCGGCAACCTCGGGCCCGACTCCGGCACCGGCGTCGCCTTCACCCGCGACCCCGCCAGCGGCCACCAGGGCGTCTACGGCGACTACCTGCAGAACGCGCAGGGCGAGGACGTCGTCGCCGGCATCCGCAACACCGTGGCGCTCGCAGAGCTGGAGAACATCGACAAGAAGTCGTACGACCAGCTGATGCAGATCATGGAGACGCTCGAAACGCACTACAAGGACCTGTGCGACATCGAGTTCACCATCGAGCGCGGCCAGCTGTGGATGCTGCAGACCCGCGTCGGCAAGCGCACCGCGGGCGCGGCCTTCCGCATCGCCACACAACTTGTCGACCAGGGGCTGATCGACGAGGCCGAGGCTCTGCAGCGGGTCAACGGCGCGCAGCTGGCGCAGCTGATGTTCCCGCGCTTTGACGACGGTGCGAAAGCCGAGCTGCTGGGCCGGGGCATCGCAGCCTCGCCGGGCGCGGCGGTCGGCAAGGCCGTCTTTGACTCCTACACGGCCGTCAAGTGGTCCCGCTCGGGTGAGAAGGTCATCCTCATCCGCCGCGAGACCAACCCCGACGACCTCGACGGCATGATCGCCGCCGAGGGAATCCTGACCTCCCGCGGCGGCAAGACCTCCCACGCCGCCGTCGTCGCCCGCGGCATGGGCAAGACCTGCGTCTGCGGTGCGGAGGAGCTCCAGGTGGACACCAAGCGCCGCAGGATGACCGCAGGCGACAGGGTGATCGAAGAGGGCGACGTCGTATCCATCGACGGCTCCAGCGGCAAGGTGTACCTCGGCGAGGTGCCCGTCGTGCCCTCCCCGGTCGTCGAGTACTTCGAGGGCCGGATGCACGCGGGCGCCGACGACGCCGACGAGCTGGTCGGAGCCGTCCACCGGATCATGGCGTACGCGGACCGGGTCCGCCGGCTGCGGGTGCGGGCCAACGCCGACAACGCCGAGGACGCCCTGCGGGCGCGGCGGTTCGGCGCCCAGGGCATCGGACTGTGCCGCACCGAGCACATGTTCCTCGGTGAGCGCCGCGAGATGGTCGAGAAGCTGATCCTCGCCGACCACGACGACGAGCGGCAGGAGGCGCTCGAAGCCCTGCTGCCGCTGCAGAAGCAGGACTTCATCGAGCTGTTCGAGGCCATGGACGGGCTGCCCGTCACCGTACGGCTGCTGGACCCGCCGCTGCACGAGTTCCTGCCCGACATCACCGATCTGTCGGTGCGCGTGGCGCTCGCCGAGGCCCGCCACGAGCCGCACGAGAACGAGCTGCGGCTGCTCCAGGCCGTGCACCGGCTGCATGAGCAGAACCCGATGCTGGGCCTGCGCGGCGTCCGCCTCGGCCTGGTCATCCCCGGACTGTTCACCATGCAGGTCCGGGCCATCGCCGAGGCCGCGGCCGAGCGGAAGAACGCCAAGGGAGACCCGCGCGCCGAGATCATGATCCCGCTGGTCGGCACCGTGCAGGAGCTGGAGATCGTCCGCGAGGAGGCCGAAGCGGTCATCGCGGAGGTCGAGGCCGCCAGCGGCGTGGAGCTGAAGCTGGCGCTCGGCACGATGATCGAGCTTCCGCGGGCCGCGCTGACCGCGGACCAGATCGCGGAGGCCGCCGAGTTCTTCTCCTTCGGCACCAACGACCTCACCCAGACCGTGTGGGGCTTCTCCCGTGACGACGTGGAGGCCAGCTTCTTCACCGCCTACCTGGAAAAGGGCATCTTCGGCGTCTCCCCGTTCGAGACCATTGACAAGGACGGCGTGGGCAAGCTCGTCCGGGACGCCGTCGCGGCAGGCCGCGCCACCCGCCCGGATCTGAAGCTGGGCGTGTGCGGCGAGCACGGCGGCGACCCCGAGTCGGTGCACTTCTTCCATGAGGCCGGCCTCGACTACGTCTCCTGCTCGCCGTTCCGGATCCCGGTGGCGCGGCTGGAGGCGGGCCGGGCGGCCGCTGTGTCGTCGGGGGCCCCCGGCAGCGACTCGCGCTGACGCCGCGGGGCCCGCCAGGCGCCTGCGGGCGCGCCTGCGAAGGGCGCCGGAGCCGCCGCGGGAGGACTCACCCTCACCGCACTCCTGCGGCGGCTCCGGGGTGAAAGAGGAAGGGGCGGACGCCTTGTGCGGGGCGTCCGCCCCTTCCGCTTGCCCGCGGGGCAAGGCGCACGCGGCATAGTCCCGCGGGCGCACGTCCGTTCTGTAACTGCTCTGAGAGCGCTCCGAGTTCTCGGCCCCGGCCGGTCGCGGCGCATGCTTTCCCGCGGACTTCCGCTGCCTGCTGTTGAATTCCGTACGTCCGTTCGCGCTAACGGCAATCGAATCTCTGCCATTCGCTGTGCAAAATCCGGGCGGGGCACGGCCGGTGGATCCCCATCCTCCGGCCGTGCCCCATTACCCATGCCGGGCACGGAGCCGCACCCTCTGCCAGCCGCCGCCGGACGCGCAAAGCCCCCCACGGTCTTCGCCACGTCACATCGGTGACAGAAGGATTCATGCCCGACGTCGTACAGCCTTTCGGTTGTCACCCCGGGCCCGCGAGGCGTTTCAACTGTGGCCGAAACTCCGTGGTGACGGCCTGTGATGGCGTGCATACTCGGGGATCGGGACAATTAGCGGATGCAACAGTGGGGGTTCAGTGCTGCGTATCCATTTCACCGGGGACGACCTCGCAGGGGTGCGGATGGCGGCCAGGCCGGACGTGTTGTGGGAAACGATTCTGAGCTTTCACCGATTGCGGGACCGGCGCGGTGCGACGGTCTTCGGGGAATGGCGGTCCGAAACCCGCGCCCGGTTGAACGGTGAAACACGGCTGCTCTCGGCGCTGGTGCCGCCGAAGGGCTATTTCCCGGACTTTCTGACCCCGCCGGAGGCGCGGGACGGGCTCGACGCGGGCCTCCAGGCCCTGCGCGCCACCCCGCCCGCCCGGCTGCGCGCCGAGCTGGCCCTGGCGGCCGCCGACCGCGCCTGTGTGCCCGGGCTGCCCGGCAGGCTCGCCGCGCTCGCCGAGGGGAGAGCCGAGCCGCTCGCCCGGCTCGTCGGCGCGCTGCACGGCTACTTCCGCGCCGCCGTCGAGCCGTACTGGCCCCATCTGCAGGCCAGGATCGAGGCGGACCGCGCCGTGCGCGGCCGTGCGCTGCTGGACGGCGGCCCCGACGAACTCCTCGACTCCCTGTCGCCCGTGCTGCGCTGGCGCGCACCCGTGCTGGAGGCGGACTACCCCGTCGACCGCGAACTGCGCCTCGGCGGCCGGGGCCTGCTGCTCCAGCCGTCGTTCTTCTGCCGCGGGACGCCCGTGGTCTACCGCGACCCCACGCTGCCGCCGGTCCTCGTCTACCCGGTCGCGGACCGCTGCGGCCCGGCCTTCCACGAGCCCGGCGGGCCTTCCCTGGGCCGGCTGGTCGGCCACACCCGCTCCGCCGTCCTGCAGGCCATCCGCAGCGGCAGCACCACCAGCGAGCTGGCCCGCAGGGCGGGGGTGTCGCTCGCCTCCGCGAGCCAGCACGCGGCGGTGCTGCGCGAGGCCGGCCTGGTGGTGACCCTGCGCCACGGCAACTCCGTGCTGCATACGCTCACGCCGCTGGGCGCGGCGTTGCTGCGCGGCGGCGTCACCCCCGAGGCGCTGGGGGAGCCGCCGGGGTCCGTGCCGCCGGACGAGCCGGGGCCCGGGCGCCCGGAGGCGGCCGGACCCCGGCTTGCCCCGCCCGTCGCCCGGCTGCCGGCCCGGACGCCCGTCTGACGGCTGACGGCAGCAGCCGGGTCCACGGCCCGTTGAACCGCCCACGGCCCCCGCGGCCGGCTGCGGGCGGAGGGGCTGTGAGCGGGCCGGCTGCGGGCGGAGGGGCTAGTAGTGCTTGGTCAGGTTGGTTGTCCTGGTGCGTGTCCTTCGGGCCCGGTGTGGCGTTGAGTGGGTGTGACTCCGGACGAGATGACTTTGGCGCGTGGTGAGTTGGAGGCGTTTGCG
>NZ_JARWBG010000026.1:0-100793 GCF_029846775.1 Streptomyces chengmaiensis
GGCGCGGACGCCGGCGGGGCGGGCGCGGACGCCGGCGGGGCGGCGGGGCGCGGCGGCACCGGCGGAGCGGGCCGCGGGAGCCGTGAGTCCCGAGTGCCGCGTGTGTCGGATGTGCCGTCGGAATTCATGAACCGCTGCCCCCTGACCAGCCAGGCCCGCCGTGTGCACCCGTCAATCTAGTGCCCCGTCAGAGGGAGTTCACCGATCCCCGCCGCGGGCCCGGGCCTGCGGCGGCCCGGGCGTTCGGGTGACACTCCGCCGCGGACAAGGGCACGCGTCCAACACTCCCGAACGGAGCATGCCCGGCCGATGCGCCCGCGCCTAGCCTGCGAGACAGAAGCAATGCGTCCGGAAGATCCCAGGAGCCCCTCATGACCGCAATCCCGCAGGAGCGCCGCGTCGTCACCGCCATCCCCGGCCCGAAGTCCCAGGAGCTTCAGGCCCGCCGTACCGCCGCGGTCGCCGGTGGTGTGGGGTCCGTGCTGCCCGTCTTCACCGCCCGCGTCGGCGGCGGCGTCGTCGAGGACGTGGACGGCAACCGCCTGATCGACTTCGGCTCCGGCATCGCCGTGACCAGCGTCGGCGCCTCCGCCGAAGCCGTGGTACGCCGTGCGTCCGCACAGCTCGCCGACTTCACCCACACCTGTTTCATGGTCACGCCGTACGAGGGCTATGTGGAGGTCTGCGAGAAGCTGGCCGAGCTGACCCCCGGCGACCACGCGAAGAAGTCCGCGCTGTTCAACTCGGGCGCGGAGGCCGTGGAGAACGCGGTCAAGATCGCACGCTCGTACACCAAGCGGCAGGCCGTGGTGGTGTTTGACCACGGCTACCATGGGCGCACCAATCTGACGATGGCGCTGACCTCGAAGAACATGCCGTACAAGCATGGCTTTGGCCCGTTCGCGCCCGAGGTGTACCGGGTGCCGGTGGCCTACGGCTACCGCTGGCCGACCGGACCGGAGAACTGCGGCCCGGAGGCCGCCGCCCAGGCGATCGACCAGATCCACAAGCAGGTCGGCGCGGAGAATGTGGCCGCCATCGTGATCGAGCCGGTCCTCGGCGAGGGCGGCTTCATCGAGCCGGCGAAGGGCTTTCTGCCCGCCCTGGCGCAGTTCGCCGGGGACAACGGCATCGTGTTCGTCGCCGATGAGATCCAGTCCGGCTTCTGCCGCACCGGCCAGTGGTTCGCCTGCGAGGACGAGGGCGTCGTGCCCGACCTGATCACCACTGCCAAGGGCATCGCCGGCGGTCTGCCGCTGGCCGCCGTGACCGGCCGCGCCGAGATCATGGATGCCGCCCACCCCGGCGGCCTCGGCGGCACCTACGGCGGCAACCCGGTGGCCTGCGCCGGCGCCCTGGGCGCGATCGAGACCATGAAGGAGCTCGACCTCAACGGCAAGGCCAAGCGGATCGAGGAGGTCATGAAGAGCCGCCTCGCCGCCATGGCCGAGAAGTTCGACGTGATCGGCGACATCCGCGGGCGCGGCGCGATGATCGCGATCGAGCTGGTGAAGGACCGCGGCACCAAGGAGCCCGCCCCCGAGGCGGCCGCCGCGCTCGCCAAGGCGTGCCACGCGGAGGGCGTGCTGGTGCTCACCTGCGGCACCTACGGCAATGTGCTGCGCTTCCTGCCGCCGCTGGTGATCGGCGAGGACCTGCTGAACGAGGGCCTGGACGTCATCGAGCAGGCGCTCGCCGGGATCTGAGTCTCCGACTGATCCGGTCGGTTGCGGACGGGACCGGTCGGATACGGCACCGCTCACCGGTGATTGGTGAAGAAGCTGTGGGGGGCCGATGGCGGGATGGCGATCCGGCTGTCGGTCCCCCGGCCGCTGACGTACGGTCTCCGCAGATGAGAGAAACACCCCGTCCGCAGGGGACTGCGGACGATGCCAGGGCGGAGCCTCCCCAGCCCCGGCCTGGCGGTGCCTTTGCGCACACCGTCGGAGCCTCGTGTTCCGGAACTCCTCACCGATCGGACGGCCGCCCGCCCCAAACCCCCCGGGGCGCGCGGTGCACCGGTCGGGCCGGCTTCCCCGGAACCACCCCCCCTGATCCGGGGAAGCCGGCGCTTCTCGCTCTTCTCCCCCTTCTCGGATGTGCGGCCCTCTTCGCCCTGGTCACCTGGCAGGTGGCCGCCCATGGGCCACTGCGCTCGGCCGACGAGCGCCTCGGCAGGTCCCTCTTCGGCGACGGCCCGGCCCCCGTCACGGAACTCCTCGCCGATCTGGGCAGTACGACGGTCGCCGTTCCCGTCCTCACCGCGGCGGCGGTGTACGTCGTGTGGCGCGGCCGCGACTGGCTGCGGGCGCTCGCCGCCGCCCTCGCCATGGCCGCCGTGCCCGCCCTCGTCCTTCCGCTCAAGCTGTGGATCGCCCGCCCCGGGCCCCTGGAGCCCGGCACGGGCTTGTACCCGTCGGGGCATACGGCCACCGCGGCGGTGGCGTACGGTGCGGCGGCCCTGCTGCTCGCCCCTTACCTGCCCCTCCGGCTGCGGCCGTGGGTGATGCCCGTCGCCGGAACGCTGACACTGGCGACGGGCGTCGGTCTGGTGCTGCGCGGCTATCACTGGCCGCTGGACGTGGTCGGCAGCCTGTGCCTGTGCGGGGTGCTGCTGCTGGTGTTGCGGTCGGTGTTGCGGTGGCCATGCGTACTGCACAGGGGGAGAGAGCGGGACGGGCCCGGACTATGACGCGGGTTCAGCTGCGGATGCGTGGTGAACCGGGTCACATGGGAACGGACTGTCGCCGTCTGTCAGCTGTCGAAGCCCAGACCGAGGCGGTCCATGGCCTTGAGCCATAGGTTCCGCCGGCCGCCGTGCGCGTCCGCCCGCGCCAGCGACCACTTGGTCAGCCCGATGCCCGCCCACGCGATCGGCTCGGGTGGGAACGGCAGCGGCTTGGTGCGCACCATCTCGAGCTCGGTGCGTTCGGTGCGCTCCCCCGACAGCAGGTCGAGCATCACGTCCGCGCCGAACCGGGTCGCGCCCACCCCGAGCCCCGTGAAGCCTGCGGCGTAGGCGACCTTACCGCCGTGTGCGGTGCCGAAGAAGGCGGAGAAGCGGGAGCAGGTGTCGATGGCCCCGCCCCAGGCGTGGCTGAAGCGGATGCCCTCCAGCTGCGGGAAGCAGTCGAAGAACTGCCCGGCGAGCTTCAGATAGGTCTCGGGCCTGTGGTCCATCTCGGCGGTGACGCGGCCGCCGTAGGGATAGACGGCGTCGTACCCGCCCCACAGGATGCGGTGGTCGGCGGTGATGCGGAAATAGTGGAACTGGTTGGCGGTGTCGCTGAGGCCCTGGCGGTTCTTCCAGCCGACCGAGGCGAGCTGCTCCTCGGTCAGCGGCTCGGTTGTCAGCGCGTAGTCGTAGACCGGGACGGTGTACGACCGGACCCGCCTGACCAGCGAGGGGAAGACGTTGGTGCCGAGCGCCGCCCGGCGGGCGAAGACCCTGCCGTACGGGGTGCGCACCCCCACCCGGCCGGCGCTCGACGACAGCTTGAGTCCGGGGGTGTTCTCGTAGATCCGCACGCCCAGTTCCGCGCAGGCGCGCTTGAGTCCCCAGGCCAGCCTGGCCGGGTGGAGCATGGCGACCCCGCGCCGGTCCCACAGCCCGCCGAGGAAGGTCGGGGAGCCGACCTCGGCGCGCACCCGGTCCCGGTCCAGCAGCTCGTAGCCGGTGAGGCCGAGGCGGGTCGCCTCCTCGTATGTCTCGCGCAGTTCGTCGAGCTGGTACGGCTCGGTGGCCACGTCGATCTCGCCGGTGCGTTCGAAGTCGCAGTCGATGGAGTACGCGGCGACCGCCGCCTCGATGGCGTCGAGGTTGCGGGCGCCGAGCTCCTCCAGGACAGCCAGCTCGTCCGGCCAGCGGGCCAGGCCGTTGGCGAAGCCGTGGGTGAGGGAGGCGGCGCAGAAGCCGCCGTTGCGGCCCGAGGCGGCCCAGCCCGCCTCATGGGCCTCGATCAGGACGACGTCCCTTTCCGGGGCGCGTTCCTTGGCGAGCAGCGCGGTCCACAGACCGCTGTAGCCGCCGCCGACGACCAGCAGGTCGCAGTGTTCGTCCCCGGCGAGGGCAGGCAGGGCGCCGGGCTTCGCGGGGTCGTCCAGCCAGAAGGGGACGGGCTGGGCGTCGGAGAGTGACTGTGCAGCGAGACGCATGGCAGCTGGGGCCATGGTTTCCAGCTCCTTCGGAGTGTGCTCAGGGTTGTTGCGCCGCGGCGCGCTGTCGCCGGCCGCTGATCAGCTGGCCGGCGACCACGACCAGGACGGCCACGGCGAACATCGCCGTGCCGATGACGTTGATCTCCACGGGCGTGCCCCTCTGCGCCGATCCCCAGACGAACATCGGGAAGGTCACGGTGGAGCCCGCGTTGAAGTTGGTGATGATGAAGTCGTCGAAGGAGAGCGCGAAGGCGAGCATCGCGCCCGCCGCGATGCCGGGCGCGGCGATCGGCAGGGTGACCCGCAGGAAGGTCTGCACCGGGCCCGCGTACAGATCCCGGGCGGCCTCCTCGAGGCGCGGATCCATGGACATCACCCGCGCCTTGACGGCGACGACGACGAAGCTGAGGCAGAACATGATGTGGGCTATGAGGACGGTGTAGAAGCCGAGCTCCGCGCCCATGTTGAGGAAGAGCGTGAGCAGCGAGGCGGCCATCACGACCTCGGGCATCGCCATCGGCAGGAAGATCAGCGAGTTGATCGCGCCGCGCGCCCGGAAGCGGTAGCGGACCAGGGCGAAGGCGATGAGGGTGCCCAGCGCGGTGGCGACGAGCGTGGCCCAGCCGGCGATCTGGAGGGAGAGGGCGAGCGAGCCGCACATGTCGGCGACGCCGCACGGGTCCTTCCAGGCGTCGAGGGAGAACTCCTGCCAGGCGTAGTTGAACCGGCCGCGCGGCTTGTTGAAGGAGAACACCAGCACGACGATGTTCGGCATGATCAGATAGGCGAGGGTGAGCAGGCCCGCGACGACGACGAGATTGCGCCTGAGCCACTTCAGCGGTGCGGCCATCAGAGCAGGT
The DNA here is from genome assembly GCF_029846775.1 of Streptomyces chengmaiensis. NCBI lineage: Bacteria > Bacillati > Actinomycetota > Actinomycetes > Kitasatosporales > Streptomycetaceae > Streptomyces > Streptomyces chengmaiensis. The sequence goes on from NZ_JARWBG010000026.1 coordinate 5,019, forward strand.
CCTCCGTTCCCGACCGGCGGATGTAGACGGTGACCATGAGCAGCACGATCGCCATGAGGATGAAGGAGAGAGCGGCGGCGGTCGGATAGTCGAGGACTCTGAGGAACTGCGACTGGATGACGTTGCCGACCATCTTGGTGTCGGTGGAGCCGAGGAGTTCGGCGTTGACGTAGTCGCCGCTGGCCGGGATGAAGGTGAGCAGCGTGCCGGAGACGACGCCCGGCATGGACAGCGGGAACGTCACCTTGCGGAAGGTGGTGGCCGGGGAGGCGTACAGGTCCTTCGCGGCCTCGTGCAGTCTGCCGTCGATGCGCTCCAGCGAGGTGTAGAGCGGCAGGATCATAAAGGGCAGGAAGTTGTACGTCAGACCGGTGACGACGGCCATGGGGGTGGCGAGGACCCGGTTGCCCTCGGTCCAGCCGAGCCAGTTGGTGACGTCCAGGACGTGCAGGGCGTCGAGCGCGCCGACGACCGCGCCGCCGTCGGCGAGGATCGTCTTCCAGGCCAGGGTGCGGATGAGGAAGCTGGTGAAGAAGGGCGCGATGACGAGCACGAGCAGCAGATTGCGCCAGCGTCCGGCCTTGAAGGCGATCAGATACGCCAGCGGGTAGCCGAGCAGCAGACACAGAACGGTGGCGGTGCCCGCGTACAGCAGGGAGCGGATGAACTGCGGATAGTACTCCTGCAGCGCCTCCCAGTACGTCGGGAAGTGCCAGGTGACCTCGAAGCCTTCTTCGAGGGAGCCGGTCTGGACGGATGTGGATGCCTGGTAGGCCAGCGGCAGCGCGAAGAAGACCACCAGCCACAGGATGCCGGGGAGCAACAGCAGATACGGGACGAGCCTGCGGCGCGTGGGGACCGTGCGCCGGACGGGCTGCTCGGGGCGCTGCGGCTGGGGTACGGGCGGCGGTGCTTCGGTGAGGGTGGAGGTGCTCATGTGGCGTCCTCCACCTTTTCGGTGCCCGCGGTGCGGTCCTGGGCCGCGTCCAGGCCGAAGGTGTGGTCGGGGTTCCAGTGCAGGACGACGTCGGCGCCGGGGGCCAGCCCGTCGCGGTGCTCGGTGTTCTGGACGTACACCTCGAGGCCCTGGCCGACCGGGGAGTCGACGACGTACTGGGTGGAGACGCCGATGAAGGACGAGGCGGCGATCCGGCCGGTGACGGTGTTGCGGCCGTCGGGGACGGACCCGGCTTCCTCGGCGAGCGCGAGGGAGATCTTCTCCGGGCGGACGCCGACGAGGAGCTTGCTGCCGACGCTGCCGCCCCCGGCCGAGGAGCGTCCGGCGGGCAGCCGCAGCTTGCCGCCGCCGGCGGTGACGGCGATCTCCGCGCCGGGGCCCGTGCCGCCGGACTCGACGACCTCCGCCTCGATGAGGTTGGAGGTGCCGAGGAAGTTGGCGACGAAGGTGGAGCGGGGGTGCTCGTAGAGCTCGGCGGGCGCGCCGAGCTGTTCCACCCGGCCGGCGTTCATCACCGCGACCGTGTCGGCCATGGTCATGGCCTCTTCCTGGTCGTGGGTGACATGGATGAAGGTGATGCCGACCTCGGTCTGGATGCGCTTGAGTTCCAGCTGCATCTGGCGGCGCAGTTTGAGGTCGAGGGCGCCGAGCGGCTCGTCGAGGAGCAGCACCTGCGGGTGGTTGATCAGGGCGCGGGCGACGGCGACGCGCTGCTGCTGGCCGCCGGAGAGCTGGTGCGGCTTGCGGCGTGCGAAGTCACCGAGCTGCACCAGGTCGAGCATCTCGCCGACCTGCTTCTTCACGGATTTTATGCCGCGTCTGCGCAGCCCGAAGGCGACGTTCTCGTAGATGTCGAGGTGCGGGAAGAGCGCGTACGACTGGAAGACGGTGTTGACGGGGCGCTTGTACGGGGGGAGCTCGGTGACATCGCGGTCGCCGAGGAACACCGTTCCCGTCGTGGGGTCCTCCAGTCCGGCGATCATGCGCAGGGTGGTGGTCTTGCCGCAGCCGGATGCGCCGAGCAGGGCGAAGAAGGAGCCCTGGGGCACCGTCAGATCGAGGGGGTGGACGGCGGTGAAGGAGCCGTAGGTCTTGCTGATCCCGGAGAGGCGGACGTCGCCGCCTGTGGACTTCTGTGTCATGGGTCGCGGTCCCAGTGGTGTCGGGGGCGGGGGCGGGCGGGCCGGTCAGGCGCCGATGAGAGCGGCGAACTTCTCCTCGTACGCCGTCTCTTCCTCGGTGGCGAGGGAGCGGAAGGCGTTTGACTTCGCCGCCATGGCCTCGTCCGGGAGGATCAGGGTGTTGGACGCCAGCGAGTCGTCGATCTTCGCCAGTTCCTCGCGCACGCCTGCGACGGGGCAGACGTAGTTGATGTATGCGGCGAGCTGGGCCGCGATCGGCGGCTCGTAGTAGTAGTCGATCAGCTTCTCGGCGTTGGCCTTGTGCCGGGCCTGCGCCGGGACCAGGAGGTTGTCGGTGGAGGTCATATAGCCGGCGTCCGGGATGGCGAACCGGATGTCCGGGTTGTCGACCTGGAGCTGGATCAGGTCGCCCGCCCAGGCCAGACAGGCGGCGATGTCGCCCTTGTTGAGGTCCGAGGTGTAGTCGTTGCCGGTGAAGCGGCGGATCTGCCGACGGTCGACGGCCTTCTGGAGGCGGGCGACGGCCGCGCCGAAGTCGTCGTCCGTGACCGTGGCCGGGTCCTTGCCCATGTCGAGGAGGGTCATGCCGACGGTGTCGCGCATCTCGGACAGGAAGGCGACGCGGCCCTTGAGCGCCGGGTCGTCCAGCAGCTGGGACACCGAGGTGATCTCGCGGCCGCCGGTGGCCTTGGCGTTGTAGGCGATGACGGTGGAGATGCCGGTCCAGGGGTAGGTGTAGGCGCGGCCGGGGTCCCAGTCGGGCGCGCGGAACTGCGGGCTGAGGTTGGCGTAGGCGTGCGGGAGGTTCGCCGGGTCGAGCTTCTGCGCCCAGCCGAGGCGGATCATCCGGGCGGCGAGCCAGTCGGTGACGCAGATCAGATCGCGGCCGGTGTCCTGGCCGGCGGCGAGCTGGGGCTGGATCTTGCCGAAGAACTCGACGTTGTCGTTGATGTCCTCGGTGTACTTGACCTTGATCCCGCTGCGCTTGGTGAACGCCTCCAGCGAGGGACGGTGCTTCTCGTCGTCACTGATGTCGATGTACTGGGTCCAGTTGGAGAAGTTGAGCCGCTTCTCCTCTGCCGAGTGGTCGTCGGCGGCGCCCGCGTCGCCCGAGCGTTTGGCGGGCGGGATGCCGCAGGCGCTCAGGGCGGCGAAGCCGCCGACGGTGAGCGCGCCGACGCCGGAGGCGCGCAGCATCGAGCGGCGGGTGAGGCCGCGTCCTTGGCTGCGGGCCAGGCTGCGTCGCGTCGCGGCCAGCTGGGCCCGGGACAGGGGGCCGTAGGGCTCCGGCTCGTACTGTTCCATGCGCTGTGCCCTTTCGGGATGTGCCGTGGTGGGAGGGTGGCCGTGGTCGGCGGCCGGCGTTCGTCGGTCCTACCTGTCCCCGAATACCGTGCGGTGCCAGTCCTTCGCAGCGACCGCGGTGTTGTCGAACATCACATGTTTGACCTGCGTGTACTCCTCGAAGGAGTAGGTCGACATGTCCTTGCCGAAGCCCGATGCGCGGTATCCGCCGTGCGGCATCTCGCTGATGATCGGGATGTGGTCGTTGATCCAGACGCAGCCCGCCTTGATCTCGCGGGTGGCGCGGTTGGCGCGGAAGACGTCCCGGCTCCAGGCGGAGGCGGCCAGGCCGTACGGGGTGTCGTTGGCGAGTGCGATGCCCTCGTCGTCGGAGTCGAAGGGCAGGACGACGAGGACGGGGCCGAAGATCTCCGACTGGACGGCCTCGCTGGTCTGGGCGGCTCCGGTGATCAGGGTGGGCCGGTAGTACGCGCCGTTCTTCAGCTCGCCCTGAGGCGCTTCCCCGCCGGTGACGACGGTCGCATAACCGCGGGCGCGTTCGACGAAGGCGGCCACCCGGTCGCGCTGGGCGTGGGAGACCAGCGGGCCGAGGTCGGTGGCGGGGTCGAAGGGGTCGCCCAGACGCACGGTCGCCATCAGGTCGGCGACGCCGGAGACGAATGCGTCGTACAGCGGCCGCTGGACGTAGGCGCGGGTGGCGGCGGTGCAGTCCTGACCGGTGTTGATCAGCGCCCCGGCGACGGCGCCGTGCACGGCGGCTTCCAGGTCCGCGTCGTCGAAGACGACGAAGGGGGCCTTGCCGCCGAGTTCCAGGTGGAGGCGTTTGACGGTGGCGACGGCGAGTTCCGCGACGCGCTTGCCGACGGCGGTGGAGCCGGTGAAGGACGTCATGGCCACATCCGGGTGGCCCGCCAGACGTTCGCCCGCGTCCCGGCCCGCGCCGCTGACGACGTTCACGACGCCGTCGGGGATGCCGGCCTCGGCAGCGGCGGCGGCGAACATCAGGGAGGTGAACGGGGTGAGTTCGGCGGGCTTGAGGACGATCGTGTTGCCTGCGGCGATGGCCGGGAGGACCTTCCAGGCGGCCATCTGGAGCGGATAGTTCCAGGGGGCGATGGAGCCGACCACGCCGATCGGCTCCCGGCGTACGTAAGAGGTGTGGTCGCCGCTGTACTCGCCCGCCGACTGGCCCTGGAGCAGACGGGCCGCGCCCGCGAAGAAGGCCGTGTTGTCGACGGTGCCGGGCACGTCGAACTCCGTCGTCAGCTTGATGGGCTTGCCGCACTGCAGGGACTCGGCGCGCGCCAGTTCGTCCGCCTGCCCGGCGAGCACGGCGGCGAAGCGGTGCATCGCGTCGGAGCGCTCACCGGGAGTGGCCCCGGCCCAGCCCGGCAGCGCCTCGCGTGCGGCGGCGACCGCCGCGTCGACGTCCCCGGGTCCTGCGAGTTCGTAGGTGTGGACGGTCTGCCCGGTGGCCGGATCGACCACGTCCTGGATACGCCCCGAGGTCCCGGGGCTGAGCCGGCCGGCGATGTACTGCGCGCCGTCCGCGAAGCGGTCCTGTGCCTGGAAGCGGTTGCCCATCACGCTCTCCGTAGTTCCAGCTCGAATTGAGTGCCGATCCTGACAGAGCAACCGCCGTCTAACAAGCGATTCCGTAGTTGCCTTTTGGTTACGCGACGGAATCGGTCGACCATGTGTCGGGTCGGCGGGGCTATTCGCATACGGACTGTCAGCAGCGACTGCCAGACTCGCCCACATGGGAACACCTGCGGGGACCGAAGCGACCGAAGCGCTGATCAGCCGCCTGAACAGCGGAGAGAGAGTCAAGTACCTGCACTTCTGGGGCCACGCTCCAAGGAAGGACGGCCGGATCGGCGCGAGCTGCCTGAGCCAGTGGTGGCCGTCACCCTTCGTGGTCGACGGCGTGCGGTACGCCACGGCGGAGCACTGGATGATGGCGGAGAAGGCGAGGCTCTTCGCCGACGCGGACGCGGAGCGCATGGCGCTGGAGGCGACGAGCCCGGGTGCGGCGAAGACCGCCGGGCGGTTGGTGCGCGGCTTCGACGAGCGGATATGGAAGCGCGAACGCTTCGCGATCGTGCGCACCGGCAGCCTGCACAAGTTCGGCCGGCATGCGGACCTGCGGGACTTCCTGCTGGCGACGGGCGACCGGGTGCTGGTCGAGGCGAGCCCCCGGGACCGTGTCTGGGGCATCGGGCTCACGGCGACGGACGAACGTGCCCATGACCCGGCGCGGTGGCGGGGACTGAACCTGCTGGGCTTTGCACTGATGGAGGCACGGGACGCACTGCGAGCGCAGACCCTCTGATGCAGCCGGGACTCTGCCCCGGGCCCCGCTCCTCACGGCGGGGCCACGGCCTTCTCTCCGACAGCAACCCGGCCCCGGCGCGCAGCCTCGGCCAGCGGACCCCCGCCCGCGCGGAGAAGCCCCGCATCACAGCTGCTGAGGCAACTCCCGCTCAGACAGGGGGTCCACTGCCCGCAGCCGCCGCGTGCGGGTGACGGAGACCTCGCGAGGCGGCGCCGCCCGCGTTCCGGAGATCGGGGAGCCTCCGGTGCAGCCGCCCGCGTTCAGGGGCGGGAAACCCGCAGGGCATGGCTGCCGCGCCGGCGTGAACCCCAGGGCCTGGGATCGGTCCCCGGCGCCAAACCGTGGCGTTCTGGGGGGACGGGCTCCAGCGCGAAAGATCTCGCGTCCGGGGGAAACGGGTACCTCGCATCGCGAAGCTGCCGCGCTCCGGGGGGAGCGGGGCGGGGGAAAGGCCCCCGCTCAAGCGTTCCGCGGGAAGCGCCGCGGCCGGCCGGCGGGGATGTTGCGGGCGCATCTCGGCCGGTCGCGCCCACCCGGCGGAGTCGCATATCGAGACGGCCCCGCGCCCGTCGGGGCGCAGCCGGACCGCGCCGGACGTCGCCGGGCGCGCCTAGCGGCCCGCCCGCTCGTCGACGACCAGGACGTTCGAGTAGCTGTCGTAGTCGTACTCGTACTCGACCCTGTCCCGCTCCTCGTTGATCGCCGTCGTGATCCCCCACGCCAGCAGCCCGATCACCACCGCCCCCAGCAGCATGCCGATGGAGCCGAGGATGATGCCCGCCAGGGCCATGCCGCCGTTGGTGGCCTCACCGCGCTGTGCCTTCTTCCGGCCGAGGATGCCGAAGATCAGGGCGAGCAGGCCGAGGATCAGGCCGACGACCCCGTACAGGCAGAACAGGCAGACGGAGAGGATGCCGAGCACCATCGCGGTGATGCCCATGCCGTTGGAGGGCGAGGGCTGCCACCCGGGCTGCCCGTAGCTCTGGTAGCCGGTCGCCGGGTACGCGGGGTAGGCGCCCGAGCCGTACGGGGTGTTCGCGGTCCCGGCCGTGGGGTAGCCGTAGCCGCCGGCCGCCGGGCCGCCGGGGGCGGTGGGCGGCGGAGGCACCGCACCGGCGTCAGGCGTCGGCGACGCCGCCGGCATCGCGGCGACCGTCGGCTGGTCGTGCACCGGCGCGGGCTGCGGCGCGTCCCAGGACTTGCCCAGCGGCACTCCGCCCTGCGCGCCGCCCGGCACGGCCGCACCGGGCGCTCCGTGCTCCGGCGGGGCCCAGGGATCGCGGTCCCGCGGCTCCGGCCCGCCCGTCCCGCGGCCGTCCTGACTGTCAGACATTGCTCTCCCCCATCGGTGGTCCGGCCATGCTACGGCGTGTGCTTCCCGCCGAACCGGGCGGCCTACGATGATCCGTGACAGCCGGCCGGACCCGCCGCGATCCCACTGCTCCCGGAGGACCTCGATGACCGATCTTCGCCCCTTTATCGCGGGGCTGCCCAAGGCCGAGCTGCATGTGCACCACATCGGCTCGGCCTCGCCGCGCATCGTCGCGGAACTGGCCGCCCGGCACCCGGACTCCAAGGTCCCCGTCGACCCCTCGGCGCTCGCCTCCTACTTCACCTTCACCGACTTCGCGCACTTCATCGAGGTCTATCTCTCGGTCGTGGATCTGATCCGCACCCCCGAGGACGTGCGGCTGCTCACCTTCGAGGTCGCCCGCGACATGGCGCGGCAGAACATCCGTTACGCCGAACTGACCGTCACCCCCTTCAGCTCGACCCGCCGCGGCATCGACGAGAAGGCGTTCATGGCGGCGATAGAGGACGCCCGCAAGGCCGCCGAGGACGAGCTCGGGGTGGTCCTGCGCTGGTGCTTCGACATCCCCGGCGAGGCCGGTCTCGAGGCGGCGGAGGAGACGGCCCGGCTGGCGGTCGACCTGCGCCCAGAGGGTCTGGTCTCCTTCGGGCTGGGAGGCCCGGAGATCGGTGTGCCGCGGCCGCAGTTCAAGCCGTACTTCGACCGCGCCATCGACGCCGGTCTGCACTCCGTGCCGCACGCCGGAGAGACCACCGGGCCGCAGACGGTGTGGGACGCCCTCACCGAGCTGCGTGCCGAACGCATCGGCCATGGCACCAGCTCCGTCCGGGACCCGGAGCTGCTCGCCCATCTCGCCGAGCACCGGATCCCCCTGGAGGTCTGCCCCACCTCCAACATCGCCACGCGCGCCGTCACGGACCTGGACCTGCACCCGATCCGGGAGATGGTCGCGGCCGGCGTGCTGGTCACGGTCAACAGCGACGACCCGCCCATGTTCGGCACCGACCTCAACAACGAGTACGCGGTGGCCGCCCGGCTGCTGGAGCTGGACGAGCGGGGCGTGGCCGACCTGGCCAAGAACGCGGTGGAGGCGTCGTTCCTTGACCCGGCGGGCAAGGCGCGGATCGCCTCGGAGATCGACGCGTACACCGCCGCGTGGCAGGCCCGCTGAAACCGGCCGCCACAATGCAGCAGCCCGTCCTGATGCGCCCCGTCACCGCCGTGGCCCATCGCGGAGATCCGTACCGCGTCCGGGAGAACACGCTCGGCTCGCTGCGGTCGGCGATCGAGCGGGGTGCGGACGCGGTGGAGATCGACGTCCGGCTGACCGGGGACGAGATGCCCGTGCTGCTGCACGACGCCTCGCTGAAGCGGCTGTGGGGCCACGACCGGCCCCTCGACCGGCTCACCCTGGCGCAGCTGAAGGAGCTCACCCTGGGCGGAGTGCCGACGCTGGCCGAGGCGCTGCTCGCCACGGGCGACCACCGGCTGATGGTCGACTTGCCGGGCGCTTCGGAGCGGTCGGTACGGGCGATCGTGGGCATGGTGCGCGAGTACGGCGCGGCCGAGCGGGTGTACTACAGCGCCGGCCCCGCCGCGATGCTCGCGGTCCGCGCCGCCGACCCTTCCGCCGAAATCGCCCTGACCTGGACGACCCTGGCCCCGCCCCGCCCCGTGCTGCTGGCCGCCGTCGGCCCCCGCTGGCTCAACTACCGCTTCGGGCTGGTCAGTCGGGACCTGGCCGACCGGGTCCACCGCGACGGCTGTCTGGTCTCGGCCTGGACCGCGGACACCCGGCGCACGATGCGGCGGCTGGTCGCCCACGGCGTCGACTCGATCACCACCAACCGGGTGGACGTCCTCGACGCCGTGCTGTCCTCGCACCGCTGACGGAGCGGCTTCCGTTTTGCGGGGCCCGCGGCGTCCGGGGGCGACGGTGTGCGAGCGGACGGCGGCGTCTGCCGTCCGAGTACGCCCGGTGTGACGGGCATGTGCGTCCGCGGCGTTCCGGGCCCACGGTCGCGTTCCAGCGTCCGATCGGCGGTCTCAGGGCGCGGGCGGCCCCTGCGTGCCTCCCTGCGTCGGGCCCGGGACCGGAGGCGCCGTGCCCGGACCGGAGGCGCCCGGCCCGGCGGGCCCCGGCTCCGGCCCGGTGTGCCCCGCAGCCGTGTGCCCCGCGGTCTCCTCCCGGGACCTGAGGATCATCAGCACCCCGGCCGCGATCAGCCAGACTCCCAGCAGCAGCGGCGTCAGCCAGGCCGTGATCGGGCCGACCAGGCAGACGACGGCCACCGCGAACGCGGACCAGCCCAGCCACGGCGGCGCGGCCTGCGCCGCCGTCGCCACCCGCCAGACGGCGAAGAGCATCACGGCCGCGGCGACCATGGCCGCGACCATCCCCGCGTACTGCACCTCCAGCAGCAGTATCGCGATCAGCGCTGTCTGCGGGGCGACCGGGAAGACGTCGGAGTAGTCGACGGTGATGGCGTACACATTGCCGGCGATCACCGCGACGAGCAGCAGCACCGTGAACGCCACCCCGCCCAGCAGCACTTGGTGGGAGCGGTTCCCGGCCAGCCGGGCGAGCGCGACGAGGAAGAACAGGAAGAGCAGGCTCGCCAGCAGCGTCATCAGCGCCGTGGCCTCGGCGAGATCGCGGTTGCCGTCGTCGGCGTAGAAGAGGACGACGTCGCGGATCGCCCCGCGGTCGCCGGTGTCCGGGGTGCGGTACCACAGCGCCTGGACGGCGATCAGCAGCCCGCCGGACACCACTCCCGCGATTCCGGGCCAGACGTCCTTGTGCGAGGTGACTTCCACGCTCTGCGACGCCGTCATCGTGGCCTCCCACGCGAGCATCCCCGAGCCGACCGTACGTCCCCGAGCCGTACTGTCAGCTTAGGCAGCCTGACGCGGATCCGCGCCCCGGACACCCGTCGGGCGTCCGGGGCGCGCTCCCGGTCAGGTGTGCGACTACCCGTCGAGCGAGGTCATCACATGCTTGATGCGCGTGTAGTCGTCGAAGCCGTACGCCGACAGGTCCTTGCCGTAGCCGGACTTCTTGAAGCCGCCGTGCGGCATCTCCGCCACCAGCGGAATGTGCGTGTTGATCCAGACGCAGCCAAAGTCCAGCGCCTTGGACAGCCGCATGGCACGCCCGTGGTCCTTGGTCCACACCGACGACGCCAGCGCGTACTCCACTCCGTTGGCCCACTCGACCGCCTGGGCCTCGTCACGGAAGGACTGCACGGTGATGACCGGGCCGAACACCTCCTGCTGGACGATCTCGTCGTCCTGCTTGAGGCCGGAGACGACGGTCGGGGCGTAGAAGTAGCCCTTGTCGCCGACCCGGTGGCCGCCCGCCTCGACCTTGGCGTGGGCCGGGAGCCGGTCGATGAAGCCGGTGACCTGCTCCAGCTGGTTGGCGTTGTTCAGCGGGCCGTACAGCACGTCGGCGTCGTCCGGCCCGCCCGTCTTGGTGTCCGCGGCGGCCTTGGCCAGGGCCTCGACGAACTCGTCGTGGATCGCCTCGTGCACCAGTACGCGCGTTGCGGCGGTGCAGTCCTGGCCCGCGTTGAAGTAGCCGGCGACGGAGATGTCCTCGACGGCCTTGGCGATGTCGGTGTCCTCGAACACGACGACCGGCGCCTTGCCGCCCAGCTCCAGGTGGACCCGCTTGACGTCCTTGGCCGCGGACGCGGCGACCTGCATGCCGGCCCGCACCGAGCCGGTGATGGAGGCCATGGCGGGCGTGGAGTGCTCGACCATCAGGCGGCCGGTCTCCCGGTCGCCGCAGATCACGTTGAAGACGCCCTTGGGGAGGATGGCGCCGATGATCTCCGCGATGAGCACGGTCGAGGCGGGCGTGGTGTCCGAGGGCTTGAGGACGACCGTGTTGCCCGCGGCCAGCGCCGGAGCGAACTTCCACACGGCCATCATCATCGGGTAGTTCCACGGCGCGACCTGGGCGCAGACGCCGACCGGCTCACGGCGCACCATGGAGGTGAAGCCCTCCATGTACTCGCCGGACGCCCGGCCCTCCAGCATGCGCGCCGCGCCCGCGAAGAAGCGGATCTGGTCCACCATCATCGGGAACTCCTCGCTGCGGGTGAGCTCCACGGGCTTGCCCGTGTTCTCACACTCGGCGGCGAGCAGGTCCTCGGCGCGCTCCTCGAAGGCGTCCGCGATCTTCAGCAGGGCCTTCTGGCGCTCGGCGGGGGTGGCGTCGCGCCAGGCGGGGAAGGCGGCCGCGGCGGCCGCCATGGCGGCGTCGACGTCGGCCTCCCCGGAGAGCGGCGATGTCGCGTAGGCGTCACCCGTCGCCGGGTTGATCACCTCGATGGTCCCCCCGTCGGCGGCGTCCTTGAACTCCCCGTTGATGTAGTTGCGCAGACGACGCAGCTCGGTGGTCACTGTTGCCACCCCTCCTGTCAGATGTCCTGTGGTGCGATGGTCCGATGGGTGAGATGCCCACATGCTGGACGACTGAGCCCCACACTAGCTCCTGGGGTGACGCTTTCGACAGGGCCGACGCTCGCCAACTTCGGATTCAGTGAGTTCAGAGCCGAAAAACTACGTATTCCATCGCTGAGGGGTTGCGCGACAGACGAGACCCGTGCACAGTGAAGTCGTGGCCAGCCGTAGTGCAGACTCCAGGAACTCCAGCGGCGGCGGATCAGGGTCGCCTCCGACCATCGACGCCGTCTCGCTCGCGATCATCGAACAGCTTCAGGAGGACGGGCGGCGCCCGTACGCCGCGATAGGCAAGGCCGTCGGCCTCTCCGAAGCGGCCGTGCGACAGCGCGTCCAGAAGCTGCTCGACCAGGGCGTGATGCAGATCGTCGCCGTCACCGACCCGCTCACCGTGGGTCTGCGACGCCAGGCGATGGTCGGCATCAACGTCGAGGGCGATGTCGACCCGGTGGCTGATGCGGTGACGGCCATGGCCGAGTGCGAGTACGTGGTGCTGACCGCGGGCTCGTTCGACCTGATGGTGGAGATCGTCTGCGAGGACGACGACCACCTGCTCGAAGTGATCAACAAGCGGATTCGTGCGCTCCCCGGCGTGCGCTCCACAGAGAGCTTCGTCTACCTCAAGCTCAAGAAGCAGACCTATATGTGGGGAACCCGATAGCCGTGAGCAAGGACCTCTCCCAGACCGCCTACGACCACTTGTGGATGCACTTCACCCGCATGTCGTCGTACGAGAACGCCCCCGTCCCCACGATCGTGCGCGGCGAGGGCGCCTACATCTACGACGACAAGGGCAAGCGCTACCTCGACGGGCTCGCCGGCCTGTTCGTCGTCAACGCCGGTCATGGCCGTGCCGAGCTCGCCGAGACCGCCTTCAAGCAGGCGCAGGAGCTCGCCTTCTTCCCGGTGTGGTCCTACGCCCACCCCAAGGCCGTCGAACTGGCCGAGCGGCTCGCCGACTACGCCCCGGGCGATCTCAACAAGGTCTTCTTCACCACCGGCGGCGGCGAGGCGGTGGAGACCGCCTGGAAGCTGGCCAAGCAGTACTTCAAGCTCAAGGGCAAGCCGACCAAATACAAGGTCATCTCGCGGGCCGTCGCCTACCACGGCACCCCGCAGGGCGCCCTGTCCATCACCGGCCTGCCGGGCCTGAAGGCCCCCTTCGAGCCGCTGGTGCCCGGCGCGCACAAGGTGCCGAACACCAACATCTACCGCGCGCCGATCCACGGCGACGACCCGGAGGCCTTCGGCCGCTGGGCCGCCGACCAGATCGAGCAGCAGATCCTCTTCGAGGGCCCCGACACCGTCGCCGCGGTCTTCCTGGAGCCGGTGCAGAACGCCGGCGGCTGCTTCCCGCCGCCTCCCGGGTACTTCCAGCGGGTTCGCGAGATCTGCGACCAGTACGACGTGCTGCTCGTCTCCGACGAGGTCATCTGCGCCTTCGGCCGCCTCGGCACGATCTTCGCCTGTGACAAGTTCGGCTACGTCCCGGACATGATCACCTGTGCCAAGGGCATGACCTCGGGCTACTCCCCGATCGGCGCCTGCATCGTCTCCGACCGCCTCGCCGAGCCGTTCTACCAGGGCGACAACACCTTCCTGCACGGCTACACCTTCGGCGGCCACCCAGTCTCCGCCGCCGTCGGCCTCGCCAACCTCGACATCTTCGAGCGGGAGAACCTCAACCGGCACGTCCTCGACAACGAGAGCGCGTTCCTGAACACGCTGCAGAAGCTGCACGACCTGCCGATCGTCGGCGACGTCCGCGGAAACGGCTACTTCTACGGCATCGAGCTGGTGAAGGACAAGGCCGCCAAGGAGACCTTCACGGATGAGGAGACGGAGCGCGTCCTGTACGGCTTCCTCTCCAAGGCGCTCTTCGACAACGGCCTGTACTGCAGGGCCGACGACCGCGGCGACCCGGTCATCCAGCTGGCCCCGCCGCTGATCGCGGACCAGTCGACGTTCGACGAGATCGAGCAGATCCTGCGCACCGTGCTCACGGAGGCGTGGACCAAGCTCTAGCACTGAACCCGGCCCCTGACACACCCGGCCCGGTTGCCGCCATTCGAGTGAGATGGGCGGCGACCGGGCCGCGTGCTTCGCGCACCCCCCGTTCCGACTCCCTAGCGTGCCGAGTGACCGATCGGCCCTGCGTTCGTTCCCCCGTGCGAGGGAGTACGCAGGAGGGAAACGTCAGATCAGAACCGAGGTGTACGCCATGGTGGCCCCGCCGGACAACGATGTGATCTGGGCACGCTCACTGCACTGCTCCTACAGCGGCTCACCCGCGCTGGCGGGGGTGTCGCTGGGGGTGCGGGAAGGCGAGATCCTCGCCGTGTGCGGGGCCCGGGGCAGCGGCAAGACCACACTGCTGCGCGCCCTGTCCGGCCAGCTCGTCGCCGAGCAGGGCGAAGTGTGGTTCAACAGCGCGCCCGTGCACACCATGTCCGCGGCCGCGCGGGAACGGCTGCGGCGCGACCGCTTCGGCTGGATCTCCCCCGAACCGACACTGGTGCCGGAGCTGACGGCCTGGGAGAACGCGGCCCTGCCGCTGCTGCTGCGCGGCATTTCGCACCGTGCCGCCAAGGCGACGGCGGCGGAGTGGCTGGAACGGCTCGACATCGGCGCGCACGCCCGCACACGGCCGTATGCACTGAGCCAGGCGCAGCGGCAGCGGGTGGCGACCGCACGCGCCCTGGCCACCACCCCGTCCGTGCTGTTCGCCGACGAGCCGACGGCCACCCTGCACCAGACGGACCGGGCGCATGTGCTGCGTACGATCACGGCCGCGGCCCGCTCGCACCGGATCACCGTCATCCTCGCCACCCATGACGCGGAGGTGGCGGGCCTCGCCGACCGCTCGATCACCCTGGTAGACGGCCGGCGGGTGGCCGCGGCACCCGTGATCACCGAGGCGGAAGGCCGGGCCGCGTGCTCGCTCTCCGTCTAGCCCGCGGCTCCCACCCGCTGGTCCTGCTGCGCCGGCTGACCGTGGCGGCGGCCTCCGCGGGGGTCGGCTTCCTCCTGCTGTCCGCCATGGCGCACGCGCTGGCCCACCCCGGGGAGTCCTCCGCCTCGCTGCTGCGGCTGCTGTGGTGCGCCGTGCCGCTCGCCGCGACGGTACATCTCGCCGTGGCGGTGGCGCGTACGGACCCAGGTACGCGGCCGAGGCCCGGGCTGTCCGCGATCGGTCTCGGCCCGGCCCGGCTCACCGCGATCGCCGCGACCACCACGGCCCTGTCCACGGCGCTCGGCAGCATGGTGGCACTGCTGGTGTTCCTGCATCTGCGCGGCGATCTCACCGGGTTGCCGTTCGACGACGGGGCCGGCCGGCTGCTGGCCGCCGGCATGCCGCTGCCGGTGGGGGCGGCGCTGACGCTCCTCGCGGTGGTGCCCGTCGTGTCGTCCGCGGCGGCGGCGCTGACGCTGCGGCCGCGGCGGGTCAGACCGGGCGGGGAGACCGACCCCGACCGGCCGGCCGCGCCGGCGGCGGCGCCCACAGGACTGCCGTGGGGCGTGGCGCTCATCGCCGCAGGCCTGGCAGTGGAGGTCTACACGAGCCCGGAGGCCACGGCGGCCGGCGGGACCGCCTCCGCTCCGCCGCTGGTGCTGCCCGGACACTTCGACGGCAGCCCGGCCGGAGTGCTGGCGGGCTGGGCGCTCACCGCGCTGGGCCTGGCGCTGACCGGCCCCGGCCTCACATACCGGTGCGGGCGACTTCTGCAGGGGGTTCGCCCCGGACCGACCCGGCTGCTGGCCGGGCGCATCCTGATGGAGGACGCCCGCCGCATCGGTCGCCCCCTCGGCCTGGTCTGCGCCGTGGCGGCGGGCGGGGTGGCGGCGTGGTCCCTGCACGCGGCGGGGCCGCGCCCCTTCGGACCGCTCACCGCGCTCGGGGCGGCGCTGGTCGTGATCTGCACGACGGCGACGCTGCTCACCGCCGCGCTCGAATCCCGGACGACCCGGGCCGGCACGGCAGAGTGCCTGCTCGAGCAGGGCGCGCCTGCCGGTCTGCTCCGCAGTGCAGCGGGGTTGCGGGCGGCCGTGCTGCTGACCGTCTTCGCGCCGCTGACCTGGACGGTCGCCATGCTTGCGGCGGTTCCCCTGCGCCACTGACGGTTCCCTGCGGGGCTTGTTCCCCCACCCCGCCCCTTCCCGAACCCGGGGCTCCGCCCCAGACCCCCTTTCTCGGGGGCTCCGCCCCCGGACCCCCGCGCCTCAAACGCCGGCGGGGCTGGATGTGCTGCCCTCACGCCTCAATCGCCAGCAGGGCTCGATGCCCTGCCGTCACGTCCCACTCACCGCCAGGGCCACACCCGCGCCACCGTCCAGGAGTTCCTCGCCAGGACCGCGGCCGCCTCCCCCGACGACATCGCCGCGCTCTTCGCCCATGACGTCGACTGGGAGATCGCCGGCAACCCCTCCGTCCCCTGGATCCGCCCCCGCTCCACCCGCGCCGAGGTCGCGGCCCACTTCCGTGAGCTCGCCGAGGGCCAGCAGCCCGACCCCGACGCCACCGCCGTCGACGTGGTCGTCGTCGAGGGCTCGGAAGCCATGCTGAGCGGCCGGCTCGCCGGGACCGTGCGGGCCACCGGCAAGTACTTCACCTCGCCGTTCGCGATGCGGCTGACCGTGGAGGACGGCCTGATCACCCGTTACCGCGTCTACGAGGACAGCCTGGCGATCGCCGCCGCCTGCAATCCGGACGGGCCCGGTGTTCCAGTGGACTGACTGCCGCTCACTCCCCCTCCAGCACCACGGCCTCCTCGGCCGAGAAGACCACGCCGGTCTCCGCTCCCGTCGCGGGAGCGTCACGCAGCGGGCACTCCGCCTCCAGGGGAGGGCTGTCCGCGGCGGGCATGCGGGGCCGGAGCAGCACGGCCACATGCGTGCCGCGGAAGGTGCGGGCCTCGACCGTGCAGCGCAGGCCTTCGGCGGGTGGGACGAGCCGCACGCCGGCCGGCCGGACCAGCAGCTTTCGGACCCCCTGCGGGGAGCCGTCGGGTACGGGGATCTTGCCCCAGGGGGTGTCGGCGGCCGCGCCGGAAACCGTGGCGTCGACGATGTTGTCGAAGCCGAGGAAGCGCGCCACGAACGCGGAGGCGGGCCGCTGCCAGACCTCCAGCGGGGTGCCCGTCTGCGCGATGCGGCCGTCCCGCATGACCACCACGCGGTCGGCGAGCGCGAACGCCTCCCCCTGGTCGTGGGTGACGGCGAGCACGGTCGTACCCAGGCGCCCGAAGAGTTCCCGCAGTTCACCGACGAGCCGCTCCCGCAGCCCGCGGTCGAGCTGCCCGAGCGGCTCGTCCAGCATCAGCAGCCGCGGCTCGGGGGCGAGCGCCCGCGCCAGCGCGACCCGCTGCTGTTCGCCGCCGGACAGGGACGCGACGGCGCGCCGCTGCGCGCCGGGCAGTCCGACGAGGTCCAGCAGTTCGGCCACCCGGCGGTCGCGCTCCCGGCGGGCGACCTTGTGCATCCGCAGGCCGAACGCGACGTTCCCTGCGACATCGCGCTGCGGGAAGAGCTGATGGTCCTGGAACATCAGCCCGACGCCCCGCCGGTGCACCGGCACCCCTGCCTGGTCGGCGTCGCCGAGGAGCACCCGTCCCGCGTCCGCCGGCTGCAGTCCGGCGACGGCCCGCAGCAGCGTGGACTTGCCGCTGCCGCTGGGGCCGAGGAGACAGACGACCTCGTGCCGGGCGACCTCCAGGTCCACCGCGTCGACCGCCGCGCGGCCCCCGAACCGCACGGTCACACCATCCAGCCGCAGCAACGGCATCAGAACTCCCCTGACGTCTTGGACGAGCCGCGGACTCGTTCGAGCAGCAGCAGCGCGGCGGCGCACACCGCCATCAGAATGGTGCTCAGCGCCATCGCCTGGCCGTAGTTGAGCTCGCCGGGCCGTCCCAGCAGCCGCGCCACCGCCACCGGCAGCGTCGGCCGGTCGGGCCGGGCGATGAAGACCGTCGCCCCGAACTCGCCCAGGGAGACGGCGAAGGCGAAGCCCGCCGCGATCAGCAGGGCGCGCCGCACCAGGGGGAAGTCGACCTCGCGCCAGGCGCGGAGCGGCGACGCTCCGAGGACCGCGGCGGCCTCCCGCAGCCGCTCGTCCACCGCCCGCAGCACCGGCAGCATGATCCGTACGACGAAGGGCACGCCGACCAGCGCCTGCGCCAGCGGCACCAGAATCCAGGAGGCCCGCAGGTCCAGCGGCGGCTCGTCGAGGGCGATCAGGAAGCCGAAGCCGACGGTGACGGCGGAGACGCCGAGCGGCAGCATCAGCAGTGCGTCGAGGCCGCGTACGAGCCTTCCCGCGCGCCGGGTGAGCGCGGCGGCCGCGAGCCCTCCGACGGCGACCGCGATGGCCGTCGCGGCCAGCGCGTACTCGAGGGAGTTCCACACGGCCTCGATGGGCGGCACGAGGAAGGCCCCGCCGCGTGCGTCGAGTGTGGTGAGGGCCCGGTAGTAGTGCAGGCCGTAGCCGCCGGGGCCGTCGAGGGAGCGTTCGACGAGCACGGCGAGGGGAGTCAGCAGCAGGGCGGCCACACTGGCGAGGACGCCTCCGAGCAGCGCCCACTGGCCGGCTCCGCGCGGCCTGCGCGCCGTGCGCGCCGGGTCGGTCAGCCGGAGCGCGCTCTCCCGGCGCCGCACGGTGCGGGCGTGCACGGCGAGGACGGCGCCGACGGCGAGGAACTGGAGCATGGTCAGCACGGCCGCGGTGGGCAGATCGAGCAGCTGGGCGGTCTGCCGGTAGATCTCCACCTCCAGGGTGGCGAAGGCAGGCCCGCCGAGGATCTGCACGACGCCGAAGGAGGTGAACGTGAACAGGAAGACCATCAGCGCGGCAGCCGCGACGGCGGGTGTGAGGGCAGGCAGGGTGACGCGCCGCCAGGCGTCGAACCGCCCGGCCCCGAGTACGCGCGCGGCCTCTTCCTGGCGCGGGTCGAGCTGGGCCCAGAGTCCGCCGACGGTCCGCACGACGACGGCGTAGTTGAAGAAGACATGGGCCAGCAGGATCGCCCAGACGGTGGTGTCCAGGCGCAAGCCGAGGGCCTCGTCGAGCAGTCCGCCCCGTCCGAGAAGAGCGAGGAAGGCGGAGCCGACGACGACGGTGGGGAGCACGAACGGCACGGTGACCGCGGCCCGCAGCAGCTGCTTCCCGGGGAAGTCGAGCCGGGCGAAGACGTATGCGCCGGGCAGCGCGAGCAGCAGGGTCAGCGCGGTGGACGCGAGCGCCTGCCAGGTGGTGAACCACAGCACGTGCTGGATGTCGGAGCGGGCCAGCACCTCGCCGAAGCGCCCGAACTGCCAGTTTCCGCCGGTCTTGAGGCCGCGGGCGACGATCGCGGCCACGGGGTAGGCGAAGAAGACGGCGAAGAACGCGACGGGCCCGGCCATGAGGGCGAGCCGCGCCGCGCTGCCGCGCCGCCGCGCACCGCGGGCGCGCGGCGGCCTGCCTACTTCAGGACGAGCGAGGACCACGACTGGATCCACTGCTCACGGTTCTTCGCGATGTCGTCCGCGGGCACGGTCGCGGGCTTCTCCACGACCTCGCCGTGCTTGGTGAACAGTTCGGGCAGCTTCGCGTCGTCGCGGACGGGGTTGACGAACATGTTGAGCGGCATGTCCTCCTGGAAGGTCTTGGAGACCAGGAAGTCCAGCAGCGCCTTGCCGCCCGCCTCGTTCTTCGCGCCCTTGAGCAGCCCGGCGAACTCGATCTGTCGGAAGCAGGTGCCGGTGGCGACGCCGGTGGGAGCCTCGTCCGGCTGCGGCTCGGAGTAGAGGACCTCGACCGGCGGACTGGAGGCGTACGAGACGACGAGCGGCCGGTCCGCTCCGGCCTTCTTGCCGCCCGCGGAGCCGGAGAACTCCTCGTTGTAGGCCTGCTCCCAGCCGTCGACGACCTTGACGCCGTTGGCGTCGAGCTTCTTCCAGTAGTCCTGCCAGCCGTCGGCTCCGTAGGCGCCGACGGTGCCGAGGAGGAAGCCGAGGCCCGGCGAGGAGGTGGCGGCGTTCTCGACGACGAGGAGGTTCCTGTACTCGGGCTTGGCCAGGTCGTCGAAGGTCCGCGGCGGGGCGAGCTTCTTGTCGGCGAAGTACTTCTTGTCGTAGTTGACGCAGATGTCGCCAGTGTCGACGGGGGTGACGCGGTGCTGCTCCTTGTCGAGGCGGACCTCGTCGCGTACCTGCGCCAGGCCCTTGGCCTCGTACGGCGTGAACAGGCCGTGGTCGAGGGCGCGCGACAGCAGGGTGTTGTCGACGCCGAAGAAGACATCGCCCTGCGGGGAGCCCTTGGTGAGGATCTCCTTGTTGAGCGCCTCGCCCGCGTCCCCGCTCTTGAGCACCTTGACCGTGTAGCCGGTCTCCTTCGTGAACTGCTTCAGCACGTCCTCGGAGGCGGCGAACGACTCATGGCTGACGAGGGTCACGGTCTTTGAGCCGGAGCCCGTGGCGGCGGCGCCCTCGGCGCTCTTGGCGTCCTCGGACTCCCCGCCGCAGGCGGCGAGCACACCGACGCCGAGCGCGGTGGCGGCCACGACGGCCGTGATCTTCTTGGTGCTCATCGGATTTCCTCCTGGAGATGACCAGGAAGAGACGCGGCCCCGCCCGGCCCCGAAGCGAGCGGATCGGGTGCCGGGCAGGGCGCAACAGCTGGTGAGTGATGACCGAACTTCCTACCCCGAATGACCGGGGCGAGGTTCAGAGGGTCTGCGACCTGACGGTGTCGCACTCTCAGCGCTGTGGCGCTCCCCTGTCGGAATGAATATGCAAATATTTTCCAGCCACATTACATGGGCCGTTCCGGGGGCCGGCAGCCCGGTTCAGCGCTCGGAGGCGGCGAGCTGGCCGCAGGCTCCGTCGATCTCCTGGCCGCGGGTGTCCCGCACGGTCACCGGCACGCCGTGGGCGGCGATGGCCTCGATGAACGCCTTCTCGTCCTCGGGTCGGGAGGCCGTCCACTTGGAGCCGGGGGTGGGGTTGAGCGGGATCAGATTGACATGGACGCGCTTACCCTTGAGCAGTCGGCCCAGCAGATCGCCCCGCCAGGCCTGGTCGTTGATGTCGCGGATCAGCGCGTACTCGACGGAGATGCGGCGGCCGGACTTCTCCGCGTACTCCCACGCGGCGTCGAGGACCTCGCGGACCTTCCAGCGGGTGTTGACGGGGACGAGGGTGTCGCGCAGCTCGTCGTCGGGTGCGTGCAGCGAGACGGCCAGCCGGCACTTGAAACCCTCGTCGGCGAACCGCAGCATCGCAGGGACCAGGCCGACGGTGGAGACGGTGATCCCGCGCTGGGAGAGGCCGAGGCCGTCCGGCTCGGGGTCGGTGAGCCGGCGGACGGCGCCGACGACCCGCTTGTAGTTGGCGAGCGGCTCCCCCATGCCCATGAAGACGATGTTCGACAGCCGGGCGGGTCCTCCGGGAACCTCGCCGTCGCGCAGGGCGCGCATGCCGTCGACGATCTGGTGGACGATCTCGGCGGTGGACAGATTGCGGTCCAGACCGGCCTGCCCCGTGGCGCAGAAGGGGCAGTTCATCCCGCAGCCGGCCTGCGAGGAAATGCACATGGTCACCCGGTCCGGGTAGCGCATCAGCACCGACTCGACGAGCGTGCCGTCGTGCAGCCGCCACAGGGTCTTGCGGGTGGTGTCGTCGTCGCAGGAGATGTGCCGTACGACGGACATCAGCTCGGGCAGCAGCTCCGAGGCGAGCCTCTCGCGCGCCGTGGCGGGGATGTCCGTCCACTGGGCGGGGTCGTGGGCGTACCGCGCGAAGTAGTGCTGGGAGAGCTGCTTGGCGCGGAACGGCTTCTCGCCGATGGCGGCGACTGCCTCCTTGCGCTCGGCGGGCGAGAGGTCGGCGAGATGCCGCGGGGGCTTCTTGGCTCCGCGCGGGGCGACGAATGTCAGTTCGCCGGGGACAGGGCGTGCCACGTCGAGCAACTCCTCAGGACGACGAGGTCCGGCCCCCGCTGTCGCGGGGACAACGGCAAGACCATGCCGAAGCCGGGAGACCTCACGGGACCGCCCCCGCGTCGGCGGGGACCGATGGAAAGGGCCCGCGGTACGGCGCCACGGGCTCTTCCAGCGTACCCGCTGAGGTCAGCTCGCCCCGACGAAGATCACCATCAGCAGCCAGACCACCGGCGCCGTGGGCAGCAGCGAGTCGAGACGGTCCATGATGCCGCCGTGGCCGGGGAGCAGGGTGCCCATGTCCTTGATGCCGAGATCGCGCTTGATCATGGACTCGCCGAGGTCGCCCAGCGTGGCGCTGACGGCGACCGCGAGGCCCAGCAGCAGCCCCTGCCACCAGGCGCCGCCGTCGATGAGGAACTGCATGCACAGCGCGCCCGCGGCCATGGCGAACGCCACGGCTCCGGCCAGACCTTCACGGGTCTTGCCGGGACTGATGCGGGGGGCCAGCTTGTGCCTGCCGAAGCGCCAGCCGACCGCGTACGCCCCGGTGTCGCTGACGACGGTGAGCAGCAGGAAGGTGAGCACCCGCTGCGGCCCGTCCTCGGCGGTGAGCATCATGGCCACGAACGTCGCCAGGAAGGGGACGTAGAACGCGGCGAACAGGCCCGCGGTGACGTCCCTGAGATAGCCGTCGGGCGGTTCGGTCATCCGCCACACCAGCACCGCGAGCGCGGTCAGCGCCATGGCGACCCAGGCGCCTTCGGCGCCGCGCACATAGCCGGCCACCACCATGGCCACGCCGCCCACGGCCAGCGGCACCAGCGGGGCCTTGATCTGCTTGCGCTCCTGCAGGCGGGAGGTGAGCTCCCACAGGCCGACGACGACGGCGACCGCTATCACGCCGACGAACACGGCCTTGACGATGAAGAGCGAGGCGACGATGACCGCGCCGAGCCCGATCCCGACTCCTATGGCGGCCCGCAGGTCACGGCCTGCCCGCTTCTTCGGCTGCGGGGTGGGCGCGGTCGGCGGCGCGGTGGGCATGGGCTCCTGCGGCATCTCGTCACGGAACAGGGGGCCGCTCAGCCGAGCGGCCCCCCGGTCGCGGTCTTCCTGATCACTGCGGCCGTCTGCGCGGCTGCCTCGGTTCTCACCGTCTCTACCTGCGTCGGGGAAGTCCGGCACGATGGGCATGGGCCGAGTCTGCGGCGCGGCTCGCTCATCGTATGCGGGACCCGCCGGGGCGCGCCCCTGGTCGGACGGCGGCCGCTGACCCGCGTATCCGGCGTGCTGCCGGTGGTGCGGGGCGGCCCCCCGGGAAGAGTCGTTCATCAGACCTCGAGCAGCTCGGCTTCCTTGTGCTTGAGCAGCTCATCCACCTGCGCCACATACTTCGAGGTGGTGTCGTCGAGCTCCTTCTCCGCGCGGCGTCCCTCGTCCTCGCCGACGCCGCCGTCCTTGATCAGCTTGTCGATGGCCTCCTTGGCCTTGCGACGGACCGAGCGGATCGAGATCTTGGCGTCCTCGCCCTTGCCCTTGGCGACCTTGATGTACTCGCGGCGGCGCTCCTCGGTCAGCTCCGGGAACACCACGCGGATGACGTTGCCGTCATTGGTGGGGTTGACGCCCAGGTCGGAGTCGCGGATGGCCTGCTCGATATTGCGCAGCGCGCTCTTGTCGAACGGAGTCACCACGGCCATGCGTGCCTCGGGGACCGCGAACGAGGCGAGCTGGTTGATCGGCGTCGCAGCGCCGTAGTAGTCCGCCACGATCTTGTTGAACATGGCGGGGTGGGCGCGTCCCGTGCGGATCGCGGCGAAGTCCTCCTTGGCGACCAGGACGGCCTTCTCCATCTTCTCCTCGGCCTCGAGGAGGGTCTCTTCGATCACCACTTGCTCCTGCGTGTCTAGAGTTGGCCCGGCGTCCAGCGGGGGCCGGCGGAAGAACCTGTGTCGCGTCTACCCCTGCACGGTGTCCGACCGGCGGGGTGTTGTCCATCCCTCGATCAGGCCCGGGTGCCCTGGTCGCTCACGAGTGTGCCGATCTTCTCACCCTTGACGGCGCGGGCGATGTTGCCCTCCGTCAGCAGCTCGAAGACCAGGATCGGGAGGTTGTTGTCGCGGCAGAGGGTGACGGCGGTGGCGTCGGCGACCTTGAGGTTGCGGGAGATCACCTCGCCGTACTCCAGCGCGTCGAACTTCACCGCGTCGGGGTTGGTCTTGGGGTCGGAGTCGTAGACCCCGTCCACGCCGTTCTTGCCCATCAGCAGAGCCGCGGCGTCGATCTCCAGGGCACGCTGTGCGGCGGTGGTGTCGGTGGAGAAGTAGGGCATGCCCATGCCCGCGCCGAAGATGACGACCCGGCCCTTCTCCAGATGGCGCACCGCGCGCAGCGGGATGTACGGCTCCGCGACCTGCCCCATGGTGATGGCGGTCTGGACGCGGGAGTCGATGCCCTCCTTCTCCAGGAAGTCCTGGAGGGCGAGGCAGTTCATGACCGTGCCGAGCATGCCCATGTAGTCGGAGCGCGCCCGGTCCATGCCGCGCTGCTGGAGCTCTGCGCCGCGGAAGAAGTTGCCGCCGCCGATGACGACCGCGATCTGCGCGCCGTCCCGGACCACCGCGGCGATCTCGCGTGCGATGTTGTGTACGACGTCGGGGTCGACGCCCAGTCCCGTGCCGCCGGAGAACGCCTCTCCGGACAGCTTCAGCAGGAAGCGTACGGCCTTCTTGCCGTCGCCGCCGTTGTGGTCGCCTTTGTCGCCGGCTGCCTGGGTGGCGTTCGCGCCCTTGTTCATGGAGATCTCCTCGTGCACATACGAAGAAGGCCACTGCCTTGGGGTGCTGGTGTCCCTGTCGGCAATGGCCTCCTCGTCAGATCTGCGGTCGTGCGGCGCGTACCCGGCCGATGACTGCGTAGGAAACCCTAGCGGTCTCCTGTGTCGATCGCTTACGGGCTCAGGCGCCGACGCGGATGCGCGCGAAGCGCTTCAGCGAGACACCGGCCTCGTCCAGGACCTTCTGGACGGTCTTCTTGTTGTCCTTGGCGAACGGCTGGTCGAGGAGGGTGACCTCCTTGAAGAAGCCGTTGACGCGACCCTCGACGATCTTCGGGAGCGCGGCCTCGGGCTTGCCCTCGTTGCGCGAGGTCTCCTCGGCGACGCGGCGCTCGGCCTCGACGACCTCGGCCGGGACGTCCTCGCGACGGAGGTACTTCGGTGCGAAGGCGGCGATGTGCTGCGCGACGTCCTTGGCGACCGCAGCGACTGTCTCCTCCGAGGCGGACCCCTTGTCCAGCTCGACCAGCACGCCGACCTGCGGCGGGAGGTCGGGCATGGTGCGGTGCATGTACGCGGCGACGTACCCGTCGGCGAACTGCGCGAAGCGGTCCAGGACGATCTTCTCGCCGAGGTTGGCGTTGGCCTCGTCGACGTATGCCTGGACGGTCTTGCCGGCCTCGATCTCGGAGGCGAGCAGCGCGTCGATGTCGGCCGGGCCGGTGCCGGCGACGTGCTGGGCGAGCGCGTCGGCCACGGCGAGGAACTTCTCGCCCTTGGCGACGAAGTCCGTCTCGCACTTCAGCTCAAGCAGCACGCCGGAGGACTTGTCGTCGGCGATGAGGGAGACGACGGCGCCGTTCTCGGCGGAGCGGCCCTCACGCTTGGCGACGCCCTTCTGGCCCTTGACGCGGAGCAGCTCGACGGCCTTGTCGACGTTGCCCTCGGCCTCGTCCAGCGCCTTCTTGCAGTCCATCATGCCGGCGCCGGTGAGCTCGCGAAGCTTCTTGACGTCGGCGGCGGTGTAGTTCGCCATGTCCTTGAATCTCTCTCGAAGTCGAAAGTCGAAGATCTACGGGTGAGCGGCGGGGGCGGCGCTCACGCTGCGCCGTCCCCCGCCGTCAGGAACCGAACCGTTGAGGTCAGGCCTGCTCGGCGTCCGCGGCAGGCTTCTCGGCCTCGGCAGGCTTCTCGGCCTCGGCGGGCTTCTCGGCCTCGGCGGGCTTGGCCGCCTCGTCGGCCTTCTTCTCACCCTCGAGCAGGTCGCGCTCCCACTCGGCCAGCGGCTCGCCCGCGGCCTTCTCGCCGGGCTTCTGGTCGCCGGTCGCAGCGCCGGAGCGGGCGATGAGGCCCTCGGCGACGGCGTCGGCGATCACGCGGGTGAGCAGGGTGACGGAGCGGATCGCGTCGTCGTTGCCCGGGATCTTGTAGTCGACCTCGTCGGGGTCGCAGTTGGTGTCGAGGATCGCGACGACCGGGATGTTCAGCTTGCGAGCCTCGCCGACGGCGATGTGCTCCTTCTTGGTGTCGACGATCCAGACGGCGCTGGGCACCTTCTGCATCTCGCGGATGCCGCCGAGGGTCTTCTCCAGCTTGGCCTTCTCACGGGAGAGGACCAGCAGCTCCTTCTTGGTGAGGCCGGACGCGGCCACATCCTCGAAGTCGATCTGCTCAAGCTCCTTCAGGCGCTGAAGGCGCTTGTAGACGGTGGAGAAGTTGGTGAGCATGCCGCCCAGCCAGCGCTGGTTGACGTACGGCATGCCGACGCGGGTCGCCTGCTCGGCGATGGCCTCCTGCGCCTGCTTCTTGGTGCCGACGAACATGATGGAGCCGCCGTGCGCGACGGTCTCCTTGACGAACTCGTAGGCGCGGTCGATGTACGACAGCGACTGGAGCAGGTCGATGATGTAGATGCCGTTGCGCTCGGTGAAGATGAAGCGCTTCATCTTCGGGTTCCAGCGACGGGTCTGGTGACCGAAGTGGACGCCGCTCTCCAGCAGCTCCCGCATCGTGACGACGGCCATGGCCGTATCTCCTTGGGTTTCTCGGTTGTGTCCTGACGCCCCGACGCGCCGTGCCACAGAGGACCGAGAGGCGCGGCCACTGACCGATGAGGGTCCGGTGGCGGGGCGTGCGAAGTCGACCCGGTGACCCGGATCGCCAGAAGAAGTGTACGGGACGGGGGCGGTGGCGGGTGACGCGCCGCCGGGGTGACGGCGTTGTCCACAACCGGGGAGTAGTCCACAGGCCGGGCCCATGATCCGCGAGGTGCCCGGCAACCCGGGCAGGCTCCCGCCATGACGACCTTTCTCCTCACGCTCGCCCTGCTCCTGCCCGCCGCCCTCCCCCGTCAGGCCGTCTGGCCGCTCGGCCCGCCTCGCCCTGACGTCGTAAGGGGCTGGGAGCCACCGCCGTCGCCGTACGGCCCCGGGCACCGGGGCGTGGATCTGGCGGGCCGCGCCGGGGCGCAGGTCCGCGCGGCGGCGGCGGGCCGGGTGCTGTTCGCCGGAAAGGTGGCGGGCCGGGGCGTGCTGGTGATCGCGCTCAGCGGCACGGGGGCGCCGCCGCTGCGGACGACATACGAGCCCGTCCGCCCGTTGGTGCGCGCCGGCGACCCGGTCCGGCCCGGACAGACCGTGGCCACCCTGGCCGCCGGGCCCTCGCATTGCACGGGCCCGTGTCTCCACTGGGGCCTGCTGCGCGCGGACTCCTATCTCAACCCGCTGCTGCTGCTCCCCCGCGCGCCGTCCCGGCTGCTGCCGCTGTCCGGCGCGCGCTCGCGGTAGCCCCATGCGGCCCCTCTCCCACGGCCCCCCTCGTTGCCCCCGGGGGCGGCCCCGCCTCTGTGCGAGGGGGCTTCGCTCTCGCCCCTGGAGCCCGGGTCCGCCGCCCCCGCGCCTTCACCGGCGGACGCGTCCGCTGTGCGGAGGCATCAGCACCGCGCCGGGCGGGGCGGGCACACACCGGGTGTCCCCTCTCCACGGGTGCAGGGCCGCGCAGCCCGACACGAAGCCGCGGCATACAGGGGGCACGGGGACGGGGCGACGCAGCCCTGCGCCTTTCCCCGGAGGCGGCAGGGGCGAGATCCACGGCTTAAGGAAGGGGAAGGGGAGGGGGGACGGACACGGCCTCCGGCCGCTGGGGTGGCTAGTGCCGCGGGGTCACGCCGCTCAGAGCCATGGAGACCGCCGCGTCGGCGATCTTCGCGGGGTCCTCCGCCGCACCCAGTTCCGTACGGCGGACCGCCGCGTCCACCACGCCCTGGAGGAGCACCGCCGCCAGGCGGGGCTGCTCGTGCCCCAGCTCCCCGAGCGCCTCGACGATCATCGCGACCAGGCCTCCGTGTGCCGCGCGGATCTTCTCCCGGGCCCCCGCGTCCAGCTCGCTCGCCGAGATCGCGACCACGGCTCGGTGCCGCCGGTCCCCGACCAGCTCGAGCTGCTGCCGCACATACACCTCGACCTTGTCCTCAGGCGTCGCCGCCCGCTCCATCGCGGCCTCGACCTCCGCGGCCCACACGGGGAAGTCGACCGCGCACAGCTCCTCGACCACGGCGGCCCGCGAGCGGAAGTACTCGTACACGGAGGACCGGGCGAGCCCCGTGCGCTCGGCCAGGGCGGGGAATGTCAGCGCCTCCGTGCCGCCCTCCGACAGCAGGGAACGCGCGGCGTCCAGCAGGGCGTCGCGCTGCATCGTCCGGTGCTCGGCCACGGAGGCCGCTCGAATCCTGGGCACCCCACTACTGTACGGATCCGGCCGCCCCGTTCCAGCGAAAACGCATCCTCAGCGTCCGACGTCGGCCAGCTTCGCCCGCAGCTGGAGCACCGACTTTGTGTGGATCTGACTGACCCTGCTCTCCGTGACCCCCAGCACGTTGCCGATCTCCGCGAGGGTGAGGCCCTCGTAGTAGTAGAGGGTGACGACGGTCTTCTCCCGTTCGGGCAGGGTGTTGACGGCCTTGGCCAGCAGTCGCCGTAGCTCCCGGTCCTCGGCGACCTCGACGGGGTTGTCCGCCGCGGTGTCCTCCAGGGTGTCCATCACGCTGAGCCCGTCGCCGCCCTCGCCGCCCCCGTGCAGCAGCTCTTCCAGGGCCACCACGTTGGCCAGGGACAACTGGCTGAAAACCGTGTGCAGTTCGTCGACGGCGATGCCCATCTCCGAGGCCACCTCGGCTTCGGTCGGAGTGCGCCTCAGCTGCGCCTCGAGCGTCGCGTACGCCCGCTCCACGGCCCTGGCCTTCTGCCGCACGGACCGCGGGATCCAGTCCAGAGCGCGGAGTTCGTCGATCATGGCTCCGCGGATCCGGGTGATGGCGTAGGTCTCGAACTTGATCGACCGGTCGAGATCGAACTTCTCGATGGCGTCGATGAGTCCGAAGACCCCGGAGGAGACGAAGTCCGCCTGCTCGACATTGGACGGCAACCCCACGCTCACCCGGCCCGCGACATACTTCACCAGAGGCGAGTAGTGCAGGATCAGCTGCTCCCGCAGGCGCTCGTCGCCCGTGGCCTTGTACGACCGCCACAGCTCGTCGAGCGACGAGGGAGCGGAGGGCCGCACGGCGCCGCGGGCAGCGGGGGGCACTGCCGCGCGGTCAGACCCGGAGGTGTGCTGGGGCATGCGTTGCCTTGAGCCGTTCTGCTGTGATGCGGGATGGGGCGGGCGTCGTCTGTGAGGGAATTCCGGTGAGCGTAGCGTGACTGACACGTCGCGGTGGGCGATCCTCGGGGGAGTGAACCTGTGCGGGTACAGCCCGTCGCCCACACCTTCGAACCAGGGCCGACGCCAGACGCGCCGGCCCCTCGGATGCTGACGACGGGGCTGCAGAGGTCATCGGCCTCACCCTGTCACCCGAATGCGTCAGGTCAAGCACCGCCTCGCCGCACGTTCGGTCCTTGACTCGCACACCGCGTCAACTGCCAGCGGTCACCCACCCTTTCGACGAACCCCAAAGAGTGCAGTTCATACAGTCTGCAGCCGGTCTCGTCCGGCGTCAGCCCCACGGCTCGCGCCAGGCCCCCGGAATCCGCCGTGCCGCGGGCCGGAAACGCCTCGAGCAGCCGCCCGCTGAGCGGGTCGAGCAGATCCCGGGGCAGCACGGGGCCTCTGCGTTCCGGGGCGAGGTCGCCCATCTCGCCGACGAGTTCGACGACTTCGGCGGCGTCGGTGACCAGCGTGGCCTCACCGCGCAGCAGTTCATGCACCCCGGCCGAGAGTCCGCTGGTGACGGGCCCGGGGACGCCCATGGTGTGGCGGCCCAGCCGGTGCGCTGCCCGTGCGGTGACCAGTGAGCCGCTGCGGTACTCGGCTTCGACGACGACCGTGCCGCGGGTGAGCGCCGCGATCACACGGTTCCTGAGGATGAATCTGCTGGGTGTGGGGTGGTCGCCGGGTGGCAACTCCCCGACGACCAGACCCTGTTCCGCCACGCGGCGGATCAACTGCGCATGGCCCCGCGGATAGACCACGTCGACTCCGCAGGCGAGCACGGCGACGGTGGCCCCGTCGGCGGCGAGCGCGCCCCTGTGCGCTGCGCCGTCGATGCCGAAGGCCGCCCCGGAGACCACGACCCAGCCCCGCTCCGCCAGTCCCGAGCCGAGCGCGGCGGCCAGGTGCGCCCCGTAGGGCGTGCAGGCCCGCGCGCCGACGACGGCGACCGAGCGAAGCGCCCATTTCCGCAGGTCCGGCCTGCCACACGCCCACAGCCCGATGGGTCTGGCGTCGCCGAGGTCGTCGAGTTGCGTGGGCCACTCGGGATCACCGGGGACGATGAATCTGCCGCCGACGGCGGCGACGGCCGCGAGGTCGCGCTCGGGGTCGGCCGAGGCTGCCCGTGTGCGGTAGCCGGCCAGCCCCCTGGGAGTGGCCCCGGGCAGCGCGTCGGGCTCGTCCGGCGGTCCGGTGAGCCGCTCCAGCAGCCCTTGTGCACCGAACTCCCGCAGCCAGCGCCCCCCGCGATCGTCGCCCGGTTCGATGACCCTGGTGAGCGCCGCCCGTGCCGTCCGCTCGTCCTCGACGGCCGCCCGCGGGTCCCGGCGTCCGCGTCCGAAGCCCCGGGAGCCGGCTGCGGCCGTGGCCCTGCGCCCCGCGTCCGCGTCCGCGTCCGTGCCCGTGCCCGCGTCCGTGTCCGTGCCCGTAGCCGTAGCCGAATCAGGTTCCGGTGGGGGCGCCGCGCCGCCGCTCATACGACACCTCCCGCCGCGGCCATCGGCGCGCCTCGCGCGACACCGGTGCGCAGTTCCAGGGCGAGGGCGATGTCATGGGAGTGCGGGCGGTCCCGTCCGGCGAGGTCGGCGACGGTCCAGGCGACGCGTACGACCCGGTCGAGTCCGCGGGCGGTGAGCAGGCCGCGCTCCATGTCCCGCTCCGCGGCCGCGAGGGCGCCGGGGGCAAGGGGCCACCGGGTGCGGAGCTCATGGCCCGGCACCTCGCTGTTGACGCTCCAGGGCGTGCCGCTCAGCCGTACGGCGGCCCGTTCACGAGCCTCCAGCACACGGGCCGCGACCTGCTGGGTGGACTCTCCGCGGCCGCCCTGGCCCAGAAGGTCGCCGCGGTCGACGGGCTCCACCTCGACGCGCAGGTCGACCCGGTCGAGCAGTGGCCCGGAGAGCCGTGACTGATAGCGGCGGATGACGGCGGGCGGGCACTCGCAGCCCGCGCCGTGGAGGGTGTGCCGGCCGCAGGGGCAGGGGTTCGCGGCCAGAACCATCAGAAAGCGGGCGGGCAGCCGCACCACTCCCCCGCTGCGGGCGACCACCACATGGCCGGACTCCAGCGGCTGCCGCAGCGCATCGAGGGCTTTCATGGAGAATTCTGGGGTTTCGTCCAGGAAGAGCACTCCGCGGTGAGCCAGGGACACCGCACCCGGCCTGGGCAGGCCGTTGCCGCCGCCGACAAGGGAGGGCATGGTCGCCGAGTGGTGGGGGGCGCAGTAGGGCGGCGTGCGCACCAGGGGTTCGCCGGGCGGCAGGATGCCCGCGACGGAGTGGACGGCGGTGACCTCGAGTGACTCGCGCCGGGTCAGCGGTGGCAGCACTCCGGGCAACCGCTCGGCGAGCATGGTCTTGCCCGCCCCGGGCGGGCCGTGCAGCAGCAGATGGTGACGGCCCGCGGCGGCGACCTCCAGTGCGGTGCGGGCACCGCGCTGGCCTGCGACGTCCGCCAGGTCCGGGGCGTCGCCGGATGGGGCGGAGATCCCTGCGCCCACTCCTGCGCCGGGCACCATGAGGCCGGCGAGCATGGCGTCGGGGCGGCCGGGCGGCCCCGGCTCCTCCCGGGGCACGGGCTCCTTGGTCAGGACGGCGATGAGCTGCCGCAGGCTGCGTACACCGAGGACGGACACACCGGGAACCAGCGATGCCTCGCCGGCGGTCTGCTCGGGGACGACGACCTGGCGGTACCCCGCTTCCGCGGCCGCGAGGACCGCGGGCAGCACCCCGCGCACGGGGCGGACGCGGCCGTCGAGGCCCAGTTCGCCGATGAGCACCAGGTCGGCGACGTCCTCAGGAGAGATGTACTCGGCCGCCCCCAGCGTGGCCACCGCGACGGCGAGATCGAAACCGCTCCCGGACTTGGGCACGGAGGCGGGGCTGAGGCCCACGGTGAGCTTTTTCTGCGGCCACTCCGCTCCGGAGTTGACCACTGCCGCCCGCACTCGGTCCCGGCTCTCGACGAGGCTCTTGTCCGGCAGTCCCACCAGGGTGAAGGCGGCGACGCCCGGCTCGAGGTCGGCCTGCACCTCCACGACCACGCCCTCGACGCCGACCAGCGCCACGGAGCACGCACGTGCGAATCCCATCAGGCCACCCCTCGCGCGTGCTCCACCACGGGCCCGCCCTGCCGGGGCAGCAGCACACCGACGAGGTCGATGCGCACCCCGCCCGGCGGTGGGCCGTCGTGCCGCTGCAGCCAGCATTCGGCCAGTCGTCTGAGCCGGGCGGCCTTCCGCGGGGTGATCGCGGCCATCGGATGCTCGAAGGCGGCCGCCCTGCGCGTCTTGACCTCGCAGACGACCAGCGCGTCCCCGTCGCGCGCCACGATGTCGATCTCGCCGGACCGGCCGCATCGCCAGTTCCTCGCCAGCACGGCCATGCCGGAGCTCGCCAGCAGCCGTGCCGCCAGCTCCTCGCCGTACCGTCCCAGTGCCCCCGTCGCGTTCATGTCGGCACCACCTCCGGCACCGACTGTGACGCGTCACACCTCTATGTGTGGATCTTGGTGGAAAACCCGTCCGCTGTGGACAACTCCGTCACCCGGTCCGGTGACGGGGGCCTTGGCCAGGTGCTCCCGGTCAGCCGCCCGGAAGCTCGAGGTCGCTCTTGTTCAGCTCCTCGATGTTCACATCCTTGAATGTCAGTACGCGTACCTGCTTGACGAACCTGGCCGGGCGGTACATGTCCCAGACCCAGGCGTCAGCCATCGAGACCTCGAAGAAGACCTCGCCCTGGACCGAGTGCACCTGCATCTCGTAGTCATTGGTGAGATAGAAGCGCCGTTCGGTCTCGATCACATATTTGAACAGCCCGACGACGTCGCGGTACTCCCGGTAGAGCTTCAGCTCCATCTCGGTCTCGTACTTTTCGAGGTCCTCGGCGCTCATGGCATGTTCCCCTTCAGCCGTGCGTCCCCCCATTGTGCGTCACCCATCCGCACCCCTAGACGATTTCCGGGGCCAGGACCACCGGCGTACGCGGGGGACCCTCGTCGAGCAGCGTGCGCAGCAGCCCGGCGAGCCTGGTCGGATACACCGTCTCATGGGCCGCGGACAGCTCGGCGGAGGTCCACCACCGCAGACCGTCCACGCTGCGTCGCTCCAGTTCGGTCAGCCCGCGCGGCGAGGCGGCGGTCTGGGCGGTCCGTGCCAGGTAGTACCACTCGTCCTGGTCCCAGCGGCGTCCGTCGAAGGGGAACGAGCAGATGCGCCGCCAGAGCACGGGGCCCAGCTCGACCTCTGTGATCCCGGTCTCCTCCGCCAGCTCCCGCAGCGCGGCAGCCTCACGGGTCTCGTCGCCCTCCAGGCCCCCGCCCGGCGTGAACCACCATGAGTCGGCCGGGTCGCCGGGCTCATAGCCGTGCAGCAGCAGAATGCGGTCCCGGGGGTCGAGCAGCACGACCCGCGCCACCTTCCGCAGGGGGCCGCCAGACGCCAGGGCGTCACGGGTCGGCTCTCCGGCAGGCGCCAGGGCGTCAGGGGGCGTCAGCGAGTCAGGGGGCATCGGAGGTCACCCCGCGACCGCCGCCCCGGGCGGCTCCGCCTCCGGCCGCCGCGCGGCCCGGCGACCCGCGCCGCGACATGCGTGCCGCCCGTCGGGCCGCCACCGGCCCGTACGCCGCACCACCCAGGATCAGCACGACGCCCGCCGCGATCGCCCCGACGATCAGCCGCACCGGCCCCGGCTGGGAGATCCCGCCCGGCAGCGCGGCGAAGGAAGCGGGCCGCTCCACCAGGCCGCCGTCGAGGGGCCAGGCCACCGCGTCCAGCCGGGCGCTCACCGCCGACCGCGGCACGGAGCCTTCGCCGGGCTCCTGAAGGTGGACGCGGGAGTCGACCGACCCCATGCGCTCGTCGCCGAGCAGGAACAGCTGCCCCTCCGGCACCGAGGCGCTGAAGCCCTGCGGCGAGGCCGGTCCGCCGGCGCTCAGGTAAGGTTCGTCCACCGGCGTGCCGTTGACCGTCAGCCGCCCTTGCGCGTCACAGCAGGCGATCTCGTCGCCGCCGATCCCGACGACGCGCTTCACCATCGGCAGATCGCCCCATGTGGAGTCGGTGAAGACGACGATGTCCCCGCGTCTGACCTCGTCGCCGGATATCCGCTCGGCCAGCACCCGGTCGCCCGCCTGCACGGTCGGCGACATCGAACGGGTCGGCACGGTGTAGGGCTGGTAGACGACGGCGCCCCAGGCGAAGCCGCCGAGGAAGAGCACACAGCCGACGGCCACGGCCAGCCCCGACAGAGCACTGCCGAGGCGGCCGCGGCCGCCGCCCGAACGTCCCGTTCCGCCCATCCCAGCGCTCCCCGCCTCGGCGTTCTCACCGGCCCCCACGCGGCGGGCCGGAGCTCTGGGACGGCACCCTACCTGCCGGTCCTACCCTTCGGTATGCCCCGAGGCGGCCTGCCCCGCCGTCGGTGCGGTCTCGCCGACGGCCTGCGCGGTCCGCTGTGCGCTCTCCCCGGTGCGGACGGTGGGATCAGCGGGGGCGGTGGGGCTGGTGCGGACGCCGGGGGCGGTGGGGACGGTGCGGACGCCGGGGGCGGTGGGGACGGTGCGGACGCCGGGGGCGGTGGGGACGGTGCGGACGCCGGGGGCGGTCAGCCTCCGCCTGCGCCACAGCACGACCGGCAGCGCGCCCGCGAGGCCCAGCGCCGCCGGGGCGGCCGCCGAGGCCGTACCGAGCGACTGCATCGCGAGCGAGTTGATCCCGGGCTGCTCGAAGGTGTCCGGCACCGGCAGCGTCGACCAGCGGTTCACCGGCCAGGCGATCACCACGGCACGCCCCACTACCTTCTCGACCGGGACGAAGCCGCCGTTCTTGTCCTCCATGTGGTAGCGGGAGTCCTGGGAGTTCTGACGGTGGTCGCCCATCACCCAGATCATGCCGTCCGGCACCTTGAACGGCCCGAAGGGCTGGTCGTCGCAGGGCGTGTTCCCGGGGTAGATGTAGGGCTCGTCCAGCGCCTTGCCGTTGACCTTGACCGGGCCGCCCTTCTTGCACTCCACCGTGTCGCCGCCGATGGCGATCGTCCGCTTGATCAGGTCCTTCTCGTCGACGGACGGCATCAGGCCGATGAGGCTGAGGAACCGCTGGATCACGTTGGGGTCGGCCGTGGGCTCGCCCGCCAGCCAGCCGGCCGGGTCCTCGAAGACCACGACCTCGCCGCGCTCGGGCTCGGAGCCGAACCACGGAGTGAGCTTGTCGACCAGCACCCGGTCACCGCGCTGCAGAGTGTTCTGCATCGAATCCGAGGGGATCGAGAAGGCCTGCAGCAGAAACGTCTTGATCAGCAGGGCGAGGATCAGCGCGATGCCGATCAGAAGAGGCAGTTCCTTCCAGAAGGACCGCTGCTTCTTCTGACCCGAACCGCCGCCGCCCTGGGACTCACCCGGTCCCTGGGAACCCTGTGGTTCCTGGGGTTCCTGCGGTCCCTGCGGCTCGTTCGACTGATCCGTCACAGCTGGGGGCTGCCTGTCCTCGGACCCATCGTGGCCGGATCGTGCACCGACTGCCACATCCCCCACATCCACTCCTCATCTCCGTGCGAACCGCCTGCGCCAAATGAGGCGCAAGCCCACCACTCCCATAACGAGCGGGAGTTCCGCAGGGCTCGGGAGCAGGACCATTCCCTTGAGATCCTGAGGTGACACCCTATGCGACACGGGCAGGGCGGCGGTCGACCCGGACGGCGCGTTGGGCACCGAGGCGTAGGTCTCCCGCTCCTCCAGTGTGCGCCAGTGGCTCAGCGGCCAGGCGATCACCACGGCGCGCCCGACGACCGAGTCCTCCGACACGGTGCCGCCCTGCTCGTCGAGGTGGAAACGGGAGTCGCCGGAGTTGGAGCGGTGATCGCCGAGGACGAAGAACCGCCCCTGGGGCACCTGGACGTCGAACGCGATCTCGGAGGGGGCGTCCCCGGGGTTGAGGTACGGCTCGTTCAAGGGCGTCCCGTTGACGGTCACGCGGCCGTCCGCGTTGCAGCAGACCACCCGGTCACCGCCCACCGCGATCACGCGCTTGATCAGATCCTGCTCGTCCTCGGAAGGCAGCAGCCCGATGAAGCTCAGTGCCTGCTTGATCTGCTTGATCCCGACCGGATCCTCGCCCGTCTGCTGGTTCTGCTCCTGCTGCAGCCAGCCGCCCGGGTCCTCGAAGACGACGACGTCGCCGCGCTGCGGCTTGGAGCCGAACCACGGGGTGAGCTTGTCGACCAGCACCCGGTCCTGGATCCGTATGGTCTGCTCCATCGAGCCCGAAGGAATGACGAATGCCTGCACCAGGAAGGTCTTGAGCACCAGGGCGATCAGCAGTGCCACCGTGATCAGGAGGGGTATCTCCTTCGCGGCGGAACGGCGACGCCGGCGCTTGACCTTCTGGGCCAGCCTGCGCCGCTCCGCACGCCCAGGGAGGGCGCGTCCGCCGTCCGTGGGGCGTGTCCCGGTCGGCAGCCGGGTGTCCGCTCGGTGACTCGCCTGCCGCCCCCGGTTACCCATCGCCGCCGCCCGTGCCTCGCGCGGTGTCCGGGACCTCGTCGAAGGCGTCGGTCCCGGACACGGACGACCAGCGGCCAGCCGGCCAGGCGATCCAGTCCGCCCGCCCGATGACCCTGTCCACCGGCACCATTCCCCCGCCGGGCTGTCCCAGGTGGTCGCGGGAGTCCTGCGATCTGCTGCGATGGTCGCCCATCATCCAGAGCCTGCCCTGGGGCACGACGATGTCGAAGGGCACCCGGGAGGGGGCGTCGCCGGGGTGCAGATACGCCTCGTCGACCGGTACGCCGTTCACCTCGACCCTGCCCCCCTCGTCGCAGCAGACCACATGATCCCCGCCCACGCCCACCACGCGCTTCACAAAGTCGGTCTCCGCGGGCTCTGCGAGCCCCACCATGGCCAGCGCGCCGCGGGTGAAGGCGCTGACCGGGTTCTCCTCGGCGCCCTCGCGCACAAAGGACCCCCGCCCGTCGAACACGACGACGTCCCCCCGTTCGGGCCGGTCACCGAAACGGTACGCCAGCTTGTTCACCAGCACCCGGTCCCCGACCTGGAGCGTGGGCTCCATCGAGCCGCTGGGGATCTGGAAGGGCTGGATGACGAAGTGGCTCAGCAGCAGGACGAACACCGCGCATACGACGCCGAGCAGGCCGGCACGGCGCCGGTTCAGCCGGTGAAGCACCGTACGGCCCGCAGCGCGCGCTCTCCCGCGCTCGGAACGCACGGAACGCGACCCCTCTCCCTCCTCCCCGGTCTCAGGGGCGGAAGAGCGGTCGCGCTCCGTGTGCAGTGCTTCGGTGTCCATCGGGGCCAGATGCTATCCGGCCCCGCTGTGAACACGGTGTGAGCCGGCGGCCGACTCCGTCGGCAGCAGGGCTCAGCTCTCGCGCTTCTCCTTGATCTTCGCAGCCTTGCCGCGCAGCTCACGCAGGTAGTACAGCTTGGCACGGCGGACATCACCGCGGGTGACGAGCTCGATCTTCTCGAAGATCGGGCTGTGCACCGGGAAGGTGCGCTCGACGCCGACGGAGAAGGAGACCTTGCGGACCGTGAAGGTCTCGCTCACGCCAGCGCCCTGGCGGCGGATGACGACGCCCTTGAACTGCTGGATGCGGGAGCGGTTGCCCTCGATGACGCGCACGTGGACGTTCACGGTGTCGCCGGGGCGGAAGGCGGGGACGTCGGTGCGCAGCGAAGCGGCGTTGACGTCGTCGAGCAGGTGGGCCATGGTGGTCTGCTTCCTCGCCGATGCCACAGGTCATCAGCGGAATGATCGTGATGAGAATCAGGGTGCCGTACACATCGGGCGGGCGTCGGTCCCCCTGTGGCAGGGGCGCCGGCCGGACGCACAGCAGCGGCTCATTCTTCCACGTCCGCCCGTCTGCGCCAAAATCGGCCGTCGGGCTCCGGCTCCCAGCCCAGGATGGAGAGGATCTCCCGGTCCTTCTTGTCGAAGGCGGCGGCGTCACAGCGCTCGATCAGGTCGGGCCGGTTGCGGGCGGTGCGGCGGAAGGCCTCGTCCCGGCGCCAGCGGGCGATCTTCCCGTGGTGGCCGCTGAGCAGGACCTCGGGGATGGCGCGTCCGCGCCACTCGGGGGGCTTGGTGTAGACGGGCCCTTCCAGGAGGTCGGCCATCGCGCCCGGGGCGAAGGAGTCGTCGCGGTGGGACTCGGCGTTGCCGAGGACTCCGGGCAGCAGCCGGGCCACGGCCTCCGTGATGACCAGGACAGCGGCCTCGCCGCCAGCCAGCACATAGTCCCCGATGGACACCTCGTACACCGGCATCCGGGTGGCGTACTCGTCGGCGACCCGGCGGTCGATGCCCTCGTACCTGGCGGGGGTGAAGATCAGCCACGGTTTCCGGGAGAGCTCGAGGGCGACCTCCTGGGTGAAGCGGCGGCCGCTCGGCGTGGGGACGACGAGGGCGGGTTCGCGGGCGCCCGACTCATAGCCGTCCGCGAGGATCTGGTCCAGCGCCTCGCCCCAGGGCTCGGTCTTCATCACCATGCCGGGGCCGCCGCCGTAGGGGGTGTCGTCGACGGTGCTGTGCCGGTCGTAGGTCCAGTCCCGCAGGTCGTGGACATGCACTCCGAGCTGCCCGCGGGCGCGGGCCTTGCCGACGAGCGAGACGTTCAGCGGCTCCAGATACTCGGGGAAGATCGTGACGACGTCGAGCCGCATCAGTCGCCGCCCCCGTCCGCCGACGCGCCGTCCGCCGACGCGCCGTCCGCCGTCCCGGGGGAGGCGATCTCCGCCTGACCGTCGTCGATGAGGCCGGGCGGCGGCGTGATGACGGCCCGCTGCTCTTCGAGGTCGATCTCGGTGACGATCTCCTCGACGAACGGGATCATGACCTCGCTGCCGTCGGGGCGCTCCACGATGAACAGATCCTGCGACGGCAGATGCGAGATCTCGGTGATCCGCCCGACGGCGGTCCCGTCGGCGAGGACGACGTCCAGATCCATGAGCTGGTGGTCGTAGTACTCGTCGGGGTCTTCGGGGAGCTCGTCCGGGTCGACCTCCGCGATGAGGAGGGTGTTGCGCAGCGCCTCCGCGGCGTTGCGGTCGCGTACGCCCTCGAAGCGCAGCAGCAGCCTGCCGCTGTGCACCCGGCCGGACTCGATGGCCAGCGGGCCGACGGAGGCCGGCTCGGTGGCCAGTACGGCGCCGGGGCCGAGTCTCAGCTCCGGCTCGTCGGTCCGCACCTCGACGGTGACCTCGCCCTTGATGCCGTGGGCACGGCCGATCCGCGCGACTACCAACTGCACGCTCATTGCTCCTGTCGTACGGCGACGGGCCGGGGCGGGCCCGTAAGCCCTCCCCGGCCCGCGCCGGCGCTCTGAAGGTAAAACAGCCAACTGATCAGCGGACCTGGTCCACGTCGACGAGGTCGACGCGGATGCCACGGCCGCCGATGGCGCCTACGACGGTGCGCAGCGCGCGTGCGGTGCGGCCGTTGCGGCCGATCACCTTGCCGAGATCGTCGGGGTGGACCCGGACCTCGAGCACGCGTCCGCGGCGCAGGTTGCGCGAGGCCACGTGCACATCGTCCGGGTAGTCGACGATGCCCTTCACGAGGTGCTCGAGAGCCTCCTCGAGCATGCTCAGGCCTCGGTCGACTCGGTGGACTCGGCCGCCTCAGCAGCCTCGTCCGCCTTCTTGTCGGCCTTCTTGGCCTTGGGGGTGATGGCCTCACCCTTGGCCTCGTCGCCCTCGAGGGCCTTGGTGAAGGCCTCGAACGCGGCGCGCTTGTCCTTCGGCTCGGCGACCTTCAGCGGCTCGGGAGCCGGCAGGCCCTTGTGCTTCTGCCAGTCGCCGGTGAGCTTCAGGATCGCGAGGACCGGCTCGGTCGGCTGGGCGCCGACGGACAGCCAGTACTGGGCACGCTCCGAGTCGACCTCGATGCGGGAGGGGTTCTGCACCGGGTGGTACAGGCCGATCTCCTCGATGGCCCGGCCGTCACGGCGGGTGCGGGAGTCGGCGACGACGATGCGGTAGTGAGGCGAACGGATCTTGCCCAGACGCTTCAGCTTGATCTTGACTGCCACGGGAGTGGTGTCTCCTGGTGTTGACGTGGTGGGGCACAACGAGATGCCACGTGGGGTTGCGGTACTCGGGGTGCCCGATGGACGCGCCAGCCGGAGGCGAGAGGGGTCCTGTGCGGCTGTCGAGTACAGCTAGCCATTGTGCCACACCGCCGCGAGGTGCAGCGGCGTACCCCCGCAGCCCGCACGCCACCGGCCGGCGCGGCTGTGCGGCCGGTCTCTGCGTCCGGAGCGGGTCGGGCCGCGGGCGGGCGCCGGGCGCGGACCAGGTCAGGCGGTGACCGGTGCCGGGAGCCGGGCACGGACCCGGTCAGGCGCGGACCGCGGATCAGCTCGCCGCGCCCAGGGCCTCCGGGATGCGGAAGGGTTTGCCGCAGCCGCCGCAGACGATCGGCGCCTGGGCGAGCACCGAGGGGACGACCCTGACATTGCGCCCGCAGTCGCACACGGCCTTCACCCTCACCCCGCCGCCCGACGAGCCGTGCCGGGCGGCCGGCCCGCGGAAGGAGCGTTTGGTGTCGGCGGCCGTGGCGGCCGTGTGCGCCCGCAGGGCGCGCTGCAGTCTCTCGATCGTGGGCCGATAGCGCCGTTTCGCCTCGGGGTTGAGCGTCACCAGTGAGAAGCCGCTGCTGGGATGTGGCTCCTCCGGGTGGTCCAGGCCCATCTCCTCGGCGATCGCCAGGAATCGGCGGTTGTGGTAGCGGCCGGCACGCGAGGTGTCACGGACGCCGCGCGCGGCGGCGATGCCGTGGACTGCCTCGTGGAGCAGCCGCTCGAAGGAGAGCTCCGCGCCGCAAGCGGACGAGGATTCTCCGATCAGGGACTCTGGCGCGGCGAGATCCGGCAGCTCGGGGTGGTGCCGTTGAATGTCGGCCCACGCCTGTGCCAGCTCCGCTGCGAGAACAGGTGGTGTCGTGCTCACGTCGTGATAACGAGCCGCAGCGCTCACGGGTTCCATTCCGGGGCATCTCAAATAATTTGCACGTACCCGTCAGTTTCCATTGAGCCAACACAGCTCCCACCAAGGTGGTACGTACCTGACAGCGCCGAGGGCGGCCACCGGAGCCCGCCGCATTCAGTAGGCGCGCCCCACGACGGCGACCGCGCCGGGCTCGTCGTCCGACTCCGGCACGGAACCGTCCTCCGCGATCAGGCAGCGTACCGACACGGCCTGCTCCGCGAGGACGGCCTCACCCTCCTGGCCCAAAGTCGCCCACGGGATCCGGGCCCAGCCGCCGGCGTTCGCCGCCTCTGCGGCCTCCGTGACCGTGGAGACGTCGCTGGTCCGGGCCTCGCGACGGTCCCGGGACTGCTTCAGCAGCAGCGCCTGGTCCTCTTCGAGGACCTTCGGGAGCAGTTCGGCAAGCGACTCGATGCGCACCGGTTCCTTCCCGCCGGCGATCCGGCGCGCCAGCATCGCGGTCCCCGCCTCCAGATCGCGCGGGCCGACCTCGATCCGCACCGGGACGCCCTTGAGCTCCCAGTCCACGGCCCGGCGGCCGAACGGCGTGTCCGTGCGGTCGTCGACCTGCACCCGCACGCCCGCGGCCGTCAGCCGTTCGCCGATCTCGCGGACCTTGGCGAGCACCGCGTCGTCGCCCTTGATGGCCAGCACCACCGCCTGGACCGGGGCCAGACGCGGCGGGACCCGCAGTCCTGCGTCATCGCCGTGGGACATGATCAGCCCGCCGACCATCCGGGTGGAGGAGCCCCAGGAGGTCTGCCAGGCGAGCTCCTGCCTGCCCTCCTTGGACAGATACGTGGTGTTGAACGCCTTGGAGAAGTTGGTCCCCAGCTCATGGCTGGTACCCATCTGCAGGGCCTTGCCGTCGCCCATCATCCCTTCCAGGGTGAGGGTGTTGACGGCTCCCGCGAAGCGCTCGCGCGGCGTCTTGCGGCCCAGCACCACGTCGATCGCCAGGACGTTCTCCATGAAGTCCGCGT
Organism: Streptomyces chengmaiensis; assembly: GCF_029846775.1. Classification (NCBI taxonomy): domain Bacteria; kingdom Bacillati; phylum Actinomycetota; class Actinomycetes; order Kitasatosporales; family Streptomycetaceae; genus Streptomyces; species Streptomyces chengmaiensis. The sequence goes on from NZ_JARWBG010000026.1 coordinate 46,930, forward strand.
AGACGTTCCGGTGGATGTGGGCCGCATAGTCACGGGCGTCCTCATATGTGGCGTGGGCGGTGTGCCCCTCCTGCCACAGGAACTCCGTCGTGCGCAGGAAGACGCGCGGGCGCATCTCCCAACGGACCACGTTCGCCCACTGGTTGATCAGCAGCGGCAGATCCCGGTAGCTCTGCACCCACTTCGAGAAGTAGTCGTTGATGATCGTCTCGGAGGTGGGCCGTACGACGACGGGCTCCTCCAGCTCCTTGCCGCCGCCGTGCGTGACCACGGCCAGCTCCGGCGCGAATCCCTCGACGTGCTCAGCTTCCCTCGTCAGGTAAGACTGGGGGATGAAGAGCGGGAAGTAGGCGTTCAAGGCGCCCGCCGCCTTGATGCGGGCGTCCATCTCCTGCTGCATCCGCTCCCACAGACCGTATCCGTACGGCCGGATGACCATGGTGCCGCGCACCGGGCCGTTGTCCGCCAGCTCGGCCTTGTTGATCAGGTCCTGGTACCAGCGTGGGAAGTCTTCCGCCTGGGGCGTGAGAACGGGTGCCTTTGCCATGGCGCGCATGGTACGGCGAGAAGTGTTGGAAAAGGGAATTCAGCAAGAGAATCAAGCGGCTCAACTGGGGCGCACGCCCGGGGCACGAAGCAATCGCACACACCCTCTGGACGCGGGGAGGCATGCGGAGTTCTCTGGCATACAGGGGGAGGGCACCGGGGGGAGCGCAACGCACGCACACGGGGGCGATCTCACGTCGGCTCGTCGGATTGGGGCGCTTTCGATGACTCCTACGCTCGTCCAGCACCGTCAGGACCGCCAGGATCACCAGCACCGCCGGCACGGCCGGTACGACACGACGGCGCATAGCGCGGCGCACACGTCCGCTGCCGCCGCCTCCGCCCGCGACTGGGCCGAGATCCAGGAACGGATGCTGGCGCCGCTGTACGAGGCGGTGTACGAGCGCCTGGAGGTCGGTCCCGGGACCAGAGTCCTGGGCCTGGGCTGCGGCTCCGGGCTGGCACTGCTGCTCGCAGCGGCCCGCGGGGCGGAAGTGACCGGTGTGGACACGGACCTCGAGCGGCTGGCGCTGGCGCGACAGCGGCTGGATTCCGCCGATGACGCGGGCGGCGGGGACGGCGGGCGGGCCCGCGCCGTGCTCGTGGAGGGTGCGGCGTCGGACGCGGCGTCGGCCGGCCCCTTCGACGTCATCGTCGCGTTTCACCCGATCGGCTGTACGGCGGACGACTGCGAGGCACTCGTCGCGGAACTCGAAGCGGCCGTGCGGCTGGCCCCGCGCGGGGCCGCCGTCGTGCTCACCGGATGGGGGCCGCCGGAGCGCTGCGCCACCTCCGGAGTCCTGCGGGTCGCAGACCGGCTGACGGAACGTCTGCGCACCGAGGACGGCCGCCCGGGCGACGCCTGGCGTCCAGCCCTGCGGGACGACCTGGAGGACGTCGCCGCCAAGGCCGGCCTGGCGCCCGACGGCTCGGGACGCGTGGCCTGCCCGTTCGGCTACGCCGACGCCGACAGCGCCGTGCGGGGGCTGTTGTCGACGGGGCTGTACTCGGAGGCGGTGCGGGCGACGGACCAGGCACAGGTGCGGAAGGAGATCGACGAGGCGCTGGAGCCGTATCGGCGGGGGGACGGGACGGTGTGGATGCCGAACGTCTTCCGGTACCTGATCACCCGGACGGCGTAGCGCCCTTCTCCCTTCCGCCGTCCCGCCCCGAGCTTCCGCCGTCCCGTCCCGAGACCGGGGCCTGGCCCCAGCCCCCTGGAGGGGACCGGGCCTTGCGCGGCGCGGACGCGCCGCCCCGGCGGGGGCGGGCGAGTCTCAGGTCTCCTGGTCCTTCGTCAGACGGGGGATGCCCGCGGCGGCATAGGCGGCATCCTCTTCAAGGGTCTCGTTCTGCAGGAGCGCCCCCGCCAGAGAGTCCAGGCGGTCCCGGTTGTCGCGCAGCTGACGGCATGCGCTCTCGTAGCACTCGTCGACGATCCGCCGCATCTCCGTGTCCACCGCATCCAGCGTTCCCGGCGCGGCCGACAGCCCGTACGCCTGCTGCGCATCGCTCGGGATCGCCGTCAGCCGCCCCACCCGCTCGCTCATCCCCCAGCGCCCGACCATCCCCCGCGCCAGCACGGTCACCTGCTCCAGGTCGCTCTCCGACCCGGTGGTCACCACACCGAACACCACCTCCTCCGCGGCCATCCCGCCCAGCGCCCCCACGATGCGGCCGCGCAGATACTCCTCCGTGTACGCGTACCGGTCCGCCTCCGGCGTGGAGAGCGTCACGCCCAGCGCCCGGCCCCGCGGCACGATGGTCACCTTGCGGACGGGGTCGGCGCCCGGCTGGAGCATGCCGAGCAGGGCGTGGCCGCTCTCGTGGTAGGCGGTGCGGCGGCGTTCCTCGGGCGGCATCACCAAGGGCCGTTCCGCGCCGAGTTGGACCTTCTCCAACGCCTCGGACAGATCCGACTGGGTCACCTCGCGCCGCCCCCGCTTCACCGCGAGCAGCGCCGCCTCGTTCGCCAGATTGGCCAGATCCGCGCCCGTCATCCCAGGGGTGGTGCGCGCCACCTGTGCCAGGTCGACTCTCGCGTCGAGCGGGATGTACCGGGTGTGGATGCGCAGGATCGCCTCACGCCCGCCCCGGTCCGGGGGGCTGACGCTCACCGTGCGGTCGAAGCGCCCCGGCCGGGTCAGCGCCGGGTCCAGCACGTCGGCGCGGTTGGTAGCCGCGACCACGACCACCCCCTCCGACCCGGTGAAGCCGTCCATCTCCGTGAGGATCTGGTTCAGCGTCTGCTCGCGCTCGTCGTGGCCGCCCATCGCCGCGCCGCCGCCCCGCGCCCGCCCGATCGTGTCGATCTCGTCGATGAAGATGATCGCGGGGGCCACCTTGCGTGCCTCGGCGAAGAGCTCCCGGACCCGCGACGCCCCCACGCCCACGATCATCTCGATGAACTCCGACGCCGACGCCGAGAAGAACGGCACCCCCGCCTCACCGGCCACCGCCCGCGCCAGCAGCGTCTTCCCGGTCCCGGGCGGCCCCGACAGCAGCACGCCGCCGGGCATCCGCGCACCCATCCGCCGGTAGGCGTCCGGGTTCTTGAGGAAGTCGACGACGTCGTTCAGCTCGCCCTGCACCTCGTCGATGCCCGCCACGTCGGCGAACGTGGTGCGCCTGCCGGTCTCCAGCTCGACGGGTCTGGGCGGCGCCTTGCGGCCCAGCATCCCCCCGGCGCCGCCCAGCCGGGACGCCATCCGCCGTGTGATGAACACCCACAGCGCGACCAGCAGCAGGATCGGCGCGAGCGAGATCAGCACATTGGTCAGCAGGTTCGGTTCCTCGTACACCGGCTCCGCCGTGACCACGACGTTCTGCCGGGTCAGCTCCGCCCACAGATCGTCGTCGGCGAAAGCGGGCCGCTGGGTGGCGAACCGGTCGTAGGTGCCGCCGTCGCCGTTGGGCACCGGCGCGCTCTGCTTCAGATCGCCCTGGATCTGGTCGCCCTTGGCGTAGATCCTCTCCACATTGCCGTCTTCGACCTGCTTGCTGAACTCCGTGTACGAGACCGTCGTCGGCTCGTCGTCCCCCGTCAGCGACAGCACCAGATTGGTCAGCAGGAAGACGGCCACCACCGCGACCAGCAGCCAGCCCCAGCCGCCCGGAATCCGCCGCTTCGGCGGGGACGGCGGCGGCGCGCCCTCGGAGCGCCACGGCTGGTCGGTGCGGTCGCGCGGAGGTACGGAGTTGGCCACGCTGGCTGCCCTCCTCTGCGCCGGCGCCTGTGCCCATCTCCCCACAGGTGCGGGTCCGCCGCCAGTCAGCGGCGTCCAACGGCGTCCCCGGCGCGGCTGCCCGGCAGACATGCCGAGGGCCCGCGGCCGTCCGTCCCGGCCACGGGCCCGTGAAGCTGGGGATCAGCCCATGAACTTCTTGAACTCGTCCGGCAGCTCGAAGTCCTTGCCCGGCTGCCCGGGCGGGAGGCCGAACGCCCCGCCCTGCTGCTGGGCGGCCTGCCTGCGCTCCGCGGCGGCCTGCTCCTCGGCCTTGCGCTTCATCGGGTTGCCGCTCTTGCGCTTGCCCTTGGCCTGCTTCTGCTGCTTCTTCTGACGGCCGGGGCCGCCCCCCATGCCGGGCATGCCCGGCATTCCGGGCATGCCGCCGCCCTGTGCCATGCGCGACATCATCTTGCGCGCCTCGAAGAACCGCTCCACCAGGTTCTTCACCGCGCTGACGTCCACACCCGAACCGCGGGCGATACGGGCCCGGCGCGAGCCGTTGATGACCGTCGGGTCGTTGCGCTCGCCCGGAGTCATCGACTTGATGATCGCGGCGGTGCGGTCGACGTCCCGCTCGTCGATGCTGTTGATCTGGTCCTTCATCTGGGCCATGCCGGGCAGCATGCCGAGGAGCTTGCTGATGGAGCCCATCTTGCGGACCTGCTCCATCTGGGCCAGGAAGTCGTCCAGCGTGAAGTCCTTGCCCTTGCTGGACGCCAGCTTGGAGGCCATCTTGGCGGCCTCTTCCTGGCTGAAGGTCTGCTCGGCCTTCTCGATCAGGCTGAGCATGTCGCCCATGCCGAGGATGCGGGACGCCATGCGGTCCGGGTGGAACGCGTCGAAGTCGTCCAGCTTCTCGCCGTTGGAGGCGAACATGATCTGGCGCCCGGTGACATGCGCGATCGACAGGGCGGCGCCGCCGCGGGCGTCGCCGTCGAGCTTGGAGAGCACCACGCCGTCGAAGCCAACGCCGTCGCGGAAGGCCTCCGCGGTGTTGACCGCGTCCTGACCGATCATCGCGTCGACGACGAAAAGGATCTCGTCCGGCTGGACCGCGTCTCGGATGTCCGCGGCCTGCTGCATCATCTCCTGGTCGATGCCCAGCCGGCCGGCGGTGTCCACGATCACGATGTCGTGGACCTTCGACTTCGCGTACTCGATGGAGTCCTTGGCGACCTGCACCGGGTCGCCCACGCCGTTGCCGGGCTCCGGCGCGTAGATCCCGACGCCGGCCCGCTCCGCGACGACGGAGAGCTGGTTGACGGCGTTGGGCCGCTGGAGGTCGCAGGCGACGAGCAGCGGGGAGTGGCCCTGGGTCTTGAGCCACTGGCCGAGCTTTCCGGCGAGGGTGGTCTTGCCCGCGCCCTGCAGACCGGCCAGCATGATCACGGTCGGCGGCTGCTTGGCGAACCGGAGCCGGCGGGTCTCGCCGCCGAGGATGCCGATCAGCTCCTCGTTGACGATCTTGATGACCTGCTGGGCGGGGTTGAGGGCCTTCGAGACCTCGACGCCGAGCGCGCGTTCCTTGATCTGCTTGATGAAGGCCCGGACGACCGGGAGCGCCACATCCGCCTCGAGCAGGGCGATGCGGATCTCGCGTGCCGTGGCGTCGATGTCCGCCTCGCTGAGGCGGCCCTTGCCCCTCAGGTTCTTGAAGGTATTCGCCAAGCGGTCGGAGAGGGTATCGAACACGGTGGTCGCGGATCCTCAGGTCTCGGGGGAAGGCGGACAGTGTCCTCCAGGGTATCCGGCCGCCCATGGTGCGGTCTGCCCTGTGGGCGGTCTCACCTCACACCCGCAGGGCCGCCTCGAGCTCCCCGGCCACCCGTGCCGCCTCCTCGGCCGGCAGCGGCGCGCCCTCCGGGCCCGTCACATAGAAGGCGTCCACCGCGTTCGCCCCCAGCGTGGAGGCATGCGCGCTGCGCACCCGTACCCGCGCGTCCTCCAGCGCACGCCCGATGCGGTGCAGCAGTCCGGGGGCGTCCTGGGCACGGATCTCGATGACCGTGGCACGGGCGGAACCCGTCGGGGCGACCGTCACACGGGGCGGCGGGGCCGCCACTCCGCGGCGGCGCGGGTAGGCGGCCTCGCGTTCGGCGAGGCGGGAGGCGATGTCGAGGGAGCCGTCGAGGGCGCGTACGAGATCGGCGCGCAGCCGGGCCGCCTGCGGCAGGGAGCCGTACTCGGCGGCGACCCGCCAGCTCAGCAGCAGCACATCCGAGCGGCGGCCCAGCTCGCTGGGCAGTTCGATGGCGCGCAGGTCGGCGGCGCGGACGGTGAGGCGGTGCAGGGCCAGCACGCCGGCCGCGGCGGGCAGGACGCCGGGCTGGTCGGGGAGCGCGATCAGCAACTCGACGCCGACGGCCTCTGGGGCCTGGGACTCGCCGTGGGACTCGCCGTGGGACTCGGCCTCCGCCGGCGGCTCGCTCTGCGTGTGCAGGGCGAGCGCCGGTTCGCCGGTGCGGACGGCCTCGACGGCGAGGCGCTCCTGTTCCGCGCTGGGCTCGCCGGGGTCCGGTTCGGCGGGGGTGTCGCCCGCGAGGACCGCGCCGACGCGTTTGACCAGGTCGGCCACCAGCGAGGCGCGCCAGGAGGACCAGGCGGCGGGCCCGGTGGCCAGGGCGTCGGCCTCGGTCAGGGCGTGCAGCAGCTCCAGGGTGCCGGCGGAGCCGACGGCCTGGGCGACGGAGGCGACGGTCGCGGGATCGTCCAGGTCGCGCCGGGTGGCGGTGTCGATCAGCAGCAGATGGTTGCGTACGAGGGTGGCGACGACGGCCACGTCCGCGGTGTCGAAGCCGATCCGGGCGGCGACGTCGCGGGCGATGACCTCTCCCGCGACGGAGTGGTCCCCGGGCCAGCCCTTGCCGATGTCATGCAGGAGGGCGGCGACCAGCAGCAGGTCGGGGCGGCCGACCCGCCGGGTGAGCGAGGCGGCGCGGACGGCGGTCTCGACGAGGTGGCGGTCGACGGTGAAGGTGTGCACGGGGTTGCGCTGTGGCCGGCACCGTACGCGCTCCCAGTCGGGCAGCAGCCGGGTGATCAGCCCTTCGGCCTCCAGCGCCTCCCATACGGGCACGGTCGCCTCACCCGCGCCGAGGAGCGTGACGAGCTCCTCGCGGGCCTCGGCGGGCCAGGGCACGGGCAGCGGCCGGGCGGCTGCCGAGAGGCGGCGTGCGGTGTGCAGGGAGAGGGGCAGTCCGGACTGGGCGGCGGCCGCGGCGGCGCGCAGCGGCAGCACCGGGTCGCGCTCGGGCCGGGCGGCGCGGGCCAGGACCGCTTCGCCTTCCTGTTCGACGACGCCCTCCGCGAGCGGGCTGCGATCCGGTTGCGGGGTGCGCCCGCCGCCGATCAGCGCGCGGAGCCGGGGGCGGGCCGAGCGGGCCTTGAGGACCCGGCCGACTTCGCGCCAGGTGACGTCGGAGGCGTACGAGACGGTACGGGCGGCCTCGTACACCTGGCGGAGCAGGGCGTCGGCGTCGAGCAGGCCGAGGGCATCGGCGACCTGGTCCTGTTCCTGGAGGGCGAGGCGGTCGGTGGCGCGTCCGGTGGTCAGATGCAGTGCGTCGCGGGCGTCGAGGAGCTGCCTGCGCGCGTCGGCGAGCCCTTCGCGGGGCGCGTCGGCGAGCCAGGAGGCAGCCACGGCGCGCAGTGCGGTGGCGTCCCGCAGCCCGCCGCGGGCCTCCTTGAGGTCGGGCTCCAGCAGAAACTGGAGTTCGCCCTGGCGTTCTGCGCGTTCACAGCAGAGTTCACGCAGTTCGGGGAGGCGTTTGGGGGCCTGGTTGCGCCAGTCGGCGAGGACGGCGGTGCGCAGCCCTGCGACCATGCCGAGGTCTCCTGCGACAAGGCGCGCGTCGAGCAGCCCCAGCTGGACCTTGAGGTCCTCCCCCGCGGTCTTGCGGGCCTCGGCCGGGGTGCGTACGGAGTGGTCGAGGGCGAGGCCGAGGTCCCAGACCGGGTACCAGAGGCGGTCGGCGAGCGCGGCGAGCGCGCCGGGGTCGGCCGAGCCGTCGGCAAGCAGCAGCAGGTCGAGGTCGCTGCGCGGGGACAGCTCTCCCCTGCCGTAGCCGCCGACGGCGACCAGCGCGGCGCCGCGGACGCCGGTGTCCTGGGCGGCGGCGGTGAAGAGCGCGGCCAGCCAGGAGTCGGTGAGCTCGGCGAGCGCGGCACGGCGCGGCGGCCCGGGCTGCGCCTTCTCGGTGAGAAGGCGCAGCCGGGCCGCCGCGTAGCCGCTGGGTCCCGAGTCTTCGGCTTCGGCAGTCAGATCGAGGCTCGTCACCCAGCAGCTCCTTTTTTTCCGTGTCCGGCGTGGTCGGTCCGGTGCGGCTTACAGCGCGTCCGGGCCGCGTTCGCCGGTGCGGACCCGTACGGCCGTGTCGACGGGCAGGGCCCATACCTTGCCGTCGCCGATCTTCCCGGTGCGGGCGGCCTTGACGATCACATTGACCAGTTCCTCGGCGTCGTCGTCCTCGACGAGCACCTCGATGCGGATCTTGGGTACCAGGTCGACCTGGTACTCCGCGCCCCGGTAGACCTCGGTGTGGCCGCGCTGCCGGCCGTAGCCGCTGGCCTCGGTGACCGTGAGGCCCTGGACGCCGAAGGCCTGGAGGGCCTCCTTGATCTCGTCCAGCTTGTGCGGCTTCACGACTGCGGTGATGAGCTTCATGCGTCCACCTTCTTGTTCTGCGACTGCTGCTGCGCGGCAGCGGAGGTCCCGTCCTGGTCGGCGGTCGGCGCGGCGACGGCACGGCCCGCGGGCGAGCCTCCCACAGCGCTGAAGTCATAGGCGGACTCGGCGTGGAAGGCCATGTCGACACCGCTGACCTCGTCGTCCTCGGAGGCCCGGAAGCCGATGGTCACATCGACGAACTTGGCGAGGATCCAGGAGACGACGAAGGAGTAGCCCATGACCGCGAAGGCGCCGACAGCCTGCTTGCCCAGCTGGGAGAAGCCGCCCACGCCGTCGACGGCGAGGACGCCGACGAGCAGGGTGCCGACGACGCCGCCGACGAGGTGGACGCCGACCACGTCGAGGGAGTCGTCGTAGCCCAGCTTGAACTTGAGGCTGACGGCCCAGGAGCAGACGGCGCCGGCGACGACGCCGATGAGGAGGGCGCCGAAGGGGTTGACGTGGGCGCCCGACGGGGTGATGGCGACCAGACCGGCGATGGCGCCGGAGGCGGCGCCCAGCGTGGTGAGCGCGCCGTGGCGGATGCGCTCGTAGATCAGCCAGCCGATCATGGCGGCGCCGGTGGCGATCTGGGTGTTGAAGGCCATGGTGGCCGCGGTGCCGTCGGCGGCGAGGGCGGAGCCGGCGTTGAAGCCGAACCAGCCGAACCACAGCAGTGCGGCGCCCAGGACGACGAGCGGCAGGCTGTGCGGCCGCATGGCGTCCTTCTTGAAGCCGATGCGCTTGCCGACGACGAGGACGGCGGCGAGCGCGCCGATGCCCGCGTTGATGTGGACGGCGGTGCCGCCGGCGAAGTCGATCACCTCAAGCTTGTAGAGCCATCCGTCGGCCTGCCACACCCAGTGTGCGACCGGGAAGTAGACCACGGTCACCCACAGGGCGATGAACAGCGACCAGGCGGTGAACTTCACGCGGTCGGCGAGGGCGCCGCTCATCAGGGCGGGGGTCAGGACGGCGAACATCAGCTGGAAGAGCGCGAACGCGAAGACGGGGATGCCGCCCTCGCCGGTCAGCGTCTCCGCGTTGATGCCCTGGAACCCGATGTGGTCGAAGTTGCCGAGCAGGCCCGCGCCGATGTCGTCACCGAAAGTGAGCGAGTACCCGTAGAGCACCCACAGCACGCTGACGATGCCGAGCGAGATGAAGGACATCATGAGCATGTTGAGGGCGCTCTTCACGCGGACCATGCCGCCGTAGAAGAAGGCCAAGCCGGGCGTCATCAGCATGACGAGCGCGGCACTGATCAATACGAATGCTGTATCTGCGCCATTCAAGGCCAGCGTCTCCTCAGTGGGTCGGAACGGCCCGTGCGGATGCCGTGGGGGTGGGCCGACTGTGCTGAGGAGCGTGGCGCAGCGCCGTTTCGGTCAGAGCAGCTCGATGTTTCACGCCAGTGACGAAGAAGTCCGGCGTGTTACAGGCCCATGAACCGGCGGGTGGGGGCGGGGGGCCGCAGATACCATCTGCGGCACGTCGCACGGCCGGCCGCGACGGCCACCTGTCTGACCTGGCGTGGGGGAGCCGAGTCGGCCTGTAGGGGGTGGGCGTCGCGGCCGGGGTTCCGGTGGGTGCTCCGGTCCTAGACGGCTTCGGCCGTCTCGGGGAGCTGAGTGGTGAGGTAGTCGGTGAACTGGACGACTTCCGGCACGTCCCCGAAGTCGCGTGCGGCCGTGTCCACGGTCTTGCGCAGCCGGGTGTTGACCCGCTCCGAGCGGACCGACTTCGCGGTCCCGAGCGCCTTGCCGGCCAGCGTCGTGGCCTGCTCGGGCTCCCGCTTCAGCAGATGGACGGTGGCCATGCCGATCAGATTGAGTGCGTACGACCGCTGGTGCACCTTGTCCTCGCCGAAGAGCTGGACGGCGCGCTCCATCAGCGGTTCGGCGAGCGACGCGTAGGTGGGGCTGCGGCCCGCGACATAGGCGAGGTCGCGGTAGGAGTGAGCGTTTTCGGCGTTGAGTTCCGCTTCGGAGAAGAAGCGGATCCAGTCGGGTTCCGGCTCGCCGTCCAGGCCCACGTCGGAGAAGGTGTCCTCCGCCATGCGGACGGCCCGCTTGGTCTTGCTGGGCTGGCCCATGTTCGCGTAGGCGCGGGCCTCCATCGCATACAGCATGGCCTGGGTGCGCGCGGTGGCGCAGTCACGGCTGCCGTACTGCGCGAGGTGGATGAGTTCCAGGGCGTCGTCGGGCCGTCCGAGGTGGATCATCTGGCGGCTCATGGAGGAGAGGATGTAGGAGCCGAGTGACTTCTCTCCCGCTTCCTTGGCGGCGTGCAGCCCGAGGACGAAGTACTTCTGGGCGGTGGGCTGGAGGCCGACGTCATAGCTCATCCAGCCGGCCAGCTCGGCCAGCTCCGCAGCGCATTTGAACAGCCGCTTGGCGGTGGCGGGCGGCTGGGGCTCCTGCAAAAGGTCGGTGACCTCGTGCAGCTGTCCGACGACGGCTTTGCGGCGGAGCCCGCCGCCGCACTGGGCGTCCCAGGTGCGGAACATGGCGGTGGTGGATTCCAGCAGGTCCAGCTCGGGCTGGGAGAGCCGGGCCGGCCGGCTGCCGGGGGCGGGGGCGGGGCTCTCACCCGGCGGGGTGGGCACCAGCCAGCGCTGCATGGGTTCGATGAGCGCGGGTCCCGCGGCCAGCGCCAGCGAGGTGCCGAGGAAGCCCCGGCGGGCCAGCATCAGGTCGCTGCGCGAGAACTCGCTCAGCAGGGAGACGGTCTGCGGGCCCGCCCAGGGAAGGTCCACTCCGGACACGGAGGGTGACTGATGGCCTGCCCGCAGACCGAGGTCCTCCACGGCGACGACGCTGCCGAAGCGTTCGGAGAACAGTTCGGAGAGGATCCGCGGGATCGGCTCGCGCGGCTGCTCGCCGTCGAGCCAGCGGCGCACCCGAGAGGTGTCCGTGCTGATGTGGTGTGCGCCCATCTGGCGCGCCCGGCGGTTCACTTGACGCGCGAGCTCGCCCTTGGACCAGCCGCTGCGCACGAACCACGAGCCCAACTGCTCGTTCGGGCGCTTGCCGGCGGATGTACCGTCTGCGCCGCTGCCGCCCACTGATGTGCCCCCTGTTCGCCTTCGCCGAAGTAGTGACGTCGGCCTCGTCGTCCTTGTCGCCGCCCTCCGCTCGGTCGAGCGGCCGGGTCGCCGAATCTGTCGTGTCGGTTCCGCTCGGTTCCGCCCCGCCCGGAACCGGTTGCCTGCTTCTCCCGATCCGGCTGCCGCTGGCTCGCTTCCCGCCGGATCCCTCGAAAGCCCCATCAGAATGCCGCCTGTCGCGGTGGCCCGTGACGGACGCGGAGCTCCTTCGAACCACACGCACACGGTGGCGAGTTGCCTGCGGCATACCCGCTGGTGCGCTGAACTCCAGAGCTCGCGCACCCAAAGTAGTCCTACGATCACGGGTCCAGCGAGGGGGATTGAGTAAACGCCACCATTCGCCACCCCTGCGAATGAACCCGACTGCCGCGAGTCGCGATTCACTGAACCCATGACGATCGGGAGGCAGTGGACTGTTGCCCGCGGGGGCGCTCGCAGCTGTCCGCACCACCCCTTATGCCACTGTGCGCCGCCGAATCCCTACCGCCGGCGACGCTCGGTCACAGGGAGACTTCAGGTCGTAACCACCGGCGACATCCACCCGTTGGAGGGGGCATGGGCTTCACGATCGGCGGCAGCCGGGGGATCAGCGGGATCGGTCAGCTCCGGCCCGGCTCATGGCGGCGCGGCCGGACGAACGACTGCACGGCGGTGGCCGAGTACACGGGATTGTGGGGCTGGTCCGTAGTCCCGGGCGCCCGGGCCGCGGACGGCGTGTGCTCGTGCGGCGATCCGTGCTGCGCGTCCCCGGGGGCGCACCCGCTCGACTTCGCTCTTGAGGTCCCTTCCGGCGCGACGCTCGACGACGCGACGAAAGCCTGGTCGGAGGTTCCGGGGGCGGCGCTGCTGCTGCCGGCCGGCCGCGACTTCGACGTCCTGGACGTCGCGGCGCCCGCCGGGCGGCGCGCGCTGCTCCGGCTGGAGCGCATGGGGCTGCCGCTCGGGCCGGTGTCGGCGACGCCGGACGGGCGCTGCCAGTTCTTCGTCGCCCCGGGGGCCGCGGCCGATCTGCCTGAGCTGCTCTACCGCATGGGATGGGACGACGCGGATCTGGATCTGCGCTGCCTGGGCCCGGGGGCGTACATCACCGCGCCGCCGTCGGACCACGCCGGCCTGGGGCCCGCCCGCTGGCTGCGGCCGCCGTCGCTGGACACCGCCGGCGCTCCGCCGCAGGCCAGGCTGCTACTGGGCACCTTGGCGTATATCTGCCATCGGTCGCCTGTGACCCGGTGACCGACGCGCACGCCGGGATATACATGGGAGCGCCCCACTGCATCTGCACCATGCGGTGGGGCGCTCGCCCGTGGCGGTCCTCTGGTGCGGCCCCCGTCTGACCGGCCGCCGCGCAGGGGCCTGTGCCGGACAAGGCCGTAGAGGGCTTCCGCTCAGTCGCCGATCAGGGCGTCGATGAAGGCCTCCGGCTCGAAGGGCGCCAGATCGTCCGGGCCCTCGCCCAGCCCCACCAGCTTCACCGGCACACCCAGCTCGCGCTGGACGGAGACGACGATGCCGCCCTTCGCCGTGCCGTCCAGCTTGGTCAGCACGATGCCGGTGATGTCCACGACCTCCGCGAAGACCCTCGCCTGCACCAGGCCGTTCTGGCCGGTCGTGGCGTCCAGGACCAGCAGGACCTCGTCCAGCGGGCCATGCTTCTCCACGACGCGCTTGACCTTCCCCAGCTCGTCCATCAGACCGGTCTTGGTGTGCAGCCGGCCCGCCGTGTCGATCAGGACGACATCGGCGCTCTCCGCGATGCCCTCCTTGACCGCGTCGAAGGCGATGGAGGCCGGGTCGCCGCCCTCGGGGCCGCGCACGGTGCGCGCGCCGACCCGCTCACCCCATGTCTGGAGCTGGTCGGCGGCCGCCGCGCGGAAGGTGTCGGCCGCGCCCAGCACGACCGAGCGCCCGTCGGCGACCAGAACCCGCGCCAGCTTGCCGGTGGTGGTGGTCTTTCCGGTGCCGTTGACGCCGACGACCATGACGACGCCCGGGGTCTCAAGTCCGCTCTCCGTCTTGACCTCGCGGTCGAGGTCGGCGCCGACCAGGGTGAGCAGCTCCTCGCGGAGCAGGGTGCGCAGCTGCTCCGGGGTGCGGGTGCCGAGGACCTTCACCCGCTCGCGCAGCCGCTCGACCAGCTCCTGGGTGGAGGCGACGCCCACATCGGCGGTGAGGAGGGTGTCCTCGATCTCCTCCCAGGTGTCCTCGTCGAGGTGCTCGCGGGACAGCAGGGTGAGCAGCCCCTTGCCGAGGGAGTTCTGCGAGCGGGCGAGGCGGGCACGCAGCCGGACGAGGCGGCCGGCCGTGGGCTCGGGGATCTCGATCTCGGGGGCGGCGGGCTCGGCGATGACCGGGCCCTCCACCGCCACCGGCGTCTCGACCGCCTGCTCGGCTTCGGGGAGGCCGACTTCTTCGATGGTGCGGCGCGGCTCGTCGCGCGGTGTCTCCGCCTCGTCGCCGACGTGCGGCTCGGCGGGCGGAGCGGTGATGGTCGGCGCGCTGGGCGGCGGCGGGGAGGGCAGCTGCTTCTTCTTGCGACTGCCGACCACCAGCCCGCTGATCGCGCCGATCGCGACCAGGGCGATGACTACAGCAAGGATGACGATGTCCATAACGCCACCCAGTATCGGCCACCGCCGGCCGCGGTCGACGGTCCGGGAGGGTCACACAACGACTTCCGGCCCCGTTTGGACCTTTTGGTCGATCCACACGATCTTGCAGGCTTCCTGCTTGCCGCCTGCGCCTGCGGGCCTGCCGCCTGCCCGCCACGGCCGCCCCGGCCGCCAGCCGCCCTCTCGCCACAGCCGTCCTGCCGCCACGGCCGCCCAGCCGCCACGGCGCCGGCCCGTCGTACGGAGCGCCCGCATGCCCCGTGGCCTCCGCGACCGAAGGCGCGACGGAGAGCGGCGCCTTTCGGTCCCGTACCCGCCGGGGAGCGCACCGGTCGGGCGCGGCGGCGGTCGGCGCGGAGCCGGCCGCCGACGGGAGGCGCACGTCCGCACCCTGTCCAACTGATGCCATGTCAGCTAGCGTCGCACTTCGCCAGGTTCACTCGGCTTCAGGGGGCTCCCCATGGCGTTCACCGTGGTCCGGTTCAACCTCGTCGACCCCGCAGGAACGCCCAAGGCGCTGGCGGAGCGCTACCGGGCGGCGCTGGAGATGGCCGCGTACGCCGATGACCGCGGAATCGACACCGTGCAGACGGAGGAGCACCACGGCGCGCAGGACAACTGGCTGCCCTCCCCCTTCGTCTTCGCGGGGGCGGTGCTCGGCGCCACGCACCGTATCTCGATCACCGTCTCGGCGATCATCGGCCCGCTGTACGACCCGCTGCGGCTGGCCGAGGACATCGCCGTGCTGGATCTGATCGGCAAGGGGCGGCTGATCACGGTGGCCGGGATCGGCTACCGGCCCGCGGAGTACGAGCAGCTGGGCGTGGAGTGGGGCAGGCGCGGTCTGCTCCAGGACGAGCTGGTCGAGACCCTGCTCACGGCCTGGCGGGGTGAGCCGTTCTCGTTCCGGGGCCGCACGGTGACGGTCACCCCGCGCCCGTACACCCGGCCGCATCCGACGCTGCTGGTCGGCGGCTCCTCACGGGCGGCGGCCCGGCGTGCGGCGCGCTTCGGGCTGCCGTTCTTCCCCAGCGCGCATCTGCCGGAGCTGCGGGCGTACTACGAGGAAGTGCGCGCCCGGTACGGGACGGACGGCTTCTGCATGATGCCCGCGGAGCGCACGCCTCTGGTGCATCTGGCAGAGGACCCGGACCGCGTCTGGGCTCAGCACGGGGAGTGCTTTCTGCACGAGGCCCGTATGTATGCCTCCTGGCAGTCGAAGGACGTCAGATCCGCGGTGCGGTCGGCGGCGACGACGGTCGAGGAGCTGCGGCGCGAGGGTGTCTACCGGGTGCTGACGCCAGCCCAGTGCCTTCATCAGGGCGCGGCGGGCGTGGTGCTGCATCCGCTGTGCGGCGGGCTGCCGGTGGACGAGGGCTGGCGCAGCATGCATCTGTTCTGCGAGAACGTGCTGCCCCGGCTCAAGGGGCGAGCCGGGGCGGCAGTGGGTTGAGGAGAGGGGCAGCGATCAGCGAAGACGCTGACTGATCACCTTGGAGACGCCGTCCCCCTGCATGGAGACGCCGTAGAGGGCGTCCGCGACCTCCATCGTGCGCTTCTGGTGAGTGATCACGATCAGCTGGGAGCTCTCCTGGAGCTCCTGCATGATCCGGATGAGCCGTTGGAGATTGGTGTCGTCCAGCGCCGCCTCGACCTCGTCCATCACATAGAACGGGCTGGGCCGCGCCTTGAAGATCGACACCAGCAGGGCCACCGCGGTCAGCGAACGCTCCCCGCCGGAGAGCAGCGACAGCCGCTTGACCTTCTTGCCCGGCGGGCGGGCTTCGACGTCCACACCCGTGGTGAGCATGTTGTCCGGGTCGGTCAGCACCAGCCGGCCCTCGCCGCCCGGGAAGAGCCGGGAGAAAACGCCCTCGAACTCCCGGGCCGTGTCCCGGTATGCCTCCGTGAAGACCTGCTCGACCCGCTCGTCGACCTCCTTGACCACCTGGAGCAGATCGGCCCTGGTCCGCTTCAGATCCTCGAGCTGCTCGGACAGGAACTTATGGCGCTCCTCAAGCGCCGCGAACTCCTCCAGCGCCAGCGGGTTGACCTTGCCCAGCTGCTGATACGCCCGCTCGGCCGACCTAAGCCGCTTCTCCTGCTCCGCGCGGACGAACGGCCTCGGCTGATTGCGCGGGTGCTCCGGGTCTTCCGGCAGCTCCTCGCCCTCGGCGGGCGGCGACGGGGGCACCGGCTGATCGGGGCCGTACTCGGCGACCAGCCCGGCCGGCTCCACGCCCAGCTCCTCCAGCGCCCTGGTCTCCAACTGCTCGATCCGCAGCCGCTTCTCGGCCCCGAGCACCTCGCCCCGGTGCACCGAGTCGGTGAGCTTGTCGAGTTCGGCCTTCAGCTCGCGGCCGGCGTTGCGGGCGGCGGCCAGCTCCCGCTCCCGCTCGGCCTTGGCCGTCTCCGCGGCGGCGCGCTCCTGCTCTGCGCGGACGAGCGAGACCTCCACATGCGCGAGCAGCTGCCGTGCGCCCGCCGCGACGGCGGAGGCGACGACGGCCTCATGGCGCAGCCGGGCACGCCGCTGTTCGGCCCGCGCCCGCGCCTCCCGCTCGGCGCGCGCGGCCCGGTCGAGCGCGTCCGCGCGGCCCGCGAGCGCCTTGACGCGCTCCTCGTGCGTACGGGCCTGGAGCCGGGCCTCCATCTCGGTCTGACGTGCGTTCGCGCCATCGGCGGCGAGCCTGTCGCGTACGGAGGCGTCCGGCTCGTCGTCGACCGGCAGCTCCTCGGCGGCGAGCAGCCGCTCGGCCAGTTCCTCGGCGTCCTCGCGGGCCCGCTCCAGCGCCTCCTGCGCCTTGGCGGCGGCCGCGCCCGCCCGTTCGGCCTCGCCGGCCGCGGCGCGCGCCTGGCCGGCGAGCCGCCCCAGCTGTCCGGACACGGCGGACTTCTCCCGGTCGGCGGCCCTGCGCCGTTCTCCCAGCTCCTCGACCAGCGCGGCGCGGTCGGCACGGCCTGCGGCGGCCCGGTCCTTGCACACGGCCAGCTCGGCGCAGCGCCGCTCCAGCTCCTGAAGCTCCGCCTCCGCCTCGTCCACGGACGCCTGGACCTCCAGCAGGCTGGGCGCGCCCGCGGAGCCGCCCTGCGCGAAGTGCGCACCGAGCACATCGCCCTCCGCGGTCACGGCAGTCAGCCCGGGGCGCGCGGCGACCAGATCCTCGGCGTCCTCCAGCGTCCCGACGACCACCATGTCGTGCACCAGCCGCCGCACGGCCGAGAGGAGCCCCTCGGGCCCCTGCACCAGGCCCTCGACGGGGACGGCCGCGGCGAGGACCCCGGTGCGGGCCGCCGCCCGGTCCGCCGGGGCCGGGTCACCGGCCGACTCCAGCCCCGCGCCCGAAACAGCGCCGACGCCGTCGGGCTCCGGGGCCGCTCCGCCGTCTCGGCGGCCTTCGGCGGCCATGGCCGTTCCCGGAGCACCGGGCTGCACGGCACGCGGGCCTTCGGAGACGGGGGCGTCCGCCTGTTCGGGCACGCCCCACTCCGCGCCGTGCGGGACGGCGGGCAGTCCACCCTGCCGACCGCCGCCGTCGCCGGCCGTCGCCGAGACGGAACCTTCCTCCTCCTGGCGGCAGGCGGGCACGGGCGCGCCGCCGGCCGCGTGAGGGCCGAAGGGCGCGTGAGGGCCGAAGGGCGGCGCGCTTTGGCTGCCGCTGGTCCGGGCGGAGCTCTCCGCCGCCCGGCCACCGGGCGCTGCCGGGCTGCCGGCCGGCGGACCGTCCTCGGAGTCGGCGGCGCTCCGCGTCGCACGGCCGCCGGGCAGAACCCGGTCGGCCTCGGCTGCCTCCGCCGACGCACCGCCCTCAGGCTGCACGGAGGCAGGAACCCCCGGCCGGCCGACCGGGACCCGACCACCGGCCGAAAACCCACGGGCGTCGCCGGACGGGGCCGGGCCACCGGCCGGCACATCCGCAGAGCCGTCCGGCCGGGCGGAACGCTCCGCCCCCCGACCCCCGGCCGGGACCGCGCCGCCGGCGCCCGGTGTGTCGCCCGCCGGGGTGACGGGGCCGTCGGGCACTTGTCGGCCCGGCGGAACCGTGGGCGCGGAGGCGGAACCTTCCGGCAGGCGGGTCGCCGTGCGGGGCCGGTCCGGCCCCGGCAGTCCGGCGAGCAGCAGCGTGGCGCGGCCCGCGTCCTGTTTGCGCAGGAGGCGGATCGCTTCTGCGGCCGTGGCCGGGTCGGCGGCGGCGAGGGCGTCCGCGGCCGCGCCGAGGGCCGCGGCGACCGGGGCCTCGTACCCGGGCGCCACGGTCAGCAGCTCCGCCGCGGGGCCGAGCAGCCCGCCCAGCCGGTCGCGGGCGGCCAGCAGCGCACCGGTGCCGTCCTTGCGGCGCAGGCCGAGCGCGAGGGCCTCACGGCGGGCGGCGACCGCTGCACGGCCCCGCTCGGCCGCGGCGAGTTCGTCACGGGTCTCGCTGAGCGCCGCCTCCGCCGCGGACAGCTCGCGTTTGGCCGCCTCGTACCGCTCCGCGAGCTCCGTGTCGCCCGCTTCGAGGCCGTCGACCTCGGCCTTGAGCTGCTCGTACTCCTCCTGCGCGGCGACGGCCCGCTGCTGGGCCTCGTCGCGGGCGGCGGCGAGCCGGTCGATCTCGGCCTGGGCGGAGGCGGCCCGCGAACGGGCCGCGCTGACCTTGCCGCCCAGCCGCGCCAGCTCCTCGCGCCGGTCCGCGATGACCCGCGCGGCGTCCTTGAGCCGCCGCTCCTCGAGCGCGAGCTGCCGCTCCAGCTCGGCGCGGTGGGCGACGGTGTCCTCCAACGCCCGTTCGGCGGCCTCCAACGCGGCCTCCAGCTCCGCCTCCTGCTCCCGGATGCGGGCGGCTTCGCGCTCCAGGTCCTCGGGATCGCGGCCGCGCCGGTCCTCCGGCGGCTGGGCGGTCGCGCTGGTGACCCGGGCGTCGGCGAGCGAGATCGTGCCGCGTACCCGCTCGGCCAGCTGGGAGAGTTCGTACCAGCTCTGCTGCGCCCGCGTCAGCCGCGGGGCCAGCCGCCGGACGTCCTCCTCAAGGGCCGCCTCGCGCGCGAGCGCCGCCTTGAGCTCCGCCTCGGCCGCCTCCTTGCGCTCCTTGAGCGCCGCCTCGTCGGCGATCTCGGCGCGCAGCGCCTCCTGGAGGCCTACGAGGTCGTCGGCGAGCAGCCGCAGCCGGGCGTCGCGCAGATCGGCCTGGATGACGGCGGCGCGCCGGGCCACCGCGGCCTGCCGGCCCAGCGGCTTGAGCTGGCGGCGCAGCTCGTCGGTGAGATCCTGTACCCGGGCGAGATTGGCCTGCATCGCGTCCAGCTTCCGCAGCGCCTTCTCCTTGCGCTTGCGGTGTTTGAGGACGCCGGCCGCCTCCTCGATGAAGGCGCGCCGTCCCATGGGGTCGGCGTGGAGCACCGAGTCGAGCTGGCCCTGCCCGACGATGATGTGCATCTCGCGGCCGATGCCGCTGTCGGAGAGCAGTTCCTGGATGTCGAGCAGCCGGCAGGTGTCGCCGTTGAGCTGGTATTCGCTGCCGCCGTTGCGGAACATGATCCGCGTAATGGTGACTTCGGCGTAGTCGATGGGCAGTGCGCCGTCGGAATTGTCGATGGTGAGGGAGACCTCGGCGCGGCCCAGCGGAGGCCGCCCGGTCGTCCCCGCGAAGATGACGTCCTCCATCTTCCCGCCGCGCAGCGACTTGGCGCCCTGCTCGCCCATGACCCAGGAGAGCGCGTCCACCACGTTGGACTTCCCCGAGCCGTTCGGGCCCACGACACAGGTGATGCCGGGTTCAAAGCGCAGCGTGGTGGCGGAGGCGAAGGACTTGAAGCCTCGCAGGGTCATGGCCTTGAGGTGCACGCCGCCGGACTCTACCTTTCACCGCCGGTTTCACCTATGAAGGTGCAGGGCACATCAGACGGTAAGGCTTGCGGGTTCGGGGGGGCCGGGGAAAGCAAGAAGGGACGCCGAAGCGTCCCTTGCATATCGTGCGCGATGAATCTCCAGCGGAGACATGCTCAGGTGAGCACGGGCTCCGCCTTGGAAACGTCGATGTCGATGCCGTCGAGCAGCGACTCTCCAGGGTGCTGAGCGACGGCAGCGTTCAGCGCGTCGTTCTCGGACTGGATCCGTACAAGCTCGGATTCGAGGTCCTGGACGCGCTGCTGAAGCCGTCGCATCTCGGCGAGGAGTCGCGGGTCGGAACCGCCGACGTAACCGAGAAGCGCCTTTGCCATGATGGATGGTCCTCCACACTGAGTGACCGACCGAAGCGGTGGTGGGTCGTGAGGGATTCGCACCCGCGGTGCTCGGCAGCGGGGGGATAGTGCTTGATATTGCTGCGGTTCTTACTGCCAAACAGCTAAGGTGCGCGGGGCTTCCAGCGTCTCACCAAAAAGTTTGACGGTCAACACGATCACGCCCCGTATCAAGGGGCGACCCGGGGGCATACGGCCGCGGAGCGCGCGGCGGAGCCTGACCTGCGGGGCCCTGGGGGCGTGGAGATCATCCTTTCTGGCGCAGCCTCGCATGACAAGCTGTTCTTGGCAACCACCAGGCGTTTTCCCTTCCGGGCGCACGACCCGGGGCGCATATGTCGCCGTCGCGCGTGGCGGGCGCCCCCACACACTCAGCGGATCGCGAAGCCTTCGTAGCCGCCGCGGGGCGTGGCCCAGATCTCAGTGACTCCGGAAACGTGCCCGGGAGTGTCGTCCGAGCGAAGCCACTCCAGCAAACGGTGGCAATTCTCACGTGGGCCCTCTGCCACGATCTGCACCCTGCCGTCGTCGAGATTGAGGGCGAATCCGGTCAGGCCGCCGATCTCCAGAGCGTTTGCCCTGGTGAACCAGCGGAAGCCCACTCCCTGTACTCGACCGCGTACCCAGGCCGTGAACCGTGCGACGTCATGCATGCGTGCACGGTAGCCGCCCGATTCCTCAGAGAGCACTTCACCCCCATGCGTCATGGCGTACAGTCCCGTCGCAATAAGCGTCACCCGAATGGGTGACGCAATCTGACTTGACGTCCGACGTCCGGGACGACGTCGCGCATCAGGAAGGCACAGCAGATGGGACGCCATCGACGGAAGCGCGGGCGCAGGCCCGTCCGCACCGGGTTGCTCGGCGCCTCCGCTGCCATGGCGGTCGGCGCGGTGGCCGTGACCTCCGGGCTGCTGCCGGGCGGTGACACGTTCACCTTCGGCGGCGACTCCAGCACGAAGGTCCGCACGGAGGGTTCAGCAAAGCTCGACGCTCAGGGCGGGGCGAGCGCGTCCCCGACGGACACCCCCGCGGCCTCGCCGAGCCTGAACACGGGGCCGGACGCCGACGCCACGCCGTCGAAGTCTCCGGCGTCCCCGTCGAAGAGCGCCTCCCCCACTCCCGCGAAGCCGTCGGCGACGCCTTCACAGAAGACGAAGGCCCCGGCCCCGGCCCCGAAACCGGAGAAGACGAAGGCCGAGACGGCGACGACCGCTCCGCCGCGTACCCAGCCCCCGTCCGCCAGCCGGTCGGCCGAGCGGACGACCCCGACCGCCGAGGCCGGCTCCAAGGCGGCGGCCGAAGCGGCGGCGGTGCTGAGCATCGTCAACGCCGAGCGGGCGAAGGCCGGCTGCAGCGCGGTGCGCGCCGACGGAGCGCTCGCGAATCTGGCCGAGGGCCACAGCCAGGACATGAAGGACCGCGGCTTCTTCGACCACACCAACCCGGACGGCGAGTCCCCCTGGGACCGTGCCGCCGAGGCGGGCGTGTCGAACCTGGGCGGCGAGAACATAGCCCGCGGCCAGGCGGACGCCGAAGCGGTCATGAACGCCTGGATGAACAGCGACGGCCATCGCGCCAACATCCTGAACTGCGAGTACAAGACGCTGGGCATAGGGGTCGTGCTGGGGACCGGCGGTCCCTGGTGGACGCAGAACTTCGGCTTCTGACGGCTCAGGCCCGCGGGCGCCGACCGGGCGGCTGCGGCCGGGGGCGCGGGGTGCGCTGGCAGCGCGGGCAGAAGTAGCTGGACCGGTTCATCCAGGCGCGGCGGCGCATGGGGGCGCCGCAGCGGCGGCAGGGTTCGCCCTCGCGGCCGTAGGCGTCGAGGGAGCGTTCGAAGTAACCGGATTGGCCGTTGACGTTGACGTACAGGCTGTCGAAGCTGGTGCCGCCGACGGCGAGGGCGGCCGACATCACCTGGCGCACATGGCCGAGGAGTTCGGCGGTACGCGGGCGGGTGAAACCGGCGGTGGGCCGTTCGTAGTGGAGCTTGGCACGCCAGAGGGCCTCGTCGGCGTAGATGTTGCCGACGCCGCTGATCAGGGACTGGTCGAGCAGGGCGCGCTTGATCGTGGTGCGGCGCAGGCGCAGCGCGGCGTGGAAGGCGGCGTCGTCGAACGCCGGATCGAGCGGATCGCGGGCGATGTGGGCGATGACGTCGGGCAGGCCGTCGGGCGTGTTGTCATGGACGGAGAGGCCGCCGAAGGTCCGCTGGTCGACGAAGCGGAGCTCGGTGCCGGCGGTGTCGTCGAAGCGGAGACGGATCCTGAGGTGCTTCTCGTCGGGCGCGGTCTCGGGCTGGACGAGGAGCTGGCCGCTCATGCCGAGGTGGCCGAGGATCGAGGCGTCGGCGTCGGCGTCGGCGTCGGCGAGGGGGAGCCAGAGGTACTTGCCGCGGCGGCGGGCGACGCCGATGCGGTGGCCCTTGAGGCGGGCGGCGAAGTCCTCGCCGCCGGCCGGGTGGCGGCGTACGGCGCGGGGGTGCAGGACCTGGACCTCGGCGACGGTCCGCCCGCTGACCCAGCGCTCCAGCCCCCGCCGTACCACCTCGACCTCGGGCAACTCGGGCACGGCGTGCTCTCCTTCTCCGGCGGGGGACGCCTGAAGCCTAACGCGGGTGCGTGGTGGCCTTGGGCGGGGTTGTCTCCCCTGTCCCGCCCGTTTCCGAGACCAGGGGGCTCCGTCTCCCCAGCCCCCTCCGGGGAAGGTCGACGGCGGCTCCGCCCCGACAAGCCGCCGGGCCCGAAGCCGGGCCCGCTTCCGGAAGGCCCGCTCGCCCGCCGGGTGAGCAGTTCCTGACGGGCGGCGGAGCGGTGCACAGCTGCCGCGCAGGGCCGGGGGCCCGGAAAGGGCCGAGGGTGGGGAACAGAAGTCCCGCCGCCCTCAGGGGCGGCGGGACGCGAGGAAACGGCGCCGGCGTCAGGCCGAGGCGCGGTCCGCAGGGGGCTGGGAGGGCGAAGGGGTGTCGGCGGCCCCTTCGCCCGCGGATGCCTCCTCCGCGGCACGCGCGTCCGCAGCCGCGCGGATCTCCCGCCACGCGGACTCCGCGGCCTGCTGCTCCGCTTCCTTCTTGCTGCGGCCGGTGCCGGTGCCGTACGAGACACCACCGACGCGGGCGGCAGCAGTGAAGGTCTTCTCGTGGTCCGGGCCGGTCTCGGTGACCAGATACTCCGGCACCCCGAGGCCCTCGGCCGCAGTCAGTTCCTGGAGGCTGGTCTTCCAGTCCAGGCCCGCGCCGAGGTTCGAGGACTTCTCGATCAGCGGGTCGAACAGCCGGTGCACCAGCTCCGACGCCGCTTCGAGGCCCTTGTCGAGATAGACCGCGCCGATCACCGCTTCCAGGGTGTCGGCGAGAATGGACGCCTTGTCCCGCCCTCCGGTGCCTTCCTCGCCCCGGCCCAGCCGGATGAAGGAGCCCAGCTCGAGGCCGCGGCCGACCTCGGCCAGGGCGCGCGAGTTGACCACCGCGGCCCGCAGCTTGGCCAGCTGGCCCTCGGGCAGGTCGGGGTGGGTGCGGTACAGCGTGTCGGTGACCACCAGGCCGAGCACCGAGTCCCCGAGGAACTCCAGCCGCTCGTTGGTGGGCAGACCGCCGTTCTCGTAGGCGTACGACCGGTGGGTCAGGGCACGCACCAGAAGGGCGGACTCGACCTGATAGCCGATCCGCCCTTCCAGAAGCGTGTGGGACGAGGCTGCGTTGACGCTGTTGTCAGACATCGGGCCTCTCACCAGCCGCTCAGACCTCGAGGACCTGGCGCTTGTTGTAGGTGCCGCAGCTCGGGCACGCGATGTGCTGCTGCTTCGGCTCCTGGCACCGCTCACACGAAACCAGAGTGGGGACCGCAGCCTTCCACTGCGACCGGCGGTGGCGCGTGTTGCTGCGCGACATCTTCCGCTTCGGAACAGCCACGGCTACTTCTCCTGCTTCTCGTCGACGCGTGCTGATCCAGGCGCGTCGCCGCTCATGTCGTCCTTCTCGCCGTCCCTGATGGATTCGGCGAGTCCCTGCAGTGCCGCCCAACGGATGTCGACGGCGTCATGGTGGTGGTCCGGGTCCTCTTCCAGCCTGGCCCCGCAGTCGGGGCACAGACCGGGGCAGTCCTCCCGGCACACCGGCTGCATCGGCAGTGCGAGCACCACCGCATCACGCAGCACGGGTTCGAGGTCGAACAGGTCGTCCTCGACGAAGAGCCGCTCCTCGTCCTCGGCGTCGTCGCCGGGCTCCGCGGTGCGGCCCCGGTCGTCGGCGTCAGGGTAGGAGAACAGCTCCTGGAAGTCCGCTTCGACGTCAAGGCGCAGCGGCTCCAGACACCTTACGCACTCCCCCTCGGCCGTGGCACGGGAGGTGCCTGTGACAAGCACACCTTCCATGACGGACTCCAGGCGGAGATCCAGCTCCACGGGCGCGCCTTCCGGCACCCCGATGACCCCCTCGACGCCGAAGGCCGCGGGCGCGCCGGGCGCCGAGACCGTGCGGGTCAGCCGCTGGAGCGCACCGGGCCGCCGGCCCAGCTCGTGCGTGTCGAACACGAGGGGGTTGCGGTGGTCGAGGCGGGCGTTCAGGGCTCTTCCTGCTTTCGGATCGTGGGGTGAGGCCGACCGTGTTCTGGTGTCGGAAACGGGCAGCCGAAATCGCGGAGGTACGTGCGACCGAAGAGCCAGGATACTGGACGCTTCGCCCAGGGCCCAATCCGCTCCCGGTCGTCCGGCCGGACCACGGGCGCTCAAAGGCCCTCCCCGGACAGCCGGCGTCAGCGCCCCTCTTCATAGCGGCGCAGCTGTTCGAGGTCGATCATGCTGGTGTCGAAGAAGCTGGTCTCGTCCAGCGCGGGCTGGGTCTGCGGCTGCTGGTAGCCGTAGGAGGACTGCTGAGGCGCGTATCCCTGGTCGTAGCCCGCCTGGTCGTAGCCCGCCTGGCCGGTGTGGGCCGGCTGCTGCTGGTAGGCGGCGTACGGGTCCTGCTGGTACGCGTACGCGTCCTGCGGCTGGTAGGTGTACGGGTCCGGCTGCTGGGGGATGCCCGGTTGCAGCGGGCCGCCGGGCGTCTGAGGTGTCTGCTGTGCCTGCGGAGCCTGCTGCGCCTGCGGCTCCGGGTCGGCGAGCTCCGCCAGGCCGGCCAGGTAGTCCGCGTCGCTGGAGTGCCGGGGCGCGTCCCCCGCGGCGTCCTGAGCGGCGATGTGCGCACCCAGCTCATCGGTGGCGATCCGGCCGTGCAGCTTCTGCCGGCCGCGGCCGACGGCCTCGAGCGTCTTGGAGAGCACGGCTTCGAAGGCGCCGAGCTTGGCGTCCACGTAGTCGTCGGCGCGCTGGATCAGGGTGGAGGGGTCGGAGCTGTACTCGGGGGCGTCGGCGTCGGCCTCGTCTTCGTACGCCCCGGGCAGGGCGTTCCCGCGGCCCAGCAGCTTCTCGCGGCCGCGGTCGACGGAGCCGATGGTCTTGGTGAGGACCACCTCGAAGTTGGCGAGCTTGGAGTCGACGTAGTCGTCGGCCTCGGCACGGACCTCCTCGGCCTCCCGGCGGGCGTCGGCCAGGATGCGGTCGGCCTGGTCCTGGGACTGGCGCGCCACCTGGGTGTCGGAGATCAGGGAGCCGCGCTCGGCGTGGGCCGACTGAATGATCCGCTCGGCCTCCCGGCGGGCCTCTTCGACGAGCTGCTCCCGGCCGCCGATCAGCTCCCTGGCCTGGGCGAGCGAGTCGGGCAGCGCGTGGCGCAGCTCTTCGAGCATGGCGAGCAGCTCGGCGCGGTTGACCACGCAGGAGGCCGACATGGGCATGGAGCGGGCGCTGCTGACCGACTCGACGATCTCATCGAGCTTCTTCTGCACATCCACGGCGTGCTCGCCACTCTCTACAGCGGGTTGGAGACGGACGGCACGACTTTAAGGGCATTCGGCGCTTCGTGGCTCACTTCTCGGCAAGCCGCTCGACCAGGGCCCGGTGGACGGCAGGCGGCAGGAGGTGGGAGACGTCGCCGCCCCAGGCCGCGACCTCCTTGACCAGGCTGGAGGAGAGGAAGCTGTAGGTGGGGTTGGTCGGGACGAAGAGGGTCTCGACGCCCGAGAGCCCGTTGTTCATCTGGGCCATCTGCAGTTCGTAGTCAAAGTCGCTGACGGCGCGCAGGCCCTTCACGATGGCCGGGATGTCGCGCTCTTTGCAGAAGTCGACGAGCAGGCCGTGGTGCGACTCCACCACCACATTGCTGTACTCGCTGGTCACCTCGCGGATCAGCGCCATGCGCTCCTCGACGGTGAACAGCCCTTTCTTGGACTGGTTGATCATCACCGCGACGTGTACGACGTCATACAGCTTGGAGGCGCGAGCGATGATGTCCAGATGTCCGTTGGTGATGGGGTCGAACGACCCAGGACAGACTGCGCGGCGCAACTGAAGTCCCTCGCTCTCCGGTCCGGTCATGGTGCCTCTTCGCACGTAGAGGCGGCGCGACCGTACCAAAGCGTGCCTTCGCCGTAACGGCGGGCCCGCAGCGGCTCAAATCCCTTGGGCCAGACGAATTCCCCGCCTCTGGTGCTGCGCTCCACGGTGGCGACGGCATCGCCCGCGAGCCACCCCTGAAGGCGGAGTGTGAGCAGGATCTCCCGAAGATCGTCATCGGTGACGGCGTACGGAGGGTCGAGGAAGACCAGGTCGTACGGTTCCGCCAGGGCCGGTCCTGTGACGATCTGCTCCGCTTTGCCCGTGCGCAGCTCCGCGCCGGGCAGCCCGAGGGCGCGGACGTTCTCCCGGACGGTTCGGGCGGCGCGGGGGTCCGCCTCGACGAGGAGGGCGTGGGCGGCGCCGCGGGAGAGCGCTTCGAGGCCGACGGCCCCCGAGCCGGCGTACAGATCGGCGATCCGGACCCCGTGGAAGCCGCCGAGCAGCGACTCCCAGCTGGAGAACAGGCCCTCACGGGCCCGGTCGGAGGTGGGCCGGGTGCCGTTGCCCGGCGGGACGGCCAGGCGGCGTCCGCCGGCTGCGCCGGCGATCACGCGGGTCATGGTGTGTCGATCCTCGTCGGGGCGATGGTGCGGAGGTGCTGTCGATGCGGTGCTGTCGAAGCCGTGCTGTCGGTGTTGTCCCCGTTGTCGGGGCGCTGCCCCCACGATATGCCGCGCCGTGCCGCTCGGGCGCTGCGCAGGGGTGCTCAGCCCTTGTCCAGATACCGCTCCCGCTCCTGGTCGAGCAGGGCGTCCAGGGCTGTGCGCAGCTCCGGGAAGCCCTCCAGGTCCGGGTCCGCCGCGACGATCTTCGTGGCCTCCTCGCGGGCCGCGGCGATGACCTCCTCGTCGTCGACGACCGTGAGCATGCGCAGCGAGGAGCGGACGCCGGACTGGGCCTGACCGAGGACATCGCCCTCACGGCGCTGTTCGAGGTCGATGCGGGAGAGTTCGAAGCCGTCGAGCGTGGCGGCGACCGCGCCGAGCCGGGCGCGGGCAGGGCTCGCCTCGGGCATCTCGGTGACCAGCAGGCACAGGCCGGGGGCGGTTCCACGGCCGACCCGGCCGCGGAGCTGGTGGAGCTGGGAGACGCCGAAGCGGTCCGCGTCCATGATCACCATGACGGTGGCGTTGGGCACGTTCACCCCGACCTCGATGACGGTGGTGGCGACCAGCACGTCCACCTCGCCGGCGGCGAAGCGGCGCATCACGTCGTCCTTCTCGTCCGGCGGCATCCGCCCGTGGAGCATGGCGAGGCGCAGCCCGGCGAGCGGCCCCCGGGCGAGCTGGTCCAGCACGTCGACGACCGCGAGCGGCGGACGCTTCTCCGCCTCGTCCTCGGGGGACTTCCCGCGCGCGGCGGCGCTCTCGTCGAGGTCGTCGCCGATGCGGGGGCACACCACGTATGCCTGGTGGCCCTTGGAGACCTCTTCCCGCACCCGCTCCCAGGCGCGGGTCAGATAGTGCGGCTTGTCCTGGGCGGGGACCACATGGCTGGCGATCGGCGAACGCCCGGCGGGCAGCTGGTCGAGGACGGAGGTCTCCAGATCGCCGAATACGGTCATGGCCACGGTGCGCGGGATGGGAGTGGCCGTCATGACCAGCAGATGCGGGGTGCGCCTTTCCGTCTGGGATTCCCCCTTGGACCGAAGCGCGTCGCGCTGCTCGACGCCGAAGCGGTGCTGCTCGTCGACGACGACCAGGCCGAGGTCGTGGAACCGGACCTTGTCCTCGATCAGCGCGTGCGTGCCGATGACGACGCCTGCCTCGCCGGTCGCCAGGTCGAGCAGGGCCCGGCGGCGGGCGGCCGCGCCCATGGAGCCGGTGAGCAGCACCACCTTGGTGGCGTGCTCGGCGCCGCCGAGCATCCCGCCCTCGGCGAGCTCGCCCATCATCTCCACGACGGAGCGCCAGTGCTGCTGGGCGAGCACCTCGGTGGGGGCGAGCATGGCTGCCTGACCGCCGGCGTCGACGACGGCGAGCATGGCCCGCAGCGCCACCATCGTCTTGCCCGAACCCACTTCGCCCTGCAGGAGGCGGTGCATGGGGTGCTCCGTCGCCAGATCGTCGAAGATCTCCCGGGAGACCTTCTGCTGACCTTCGGTGAGGGTGAAGGGCAGTTCGGCGTCGAAGGCGGCGAGCAGCCCGTCGGGGCCGGGGGTGCGGGCCACCGCCGGGAGCTGGGTGTCGGCGAGCCGGCGGCGGGCGAGGGCGACCTGGAGGACGAATGCCTCGTCCCACTTGAGCCGGTCGCGGGCGGCGGCGACGTCCGCCTTGGTGCGCGGGCGGTGGACCTTGCGGAGGGCGTCGGGCAGGGAGGTCAGCCCACGGCCTTCCCGCAGGGCGGGCGGCAGCGGGTCGGCGGCCTCCGCGGCGCCGGGGAGCACCGCGTCGACCGCCTTGGAGATCTTCCACGACTCCAGCTTGGCGGTGGCCGGGTAGATCGGGATCAGTGCGTTCGCCCAGGCGTCGGCCGCGGAGTCGTCGTCGCGGCCCTCGCGCAGCAGCTCGTACGCGGGGTGGGCGAGCTGGAGCTTGCGGTTGAAGACGGACACCTTGCCCGCGAACATGGCTCGGGTGCCGGGCAGCAGGTCCTTGTGCGGCTTGTGGACGCCGCGGCCGAAGAACACCAGCTGCAGCCGGCCGCTGCCGTCGGTGATGGTGACCTCCAGGCGCTGGCCGCGGCCGCCGTTGAACTTCACGACGCGGGCGGTGGCGACCTGGGCGACGACCGTGACGTGCTCGTCGAGGGGCAGCTCGGCGAGGCGGGTGAGCTCGCCGCGCTCGGCGTAGCGGCGGGGGTAGTGGTGCAGCAGATCGCCGACGGTGTGCAGGTCGAGGTGCTCGGCCATGACCTTGGCGGTGGCCGGGCCGAGGGTGGTCTTGAGCGGTTCATCCAGCGCGTGCACGGGTCCATTGCACACCACGGGACCGACAACCGGGGGCTCTGCCCCGGACCCGGTTTCCGGAGGCTCCGCCCTCCGGACCCCCGCGCCTCAGACGCCGAGCTACTCCACCCCTATCCGCAGCGGCGCCGCATCCGCTCCCCCCGCATACGCCACCGTGTCCACCGCGAGGTGCGTCTCGCGGACGTGGGATTCCAGGCGGGCCGTCAGCCCGGCGGGCGCGGAGTCGGAGGCGATGAGGGTGACCAGTTCGCCGCCTGCGGAGAGCATGCGGTCGAGGACCGTTTCGGCAGTGGCGGCGAGGTCGCGGCCGATGACGGCGACGTCGCCGTCGATGAGGCCGAGGACGTCGCCGGCCTGGCAGACGCCGGCGGTGGTCCAGGACTGGCGTTCCGCGACGGCCAGTTCCGCATAGCGGGTGGCGCCCGCGGCCGCCGTCATGGCGACCACGTCCTCGTCGAAGCGGCGGCCCGGCTCGTGGACGGCGAGGGCGGCGATGCCCTGGACGGCGGCGCGGGTGGGGATGAGGGCGACGCGCACGCCTTCCGTGCGGGCCTGTTCCGCGGCGGCGGCCGCGGTGTGGCGCAGGTCTGCGTCGTTCGGCAGAAGGACGACCTCGCGGGCGTGGGCCCGCCGGATGGCGTCGACGAGCTCGCCGCTCGCGGGCGGCTCTCCGGGCCGGGCCAGCACGGTCGTCGCACCGGCCTCGGCGCACAGGGCGGCCAGTCCTTCAGCGGGGACGACCGCCACCACCGCCCGCTGCACCGGCTCGCGGCGGGGCGGGGCGGCGGCTCCGGCGCCGGCGGCGGCCGCGAAGTGGGTGATGCGGATGCGGTACGGGCGGCCCGCTTCGACGCCCGCCTCCACGGCCGCGCCCGCGTCGTCGACATGGACGTGCACGTTCCACAGGCCGTCGCCGCCGACGACGACCAGCGAGTCCCCGAGGCCGTCGAGCCGGGTCCGCAGCCGCTCCACCGCCGCGTCGTCCGCCTCCAGCAGATAGATCACCTCGAAGGCGGGGCCGCCCTCGGCGCCGCACTGCTCCGGCGGCGGCGCAGGATGGGCGGGCCTTTCGCGCCTCGCCGGGACGGCGGCGCCGGAGACCGACTCCACCAGCGCGCCCAGGACCGTGAGCAGCCCGCGTCCGCCCGCGTCCACGACGCCCGCGCGGGCGAGCACCTCCAGCTGCCCGGGAGTCGCGTCGAGTGCCGTGCTCGCGCCTTCGTACGCTGCCTTGGCGACCGCACCGGCGTCCCCCGGGTCGGTGCATGCGCCCGCCGCGTCGGCGGCCGCGCCGGCAACGCTGAGGATGGTGCCCTCCACCGGGTGTGCCACCGCTTCCCGAGCGAGCTGTGCGGCGCGGCGCAGGGCGCCGGGGAGCTCGTCTCCGTCGGCGAGCCGCTCGGCCATGCCGCGCAGCAGCTGCGCCAGGATCGTGCCCGAGTTGCCGCGGGCCCCGATCAGCGCGCCGTGCGCCATCGCGCGGACGACTTCGCCTGCGGCCGGGCTGGAGGAGCCGACCTCGTGCGCCGCGAAGACCGCCTCGACCGCCTGGGCCGCCGATTCCACGGTCAGATACAGATTGGTGCCGGTGTCGGCGTCCGCGACCGGGTAGACGTTGATCGCGTCGATCTCCTCGCGCTCCCGGCCCAGCGCGTCCAGCGCCCGTGCACACCAGCTGCGTACCGCGACGGCGTCGAGGGTCTGCGGCACCGGGCAATCCTCCTTGATCGGACTGGGCTGCACCGCAGGGTAGACCCGGTTCCGGCCGGTGGGCAGGGTGGGGGCGGGGGGAACCATGGTAGTTTCGTATCCCGGACGCAGCCGTTGTATGCTGCTCCGGTTGCCCGATGCGAGTCGGGCCGTTTCCCGGCAAAGCCACCATCAGACCACTGATTCCGGCACGCCGGAATTCACCGTAAGTGCATCTGAAGTCTTTGGAGTGACCCGTGGCTGCCAACTGCGACGTCTGCGGCAAGGGGCCGGGCTTCGGCAACAACATCTCGCACTCGCACCGCCGTACGTCCCGTCGCTGGAACCCGAACATCCAGCGCGTGCGTACCGTGGTCGGCGGGACGCCGAAGCGCGTCAATGCCTGCACCTCGTGCATCAAGGCCGGCAAGGTCTCGCGCTAACGCCGACGCTTCGTCGTAGCGCAGCCTTCCGGTTGCCTCAAAAGCCGGTCCATCAGCCGATGGACCGGCTTTTCGCCTTTCCCGCGGGCGGGTCGGCCGGCTCCGGGGTTTCCCGCGGACGGATCGGCCGGCTCCGGGATTCCCGGCGGGCCAAGGGCGCTCCGGCGCCGACTCGGGCGAGCGCCTCGGCCGGCCCTCGGCGGCGGCCCCGCCGTCAGCGTCGGCGCTGCCGCCAGGCGTGGTCGACGGGGCCGATCCCCGCGCCCAGTGCGAACCCGGCCGCGATCGCGCCCGTCACATACTCCTTGGCCTGCCGCACCGCCTCCGGCACGTCCAGCCCCTTGGCCAGGCCGACCGCGATCGCCGAGGCCAGCGTGCAGCCCGTGCCGTGGGTATGCCGGTTCTCATGGCGGGGAGCACGCAGCCAGTGCTCCTCGGAGCCGTCCGTCAGCAGGTCGACGGCGTCTCCCGCCAGGTGTCCGCCCTTGATGAGCGCCCATCGCGGGCCGTATTCCAGCAGGGCCTGAGCCGCCCGCGGCAGATCCGCCTCGCTCTCCACTCGTACACCGGTGAGCTGCGCCGTCTCGTCCAGATTCGGGGTGGCCACGGTCGCCGTCGGCAGCAGCCGGGTGCGTACGGAGCCGAGCGCCGCATCGGCGAGCAGCGCGTCCCCGTGCTTGGAGACCCCGACGGGGTCCACGACCACGGGGGCGTCCGTCCCCGCCAGCAGCTCCGCGACGGTCTCCACGAGTTCCGCGGACGCCAGCATCCCGGTCTTCACGGCCTGAACGCCGATGTCGTCGACGACGCTGCGGTACTGGGCTCGCACCGCCTCGACGGGCAGTTCCCACGCGCCCTGCACGCCCTGCGAGTTCTGCGCGGTGACGGCGGTGACGACGCTCATGCCGTGTACGCCGAGCGCCAGCATGGTCTTGAGGTCGGCCTGGACGCCGGCTCCGCCGCCGGAGTCGGACCCGGCGACGGTCAGCACTCTGGGCGGCGCGGACGGGGGCCGGGCGGACGCGCCCGCCGGGCCCGTCCCGTCCGGCGCGTGCGCCCCGTCCGGCATCCCCGTCACTCGCTCTCCCCGAAGTGGTCCCAGCCGCTCTTGCTGGTCCAGGGTGCGCCGTCCACGGTGACCTGCGGCAGCGCCGACGGGTTGAGCACCTCGCCGATCACCTTCCAGCGGGCGGGCAGCTTCACATCCGGTGGGAAGGTGGCGACGATGGCGTGGTCCTCGCCCCCGGTCAGCACCCACTGGATCGGGTCGACGCCGACGGCCTGCCCGATGTCGTTCATCTGGCTCGGGATGTCGATGCTGCCGGACCGCAGATCGATGCGGACCTTGCTTGCCTCCGCGATGTGCCCGAGGTCGGCGACCAGCCCGTCGCTGATGTCGCACATGGCGGTGGCGCCAAGACCGGCGGCCGCGGGGCCCGCGTGGTACGGCGGCTCGGGCCTGCGGTGGGCCTCGACGAAGGCTCGCGGGGAGCGGAAGCCGCGGGAGAGGACCGCGTGCCCGGCCGCCGACCAGCCGAGCCATCCGGTGTAGGCCACGACGTCGCCGGGCTGGGCGCCGGCCCGGGTGACCGGCTCGTGGTTGCGCAGATCGCCGAGCGCGGTGATCGCGAGCGTGATGACATCGCCGCGTACGACATCGCCCCCGACCACGGCCGCCCCCGCGACCTGGCACTCGTCACGGATGCCGTCCATCAGCTCGGTCGCCCAGGTGACCGGGAGTTCGGCCGGCACGACGAGGCCGAGCAGCAGCGCGGTGGGCACGGCGCCCATGGCCGCGATGTCCGCGAGGTTCTGCGCGGCGGCCTTGCGGCCCACGTCGTACGCGGTCGACCAGTCGCGGCGGAAGTGCCGTCCCTCCAGGAGGAGGTCCGTGCTGGCCACGACCCTGCGGTCGGGGGCGGCCACGACAGCGGCGTCGTCGCCGGGGCCGAGCCGCACCGCAGGAGTGGAGGTGAGCCGGGAGGTGAGCTCTCTGATCAGCCCGAACTCCCCCAACTCGCCCACAGTGCCCTTCACCGAGTCCCACCTCTCCGTGGCCCGGCCGGACCGTCCGGCCGGGCTGTCCGCTCGCTCCGCCCGCGGTCGCGGGCGGTTGTCGTCCTGGGTACCGTCAAGAGACCCGGGTACCGTCAGGAGACACCTCGACTTCTCTTATCCCCTGCGCCGCCTTGTGCGCCAGCCTGCCCGGCGTCCGGCACGCATGGCGTCGGGCGGCCGCATAGCGTCGGCCGCCCACCCGGCGTCCGGCTCGTGCGCGCCGCGCTTCGCGCGTCCACGGGGCCCGGGTCTCCCCCTGGCCCGCGGCGACGCGATACCGTGGCGTCCCTTTCCCCCGAACACGAATCCTCGTGGCCGACCTGGAGGTTCCGTGGTACAGGCGTACATCCTCATCCAGACCGAGGTGGGCAAGGCGTCGGTCGTCGCCGAGGTCATCAGCAAGATCCCGGGAGTGATCCAGGCCGAGGACGTGACCGGGCCCTATGACGTGATCGTCCGCGCCCAGGCGGACACGGTGGACGGCCTCGGCCGCATGGTGGTCGCCAAGGTCCAGCAGGTGGATGGCATCACCCGTACTCTGACCTGCCCGGTCGTGCATCTGTAGCCCCCGTCTACGCTTGGCCGGTGACATTCTCGCGCCGCCGGCCCCTCTGTCTGCCCGCCGCTGCCGCCACCGTGCTTGTGTCGGCCGCCGTGGGCTGCTCTCCCACGGACGCGACGGTGCGGGCGGCGGTTCCCAGCCCGCCGCCCGCGGAGGCCGCTCTGTGCCGTGCGCTGGACGAGGAGCTTCCGGAGTCCGTCGCGGGCCAGAGCCGCCGCGATCCGCAGCCGGCCTCCGAGTACACCGCCGCCTGGGGCGATGGCGCGATCGTACTGCGCTGCGGGGTGCCGCGGCCCCAGGCCATGGACGATCCCCAGTCCCAGGGGCTGGAAGCGAACGGGGTCGGCTGGCTGGTGGAGGAGCGCACGGGCGAGGAGGGCGCCGGTCCGCGGTTCACCACGACGTACCGCACCACCTATGTCGAGGTCGCGCTGGACGAGCGGTACGCACATGACGCCGGGCCGCTGGCCGGGCTGGCGGAGGCCGTCGAGAAGACGATCCCCGCCAGCCTGTAGGCCGCGGCGGGCTGCCGGCGGGGCAGCCGGGGGACCTTCTTCAGCGCAGCCCGGTCGAGCGGTTGAGCGCGGCCTGGATCAGCCGGTCCACCAGCTCCGGGTAGCCCACGCCGCTCTCCTCCCACATGCGCGGGTACATCGAGATCGGCGTGAAGCCGGGCATCGTGTTGATCTCGTTGATCACAAACCGGCCCTCCTCGGTGAGGAAGAAGTCGGCGCGGACCAGGCCCTCGCAGGAGGCGGCGTCGAAGGCCTCGATCGCGAGACGGCGCACCTCGGCGGTCTGCTCGTCGGTCAGCGGCGCGGGCACGACACCGGAGGCCGAGTCGATGTACTTGGCCTCGAAGTCGTAGAAGTCGTGCGAGCTGACCGGCGGGATCTCGGCCGGCACACTGGCCCGCGGCCCGTCCTCGAACTCCAGCACCCCGCACTCGATCTCGCGGCCGCGGACCAGCGCCTCCACGATGATCTTGGGGTCGTGGCGCTGGGCCTCCTCTATCGCGGCCTCGAGGCCGGAGAGGTCGTCGACCTTGGTGATGCCGATGGACGAACCGGCGCGCGCGGGCTTGACGAAGAGCGGCCAGCCGTGGTCCGCGGCGAAGTCGATGATCTTCTTCCGGGCCGCTGAAGCGTCCTGTTCCCACTCCCGGGGGCGGAGCACGGTGTACGGGCCGACGGGAAGCCCGAAGGAGATGAAGATCCGCTTCATGTACTCCTTGTCCTGCCCGACGGCGGAGGCGAGGACGCCGGAGCCGACGTACGGGACGCCGGCGAGCTCCAGCATGCCCTGGAGCGTGCCGTCCTCCCCGTACGGGCCGTGCAGCACGGGGAAGACCACGTCGACCTCGCCGAGCGCCTTGGGCACGGCGCCGGGCTCCGTGTAGACGACTTCGCGGCTGCCCGGGTCGACGGAGAGGACGACGCCGCCCTCCTCCGACTCGGCGAGCCGGGAGACGTCCGGCACCGTGCGGTCGGCGATGGCCATCCGGTCCGGATCGTCACCGGTGAGCGCCCAGCGGCCGTCGGCGGTGATGCCGATGGGCAGCACGTCGTACTTGGTCCGGTCGATGGCGCGCAGGACGGCGCCGGCCGTGACGACCGAGATGCCGTGCTCGGAACTGCGCCCGCCGAACACGACGGCCACGCGCGGCTTGCGGAGCGACTCCCCTCCGGAGTGGGGAGGGAGGGGGCTCTGGGAGTGGTTCTCGGTGCTCATATCGCGATGAGACTACCTTGCGGGGTGAGGGGCGTGGAGCCCTGTGGACGGTGCGTCGGGGTGCGCCTGTGGGGCCTCTTGCCCACCCCGCCCCCTTCCCGAAACCGGGGGCTCAGCCCCCGGCCCCCGGTACGGCCTGAAGGCAGTCTCCTCGAACTCCCCCGGACTTCGTCCGGGAGGCGTCCCCGACGGGCTGGAGTTGCCCGCAAGGGCGGGCGACTTCAAGCCTCGTCGGCGATTGAGGCGGCTGAGGCAGCACAGTCAAGCCTCGCCCGGGGGTGCCTCCGGGGCCCGGACGGGCTCCGAGGCGAGGCAGCCGGGGAGTTCGAGGCGCACATCCAGCCCCGCCCGAGGCGCCTCCGGGGTGTACCCCTGGGGGCCGCCACCGGACGGCGTCCGGGGGTCTCTGGGGGGCCACCGGACGGCGTCCGGGGCTCTCTGGGGGAGATCGAGGCGCGGGTCCCGGGGGCGGAGCCCCCGGGGTGGGCGATCAGCGGCGCTCCGCCTTCGCGCTTCGCGACATCAGTTCCTTCAGCGCGACCGCCGGCGGCTTGCCCTCGTGGACGATGCCGACGACCATCTCGGTGATCGGCATGTCGACGCCGTGGCGGCGCGCCAGATCCAGCACCGACTCGCAGGACTTGACACCCTCGGCGGTCTGCTTGGTGACCGCGATGGTCTCCTGGAGGGTCATCCCGCGCCCGAGGTTGGTGCCGAAGGTGTGGTTGCGGGAGAGCGGGGAGGAGCAGGTGGCGACCAGGTCGCCCAGGCCCGCGAGGCCGGAGAAGGTCAGCGGGTCGGCGCCCATGGCCAGGCCGAGGCGCGTGGTCTCGGCGAGGCCGCGGGTGATCAGCGAGCCCTTGGCGTTGTCGCCGAGGCCCATGCCGTCCGCGATGCCGACGGCGAGCCCGATGACGTTCTTGACCGCGCCGCCCAGTTCGCAGCCGACGACGTCGGTGTTGGTGTACGGGCGGAAGTACGGGGTGTGACAGGCGGCCTGCAGACGCTGGGCGACGGATTCGTCCACGCAGGCGACGACCGCTGCGGCCGGGCGGCGTTCGGCGATCTCCTTGGCGAGGTTGGGGCCGGTGACGACGGCGACCCGCTCCGGCGGGACGCCCGCCACCTCCTCGATGACCTCGCTCATCCGCTTGGCGGTGCCGAGTTCGACGCCCTTCATCAGGGAGACGAGGACCGTCTCGGCGGGCAGCAGCGGGGCCCACCGTGCGAGGTTGGCGCGCAGGGTCTGGGAGGGGATGGCGAGCACCGCGAAGTCCGCGCCGTGCAGCGCTTCCGCCGGGTCGGTCGTGGCCGTGATCCGGGCGGGGAGTTCGATGCCGGGAAAGTAGTCGGGATTGGTGCGGGTGGCGTTGACGGTGTCGGCGAGCTCCGCGCGCCGGCCCCACAGGGTCACCTCGCAGCCGGCGTCGGCGAGGACCATGGCGAACGCCGTTCCCCACGAGCCGGTTCCGAACACGGCCGCCTTGGCGGGGTCTGTCACTTGCTTCCCTCCCCGGCGGCCTTGCGCCGCTGTTCTGCACGTGCGTTGCGGTGATCGTAGGGCTGGTCCGGGGCCTTCTCGCCGCGCACCTCCTCCAGCAGCGAGGTGATCGCCGCCATGATGGCCTCGGTCGCCTCGCGGAGCACCTCCGGGGTGGGCTCGACGCCGTCGAAGCGGCTCAGATCGACCGGCGGTCCCGCCTTGACCCGGAGGGTCTTGCGCGGGAAGAGCCGGATCTTGTTCTCCTTGGCGTACGGCGGCATCGCCAGATTCGCGCCCCACTGGGCGACGGGGATGACGGGGGCCTTGGTGAGCAGAGCGACGCGCGCGACCCCGGTCTTGCCCGCCATGGGCCACATCCCGGGGTCGCGGGTGAGCGTGCCCTCGGGGTAGAAGGCAACGCACTCGCCCCGCTCGATGGCGTCCACGGCGGCTCGGAAGGCGTCCACGGCGTTGGTGGTCTCCCGGTACACCGGGATCTGCCGGGTGCCGCGCAGCATCATGCCGACGAACGCGCCCTTGAACAGCCCGTCCTTCGCCAGGAAGCGCGGCACTCGTCCGGTGTTGTACTGGAAGTGGGCGTAGGAGAGGGGATCGAGATATGAGTTGTGGTTGACCGCGGTGATGAATCCGCCCTGGGCCGGAATGTGTTCCATTCCCCGCCAGTCCCGTTTGAACAGAATCAACAGCGGCGGTTTCGCGATGACCGCCGCCAGGCGGTACCAGAAGCCGATTCTACGGCGGGACACTCGGACACCTTCCTCTTTGACCGGGCTACTGCCTGGCTGCTGGGGGTCAAGTGTCGCCCCAGGCCCCTGGTCTGTCGAGGACACCGTACGCCTCGTCCGTCGGCCCGGCGCTGTGGACCTTCCCGCGCACGGGCCACAATGGGCCCGATGCGCACGGACGGAGAGCTTGCCACGGACGCCATTCGGGCCACGGACGCCACAGCCGCCACAGCCGCCACGACCGCCGCGTGGAGCGATCCGCCGGTCCGCTGGTCGCTGATCGTCCCGCTGAAGCCGCTGGCACTGGCCAAGAGCAGGCTCTCGGCCGCGGCCGACGCGCTGCTGCGGCCACGGCTCGCGCTCGCCTTCGCGCTGGACACGGTGGCCGCAGCGCTGGCCAGCCCCGCTGTCGCCGATGTGTCGGTCGTCACGGACGACCCCGCGGCCGCGGCCGGACTGGCCGCACTGGGGGCGCGCATCGTGCCGGACTCCCCGGGCGCGGGGCTCAACGCCGCGCTGGCGCACGGGGCGCGCACGGTGCGATCCCTGCGGCCGGGCGCGCCGCTCGCCGCGCTCAACGCCGACCTTCCCGCATTGCGGCCCGGGGAATTGGCACGGGTACTCACGCGCGCTTCGGCATTTCCACGGGCATTTCTGACGGATGCCGCAGGAATCGGCACCACATTGCTGACGGCCGCGCCCGGGAGCGAATTGCAACCGACTTTCGGCGGCCCTTCACGGTGTCGCCATTTGGCGTCGGGGGCCGTGGAAATCGTGCTGGACGGGGTCGATTCGGTACGGCAGGACGTGGACACGGGGGCCGATCTGGCGGCCGCGTTCGCCCTGGGGGTGGGGCCTCGGACGGCTGAGCGGTGGGCGGCGGGGGCGCGTGCGGTCTAGGCCGTGCCCGGCGGAGCCTCCCGCAGCTGGGGCTCCGCCCCAGACCCCGTTCACGGGGCCCCGCCCCCGGACCCCCGCGCCTCAAACGCCGGCGAGGCTGGATTACCGGCCCTGCGCCTCAAACCCGGCGGGGGAGGATGTGCCACCCCCGGCCCCCAAACGCCAGCAGGGCTGGATTTCCAGCCCGCGCCGCAAGCCCCGCCGAGGCCGGATTACCGCCCCGGCCCGCAAACTCCGGCGGGCTGGATATGCCGCCCCGGTCCTCGAACGCCAGCAAGGCTGGGATTTCCAGCCCGCGCCGCAAGCCCCTCCGAGGCAGATCTTCCAGCCCGTTGGGGGCGTCTCCGTGGGGGAGCCCCGGACGGAGTCTGGGGGAGGTAGCCGGGGGAGTCTGAGGACCGGGGGTCCGGGGGCGGAGCCCCCGGCTATGGGAGAGCGGCGGCGGATAGGCTGGCGGCATGCAGGCGACTTCGTACACATACGACCCCGACACCCGCTGTGGGAGCGTGCTCCTCGACGACGGCACCCCGGTGGAGTTCGACGCGGCGGCGTTCGACGCGGGCGGTCTGCGGCTGCTGCGGCCCGGGCAGCGGGTGCGCATCGAGACCGAGGGCGCAGCCGAATCGCTGAGGATCACGCTGGTGACGCTGCAGACGCTGTGACCGGCGTGGGCTGAGCACCGCCGGACGGCACACAGACGCGCCGCGGGCCGGGTCCCCATGGGGGCCCGGCCCGGCGCGTGAGTGGGCGTGGCGTGGCGTCGAGTGTCGTGGGCCGCTTCCGCGGCGGTTACCTCTTGCGCGCCGTCGTCTTCTTGGCGGCGGCCTTGCGTGTGGTGGCCTTCTTGGCCGGCGCCTTCTTCGCGGTGGCCTTCTTCGCGGGCGCCTTCTTCGCCGCGGCCTTCTTGGCGGTGGTCTTCTTGGCAGCCGTCTTCTTGGCGGTGGTCTTCTTGGCAGCCGTCTTCTTGGCGGTGGTCTTCTTCGCCGCCGTCTTCTTCGCCACCGTCTTCTTGGCCGTGGTCTTCTTCGCCGCGGCCTTCTTGGCGGCGGCCTTCTTCGCCGCGGCCTTCTTGATGGCTGCGCCACCGGTCAGGCTGCCCTTGGGAGCCTTCTTGACGGAGATCTCCCCGCCCTTCGGGAGCTTCTTCGAGCCGCTGACCAGATCCTTGAAGCCCTGGCCCGCGCGGAAGCGCGGAACAGAGGTCTTCTTGACCCGCACGCGCTCACCCGTCTGTGGGTTGCGGGCGTAACGGGCCGGACGCTCGACCTTCTCGAACGAGCCGAAGCCGGTGACCGAAACCCGGTCTCCGCCGACCACCGCGCGGACGATCGCGTCAAGCACCGCGTCGACGGCGTCCGCCGCCTGCTGGCGGCCGCCGACCTTGTCGGCAATCGCTTCTACGAGCTGCGCCTTGTTCACGTCTTCCCCTTCGGAGACATTGACCGGAACGAATGCGTTCGGCCTTTTTCGCACGTTAGGCAGATATATACCGCAAATCAAACACGAAACGGGCTAATCACCCTAGTGCCGCAACGAAGTCGACCGTCGCAGCCACGCGGCGAAGCCGTATATCGGCACAGCACCGGGTGTCAGTCGCCTTCAGGGAATCGGCCCTCGTCGAGGTCCTTCATCAAGCGGTCCAGACGCCTTGCCGCGTCCGGGAGATCGTGCTTCGCCGCTGCCGTCACGACCAGCAGCTTCCGGGACAGCGCCATCCTTACGCCCTCCGGGACTTGCAGTTGGCGCACTCTTGTGTGCGCTTCTTTCAGCCGGGCGGCGACGGCCTCGTAGAGCTCGAGTTGGCTGTCGCGTTCCATGCACCGATTGTGCCATCTGGGGCGAGTTGTCGCCCGACGGGGTCTCAACAAGCGACTGCGCCCCCCGCCGGGCGGCGGGGGGCGCAGTAAGGGAAAACCGCTGCTCAGGCCTTCAGCGTACGCGGTTTGAAGGCGGGCCGGGAGCCCTCGTACGCGGCGATGTCCGCTTCGTTCTGAAGGGTGAGGGAGATGTCGTCCAGGCCGTTGAGCAGCCGCCAGCGGGCGTTCTCGTCAAGCTCGAAATCGGCCACGACCCCTTCGGCGGTCACCTTGCGCTCGACCAGGTCGACGGTGATCTCCGCCGCCGGGTCGGCCTCCGTCAGCTCCCACAGCCGGTCCACGACCGACTGCTCCAGAACCACGGTCAGCAGACCGTTCTTGAGGGAGTTGCCTCGGAAGATGTCGGCGAAGCGGGAGGAGATCACGGCCTTGAAGCCGTAGTTCTGCAGCGCCCAGACCGCGTGCTCGCGCGAGGAGCCCGTGCCGAAGTCGGGTCCGGCGACCAGCACGGTGGCGCCCTGCCGCTCGGGGCGGTTGAGGACAAACTCCGCGTCCTTGCGCCAGGCCTCGAACAGCCCGTCCTCGAAGCCGTCGCGGGTGACCTTCTTCAGCCAGTGGGCGGGGATGATCTGGTCGGTGTCGACATTGCTGCGGCGCAGCGGCACGGCCCGGCCGGTGTGTGTGGTGAAGGCTTCCATGATCCTCAGACTCCAGCGGGCGTGCGGGTGGCAGAGTTGTCGGTCAGATCGGCGGGCGAGGCCAGATGGCCCAGCACGGCGGTGGCGGCGGCGACCTGGGGGGAGACCAGATGGGTGC
Organism: Streptomyces chengmaiensis; assembly: GCF_029846775.1. NCBI lineage: Bacteria > Bacillati > Actinomycetota > Actinomycetes > Kitasatosporales > Streptomycetaceae > Streptomyces > Streptomyces chengmaiensis. Next base: position 88,903 of record NZ_JARWBG010000026.1, read on the forward strand.
GTCCGCCCTTGCCCTGCCGGCCTTCGAAGTTGCGGTTGGAGGTGGAGGCGGAGCGCTCGCCGGGGGCCAGTTGGTCGGGGTTCATGCCCAGACACATCGAACAGCCCGCATGCCGCCATTCGGCCCCGGCCCCGGTGAAGACCTTGTCCAGGCCCTCCTCGACCGCCTGCAGAGCGACCCGTACGGAGCCGGGCACGATCAGCATCCGTACCCCGTCGGCGACTTTGCGGCCTTCGAGCAGCGACGCGGCCGCCCGCAGGTCCTCGATGCGGCCGTTGGTGCACGAGCCTACGAAGACGGTGTCGACCTTGATGTCGCGCAGCGGCTGCCCCGCGGTCAACCCCATGTACTCCAGGGCCTTTTCGGCTGCGAGCCGCTCCGAAGCGTCCTCGTACGAAGCGGGGTCGGGGACGGAGGCGGAGAGCGGCGCGCCCTGCCCGGGGTTGGTGCCCCAGGTGACGAACGGGGCCAGTTCGGCGGCGTCGATGAACACCTCGGCGTCAAAGACGGCGTCGTCGTCCGTGCGCAGCGTCTTCCAGTAGGCGACGGCCGCGTCCCAGTCCGCGCCCTGGGGCGCGTGGTCACGGCCCTGGAGGTAGTCGAACGTGGTCTGGTCCGGGGCGATCATCCCCGCCCGCGCGCCGGCCTCGATCGACATGTTGCAGATGGTCATCCGGGCCTCCATCGAGAGCTTCTCGATGGCCGAGCCGCGGTACTCGATGACGTAGCCCTGGCCGCCGCCGGTGCCGATCCGCGCGATGATCGCCAGGATCAGGTCCTTGGCGGTGACGCCCTCGGGCAGCTCGCCCTCGACGGTGATTGCCATGGTCTTGGGGCGGGCCATCGGGAGCGTCTGGGTGGCCAGCACATGCTCCACCTGCGAGGTGCCGATGCCGAAGGCCAGGGCGCCGAACGCGCCGTGCGTGGAGGTGTGCGAGTCGCCGCAGACCACGGTGGTGCCGGGCTGGGTCAGGCCCAGCTGCGGCCCCACGACGTGGACGACGCCCTGCTCGACGTCGCCGAGCGGGTGCAGCCGCACCCCGAACTCCGCGCAGTTCTTGCGCAGCGTCTCCAGCTGGGCGCGCGAGACCGGGTCGGCGATGGGCTTGTCGATGTCGAGGGTGGGGGTGTTGTGGTCCTCGGTGGCGATGGTCAGATCGAGCCGCCGCACCTGCCGGCCGCTCTTGCGCAGGCCGTCGAAAGCCTGGGGGCTGGTCACCTCGTGCAGCAGGTGCAGATCGATGAAGAGCAGGTCGGGCTCGCCCTCGGCGCGCCGGACGACGTGGTCGTCCCAGACCTTCTCCGCGAGTGTCCTACCCATCGCTTTCCCTCCGGCCGGCGTTGTTCGCCCGGCGCTCCTAGAGATGTGTGCGCCGATGGCCGCGCCCCACGCGGACACCGGCCGCCGTCCCGTCGGTGCGCGGGCGGCTGGTGCAACCCAGGTTCGCAAGTTCCCGGGAATATTGAACTTGCGTTTCACAGAGTGAGACGCGAGTATCGTTGCATGGACAACTCTAGCGGCGTCGGCGTTCTCGACAAGGCGGCACTGGTCTTGAGCGCCCTGGAGTCCGGTCCGGCCACCCTCGCGGGTCTGGTCGGGGCGACCGGACTGGCACGACCCACGGCACACCGCCTGGCCGTGGCTCTGGAGCACCATCGGATGGTGGCGCGTGACATGCAGGGCCGGTTCATCCTCGGCCCGCGGCTTTCGGAGCTCGCCGCAGCGGCGGGCGAGGACCGGCTGCTGGCCACGGCCGGCCCCGTGCTGACCCATCTGCGCGACGTTACCGGCGAGAGCGCGCAGCTCTACCGCCGGCAGGGAGACATGCGCATCTGCGTGGCCGCGGCCGAGCGGCTGTCCGGACTGCGGGACACCGTCCCGGTCGGCTCCACGCTGACCATGAAGGCGGGCTCGTCCGCGCAGATCCTGATGGCCTGGGAGGAGCCCGAGCGGCTGCACCGCGGGCTGCAGGGCGCGCGCTTCACGGCGACGGCGCTCTCGGGCGTACGACGCCGGGGCTGGGCCCAGTCGATCGGCGAGCGCGAGCCGGGTGTGGCGTCGGTGTCCGCGCCGGTGCGCGGACCCTCGAACCGCGTCGTGGCCGCGGTGTCGGTTTCCGGGCCGATCGAGCGGCTGACGCGGCATCCGGGACGGATGCACGCGCAGGCGGTCATCGACGCCGCGGCGCGGCTCTCGGAGGCGCTGCGCCGCGCGAGCTGACGCCTGGGGCGCGGGGAGCGCATGGGCGCATGGGCGCATGGGCACCGGGTCGCACCCCGGGCTGCGCATGGTCCCGACTGGTGGGCGTCAACGCCGCCGCCTGCCGGAAGGGCCCGGCCGCGGAGCCGGCCCCGCACCTCCGCCCGCACGGACGGCACAGGGCCCCGCCCGAAGCCGGAGCCGCTTCGACGGGTTCCCCGACCTGCGCCAGACCAGCGTGCGGACGCACCACCGGAGAGAGCCGCCGAGCAGTGCCCGTCAGAGCCGGGCGAGTCGGCCGGCGTGCATCCGGCGGATCTTGCCCCTGCCCCGCCCCTTCCCGAAACCGGGGGCGGGCCCCCGGACCCCCGGCTCCCGGTACGGCCTGCTGGCCGTGTCCACAGCCCCCAGGCTTCGTCCGGGAGGCACCCCAGACGAAGCTCGGATGAGCCCCGCCGACGACCAGGCCGGGGACCCAGGGCAGAGCCCCAAGAGCCAGCCCCACCGGCGATTGAGACGCAGGGCCCGGGGCCGCAGCTACAGAGAACCACCCCGCCGGCGATTGAGCCGCAAGGGCCCAGGGACCGAAGCCCCACAAACCAGCCCCGCCGGCGATTGAGCCGCAGGAACCCGGGGGCAGGAGCCCCAAAACCCAGCCCGCCGGCGATTGAGCCGCAGGAACCCGGGGGCAGGAGCCCCAAAACCCAGCCCGCCGGCGATTGAGCCGCAGGAACCCGGGGGCAGGAGCCCCAAAACCCAGCCCGCCGGCGATTGAGCCGCAGGAACCCGGGGGCAGGAGCCCCAAAACCCAGCCCGCCGGCGATTGAGCCGCAGGAACCCGGGGGCAGGAGCCCCAAAACCCAGCCCGCCGGCGATTGAGGCGCAGGGCCCCGGGGGCAGGAGCCCCAAAACCCAGCCCGCCGGCGATTGAGGCGCGGGGGCTCGGGGCAGAGCCCCGGTTTCGGGAAGGGGGCGGGCAGGGGCAAGATCCGCCCCAGCAGCCCTCGGGCTCCACGAGCCGACCGCCGCAAGGTCAGCCCGCGGGCTTCGCCGTGAGGCGGTCCGCGGCGCGGTCGCCCCGGCGGGCGACCGGGATCACCCCGGTGGCCTTGCCCAGGCCGAATTCCGGCATGTTCAGGTAGATCGACTCGTAGGAGCCGGCCGGCACGACATAGGTCTCGTGCCAGAAACCCACGTTGCCTCGCCCCTCACGCATCCGGCGGTTGAACGCCGCCCACGCGGGCCTGTGCTCTCCGTCGCGGTCCGAGGCGTAGGCGAGCAGCTTCTCCTCGGACTCCCAGTACTGGACGACGTACAGCAGCCGGGGGCCGCCCAGCAGCGGCTGGAGGCCCAGCAGGCCACGGCCCTTCTCCCTCGTCAGCTCCCTGATCATCTTCGGCATGGCGGTGAACACCGGCCACCAGCTGCGCACCGCCCGGAAGTTGTTGATCCGCATGCCGATCAGGAAGACGGTCACACCGCCCTCGGATGCGGCGGTCATCCGGCCTTCGATCGGCTCGTTCCGCTTGACGTCGCTCATCGCTCGGTCCCCTTCGTGGCGACTGCCGGCCATTGGATAGCGTCGCTATCCATGCTTAGATAGTGCCACTATCTAAGAGGGGGTGCAAGCGCATGATGAAACTCGCGGAGCTCAGCGAACGCAGCGGGGTCTCCCCGGCGACGATCAAGTACTACCTGCGCGAGGGTCTCCTCCCGCCGGGCCGGCGGATCACCGCGACCCAGGCGGCGTATACCGAGGAGCATCTGCGCAGGCTGCGACTGGTGCGGGCGCTGATCCAGGTGGGGCGGATGCCGGTGGCCACGGCCCGCGAGGTGCTCGCCGCCCTCGGCGACGACGCGCTCGACCACCACATGCGCCTGGGCGCCGCGGTCTGGGCGCTGCCGCACGGGCCGGAGCCCGACGAGGGCGACCCCGCCGCCGTCGCCGCCCGCGGTGCCGTCGACGAGTTGCTGGAGCGCGCCGGCTGGGACTTCGGCCGCGAGGTGGGCGACGAGTCGCCGGCGTACCGGATGCTGGTGGCCGCCGTCGCGGCGCTGCACCGGCTCGGCTACCCCTGCGACACCGCCCACCTGCTGCCGTACGCCCGCAGCGCCGGCCAACTCGCGGTCGCGGACCTTGATTTGGTCGAGGAGTACGAGCGCGAGGAGGAGCAGGTCGAGGCGGCGGTCGCGCTCACCGTGCTGTACGAGCCGGTGCTGCTCGGCCTGCGCCGGATGGCGGAGGCGGAGGAGTCGCACCGCCGCTTCGGCTGAGCACGGAGCCGGGAAAGACCAGGAGCCGGGGAAGACCGAGGGAAGACAGAAGAGGCCCTCCCCTGACGGGGAGGGCCTCTTCGTCACGTACCCCCGACCGGATTCGAACCGGCGCTACCGCCTTGAGAGGGCGGCGTGCTAGGCCGCTACACAACGGGGGCAAGATCTCGAAAGACCTGCTGGCCTACCTGGACTCGAACCAAGACTAACTGAACCAGAATCAGTCGTGCTGCCAATTACACCATAGGCCACTGGTGGTTTAGACCAGTTGGTACCCCCGACCGGATTCGAACCGGCGCTACCGCCTTGAGAGGGCGGCGTGCTAGGCCGCTACACAACGGGGGCAAGATCTCGAAAGACCTGCTGGCCTACCTGGACTCGAACCAAGACTAACTGAACCAGAATCAGTCGTGCTGCCAATTACACCATAGGCCACTGGTGGTTTAGACCAGTTGGTACCCCCGACCGGATTCGAACCGGCGCTACCGCCTTGAGAGGGCGGCGTGCTAGGCCGCTACACAACGGGGGCCCTGGCGATCCTGCGTCGAGAGATGCATCGGGAGCGACCCAGATGATCACACGGGAAGGATCTGTACCCCCGACCGGATTCGAACCGGCGCTACTGCCTTGAGAGGGCAGCGTGCTAGGCCGCTACACAACGGGGGCTTTGCAGATGAGCTCTGCGAGCTGGCCTACCTGGACTCGAACCAAGACTAACTGAACCAGAATCAGTCGTGCTGCCAATTACACCATAGGCCACCAAAACTCAACCCCCAGTGGGGATTTTGTTTGGCTTACGCTTCCCGCCGNCAAAACTCAACCCCCAGTGGGGATTTTGTTTGGCTTACGCTTCCCGCCGGACCTCTCGGCCCTCTCGGGCGGCGCAGGAAGAACATTACCCGAAGGTGGACGGCGCTCCAAAACGGGTATCCGCCCGCAACAGGCCGGGCAGCTCGTCGAGGCCGGTGATCCGGACCAGCTCCGGACGCCCGCCGATACCGGCGCGGTCCAGCCAGATGCCGGTGAGACCGGCCGCGACCGCCCCGCCGGCGTCGATGTCCGGCTGGTCTCCGACGTAGGCGACGTCCCCCGGGGGCAGCCCGAGCTCCTCACAGGCGGCGTGGAAGGCCTCCGGGGCGGGCTTGGCCACACCGAGCTCCGCCGCGCACAACACGGTCTCGAAGCGGTCGCGCACCCCCAGGACGGTGAGCTTCCGCTGCTGGTTGTGCAGGGAGGAGTTGGACAGCACACCCTGCCGGTACTCCCCCGCCAGCGCCTCCAGCACCGGCAGTGCGTCCGGGAACAGCTCCCAGGCCGCCTCGTAGTGCGCGACATAGCGCCCGAACCAGCCGTCGGCCTCGGCGTCGGTCATCCCCTGCGCGCCGAGGAAGTCCCGGACCCGGTCCCTGCGCTGCTCCTCAAAGCCGACCCCGCCCGCCTCGAAGCGTCTCCAGTGCAGGGTCGTGGCCTCCCGCCACCGGGCGAGCGCCTCCTCCACGCAGCCGTACTCCCCTGCCAGCCCTTCCGCCGCGAGGTGCCGCTGCATGCCCGCTCGGTCCGCGCTCGCATAGTCGAAGATCGTGTCGTCGATGTCCCAGAGAACCCCGCGGATGGCCATAGCGCGACCGTACCGCCGGGGCGGGCCGCTCGCGGGGGAACCGCGAAGGGCCCGGAAGGCATGGCGGCTTCCGGGCCCTTCGTGCGAACGGACGGTTACCCGGCCAGCTTGGACAGGGCCGCCTCGATCCGGGCCAGGGTGCGGTCCCTGCCGAGGATCTGGAGGGACTCGAAGAGCGGCAGCCCCACCGTGCGGCCGGTGACCGCGACGCGGACCGGGGCCTGGGCCTTGCCCAGCTTGAGGCCGTGCTCCTCGCCCGCCTTGAGGACGGCGTCCTTGAGCGAGTCGGGACTGGACCAGTCGGCCGCCTCCAGCCTGGCGCGAGCCGTCGTCAGCAGGGCGGCCGGGTCGCCCTTCATCGCCTTGGCCCAGGACGCCTCGTCCTCTGCCGGCTCCTTCAGGAAGAGGAAGTCGACATTGGCCGTGATGTCCGACAGGACGGTCAGCCGGGTCTGCGCGTACGGGGCGATCGCCTCCCAGGCCGCCCGGTCGAAGTCCTCGGGGGCCCAGTCGGCGTACGGGGCCTTCAGCCAGGGCTCGCAGGCCTCGACGAATGCCTTCTCGTCCAGGCGTCGGATGTGGTCGGCATTGATCGCCTCGGCCTTCTTGAGGTCAAAGCGGGCCGGGTTGGCGTTGACGTCCTCGACGTCGAACTTCTCGACCAGCTCGGCGACGGAGAAGACGTCCTGGTCGGCGGAGAAGGACCAGCCGAGCAGCGAGAGGTAGTTGAGCAGGCCCTCCGGCAGGAAGCCGCGCTCCCGGTAGAGGTTGAGCGAGGACTGCGGATCGCGCTTGGAGAGCTTCTTGTTGCCCTCGCCCATGACGTACGGCAGGTGGCCGAAGGCGGGGATCTCCTTGGCGATCCCCAGCTCGATCAGCGCCTTGTAGAGCGCGATCTGCCGCGGGGTGGAGGACAGCAGGTCCTCGCCGCGCAGCACGTGGGTGATCTCCATCAGCGCGTCGTCGACCGGGTTGACCAGCGTGTACAGCGGGGCGCCGGTAGCGCGGACGATGCCGTAGTCGGGCACGTTGTCCGGGGTGAAGGTCAGCTCGCCGCGGACCAGGTCGGTGAAGGTGATCGGCTCGTCGGGCATCCGGAAGCGGATGATCGGCTCACGGCCCTCGGCGTCGTACACCGCCTTCTGCTCGGGCGTCACCGTTCGGCACTGGCCGTCGTAACCGGACGGCCGGCCCTCGCGGCGGGCCAGCTCACGGCGGGCGTCGAGTTCCTCGGCGGTGCAGTAGCAGGGGTAGGCGTAGCCGCCGTCGAGCAGCTTCTGCGCGACGTCCCGGTAGACGTCCATCCGCTGCGACTGGCGGTAGGGCGCGTGCGGTCCGCCGACCTCGGGGCCCTCGTCCCAGTCCAGGCCCAGCCAGCGCAGCGAGTCCAGGAGCTGCCGGTACGACTCCTCCGAGTCGCGGGCCGCGTCGGTGTCCTCGATGCGGAACACCATGGTCCCGCCGTGGTGCCGGGCGAACGCCCAGTTGAACAGGGCGGTGCGGACCAGCCCCACATGGGGGTTGCCGGTCGGCGAGGGACAGAAACGTACGCGGACGTTCGCGTTAGCCACGCTTGATCACCTTGTTGTTAGCCACGCTTGATCACCTTGTTGGTGAGAGTGCCGATGCCTTCGATGGTGACGGCGACCTCGTCGCCGACGTTGAGGGGGCCGACCCCGGCGGGGGTGCCGGTGAGGATGACGTCGCCGGGGAGCAGCGTCATGGCCTCGGTGAGGTGGACGACCAGGTCCTCGATGGAGCGGATCATGTCGCTCGTACGCCCCAGCTGGCGCTGCTGGCCGTTGACCGTGCACTGGATGGTGAGGTCGTGCGCGGCCGCCAGGTCGATGCCGGTCTCCACCCAGGGGCCGAGCGGGCAGGAGGTGTCGAAGCCCTTGGCCCTGGCCCACTGCTTCTCGCGCTTCTGGACATCGCGCGCGGTGACGTCGTTGGCGCAGGTGAAGCCGAACACGACGTCCTTGACCCGCTCGCGCGGGACATCGCGGCACATCCGGCCGATCACGACGGCCAGCTCGGCCTCGTGGTGCAGCTCCTGGGAGAAGGAGGGGTACTCGATGGCGTCGCCGGAGCCGATCACCGATGTGGTGGGCTTGAAGAAGGCGACGGGGACCTCGGGCACCTCGTTGCCCAGCTCGGCCGCGTGCTCCGCGTAGTTGCGGCCGATGGCGACGACCTTGTTGGGCAGCACGGGCGGCAGCAGACGGACCTTGCTCAGCGGGACCTTGGTGCCGGAGAGTTCGAAGTCGGCGTAGGGAATGCCCTTGATGATGTCGAGGACGAGACCGGCCGGGTCGCCGGTGCCGTCGCCCTCGACCGCACCGAAGGCGACATTGCCGTCGATGGAGAACCTGGCGATGCGCACGGGATGCGGATGCCCCTCTTCTTGTCTTCTTGCTGCTGCGGCCCGCGCCTGCGCGAGCGTTGAAACTGACGCTCCAGGCTAACGTGCTGTACATCCGCCGGTACGACCGCGGCTCGCCCGGACCACCGGCTCACAAGCTACGACTCGCCCAGGGGCGAGTGAGCCGAAGGTGCGCGCAGGTGTCGAAAGGTGGGGGCGCCGCCCAGCGGTGGCTGGGGGAACGCGCAGGTCCCGAGGAACGTGGGGGTACCCCCGGACGGAGTCTGGGGAGGACCGAGCATGATCAACCGTCGACAGACGCCAAAGCGCCCCGTGGGGGCACCTCCATGGGGGTACCCCCGGACGGAGTCTGGGGGAGGTAGCTGGGTGAGGACCGAGCCACGTCAGGAAACAGGCGCGTCCATGAGGACCGTGCGGCGGGGGTTGGCTGTCTGGGTGGGAAGATCGAGCGGGTGCTCCGGCTGCTCCGGCGTCTGCAGTTCCTCCGCGTCCTCGAGGTGCGCGAGGGTGGTGCGACGGGGGTTGGCTATGTTGCGGAACATCATCGTCGTCTTCATGTGCGCTATCGGGCCTTTACAGAGAGCGGGCAATCGTAAAGCGGCACCAGGCTAAACATCCGGTTGCCCCCCAATACCTGGAAGAGGCGACGATCGGCGTGTGAGTTTCCTCACGAATTATTGAGCGATCCCGGCAATTCCGACACTGGATCTTCACCGGCGAATCGGACATTGCGCACCCGAAGCCAGCATTCCGCTCCTGATCATGGCGACTGGGACACCCCGCACACCCTGCTGGCTCGTAGGGAAAAGTCCGCTTTCGCCCATGAACGATTTACACTGCTTGTGACATATCGATCACATCGCGTCACCCAGGTCACAGACGGGTCCCCGGCTCTTGTTGGAGATCCGGCACTGTGCTGGAATTCCACGCACCGCCGCAGGTCTCAGATCGGCGCGCAAGAGGCGCAACGCAGCGCCGAGCGGCGGCGGGAAAGGGGGAGCTGCGCCGGTCACTCACGACCACCGATTGGGGCGCGCACCGTCGCCCCACGACGCCGACACCGTCCCGCCGTTCGCGCGGGGGGACGCCTGGTCCAGAGGTTGCGACGCTAGTGCAGGGACGTTTCAAGAGGGATGGCATGGGTTCCCCCCAGGCCCGCCAGAGTCGAGGAGACGCTGCGGCGGAACAGGAGCCGCGCGGCGGTGCCGACCGCGGCACCTCGCCCCAGCACACCCAGAACCAGGGTCAGTCAGCGCCCGGCGACGGCGGCGAGCGCGCCGCCCGCCCCGGAGCGTCGGCGCCCCAGGGAGCCCAAGGAGGGCAGGGAGACGGGCCCGCTGAGGCGTCCGCTCCGAAGCGGCCCGCGGACACCGGGTCACGAATAGCCCTGCGCAACTGGCGCATCAGCACCCGTCTGGTGTCCCTGCTCACCCTGCCGGTCGTCGCGGCGACCACGCTGGGCGGACTCCGTATCAACGAGTCCATGGAGGACATGAAGCAGCTGGACCATATGCAGCTGCTCACCACCATGACCAAGGAGGCGACCCAGCTCGCCCAGGCGCTCCAGACGGAGCGTGACCTGTCGGCCGGTCCCCTCGCCAACGGCGCCAACCCCAACGACTTCAAGGTCACCGGTCCCCGCACCGCGACCGACCGCGCCAAGAAGAGCTTCCTCGACGCCACCCGCGACATCCCCAACGCGGGCGACGACGCGGCGCTGGAGGCCATCCGCGCCAACGCCAACCAGATCGCCGTCCAGGTCCGCGGCCTGGAGAAGATCCGCCAGTCGGCATACACCGACGACACCCCGCCGTCGATGACGGTGGAGAGCTACAGCCGGCTGGTCGAGTCGCTGCTGAGCCTCTCGCAGGACATGGCGCAGGCCACCTCCAACCCGGAGATGATCAAGCGCACGCGTGCGCTGGCGGCCTTCTCCGCCGCCAAGGAGTACGCGTCCATCCAGCGTGCCATCATCGCCGCGGCCCTCCCGGCGGGCAGTGACTCCAACGGACCGGGTCTGAGCGAGAACGACCGCCTCTACGGCAAGGCGGCTCTCGAGAACGGCGACACCCAGCTCAAGGCGTTCAAGTCCATCTACGAGTCGGTCGGCGGCAACGCCGAGGAGCTGACCGCGACGCTGGACAGCGGCAACCCCACCATCACCGCGTCCGAGCTGTACGCCAAGCGTGTGCTGGACAACCGGAACGGTCTGCTGAAGCAGCAGGACCAGAAGAAGCGTTCGCACCTGGACTGGACCGACGACTACTCGGTCCGCATCAACGCCATGCGGACCATCGAGGCCACGCTGCTGGGCCAGATGGAGGCCAAGGCGCGTGAGCTGCGCGAGCAGTCGCAGCAGGAAGCGATCATCAACGGTGCGCTGATCCTCGTCGTCCTCGGCGTGTCCCTCGTCGGCGCGTTCGTCGTCGCGCGGTCCATGATCCGCTCGCTGCGCAGGCTGCAGGACACGGCCACCAAGGTCGCCCAGGAGCGGCTGCCCGAGCTGGTCAAGCAGCTCTCGGAGGCGGACCCGCAGGACGTGGACACCTCCGTGGAGTCCGTCGGTGTGCACTCCCGTGACGAGATCGGCCAGGTGGCCGCGGCCTTCGACGACGTGCACCGCGAGGCGGTCCGCCTCGCCGCCGAGCAGGCCCTGCTGCGGGGCAACGTCAACGCGATGTTCACCAACCTCTCGCGCCGGAGCCAGGGTCTGATCCAGCGCCAGCTCTCGCTGATCTCCGAGTTGGAGTCCCGCGAGGCCGACCCGGACCAGCTGTCGTCGCTCTTCAAGCTGGACCACCTCGCGACCCGTATGCGCCGTAACGGCGAGAACCTCCTCGTTCTGGCCGGTGAAGAGCCCGGCCGGCGCTGGACGCGCCCCGTCCCGCTGGTCGACGTGCTCCGCGCCGCCGCCTCCGAGGTGGAGCAGTACGAGCGCATCGAACTGGCGTCGGTCCCGGCGACCGAAGTCGCCGGCCGCGTCGTCAACGACCTCGTCCACCTCCTCGCCGAGCTGCTGGAGAACGCGACGTCGTTCTCCTCCCCGCAGACCAAGGTCAAGGTCACCGGTCATGCGCTGCCCGACGGCCGGGTGCTCGTCGAGATCCACGACACCGGCATCGGCCTCTCCCCCGAGGACCTGGCCGCGATCAACGAGCGGCTGGCGTCGCCGCCCACCGTGGACGTCTCGGTCTCCCGCCGCATGGGTCTGTTCGTGGTCGGCCGGCTGTCCCTGCGACACGGCATCCGCATCCAGCTCCGTCCCTCCGACTCGGGCGGCACGACCGCGCTGGTCATGCTCCCCGTCGACGTCGCCCACGGCGGCAAGAAGCCCGGCGGCAAGCCCGGTGCAGGCGGCAAGGGCGGCCCCGGCGCGCCCGCCGCGCCGGCGGGCGGCGGCCGGCCCGGCCTCGGCG